>JAZJZV010000185.1:0-11722 GCA_040389485.1 Chlamydiota bacterium
AAGACAAACGACTGAGCACCTTTGGCCAGGTAGTGGTAGGGCTGGTCTAGCAGCCTGAGCACGGCCTCGTTCTCATCTGGCTTTAAGGGATCAACCGCCCATTCTTTTCTGGGGGAAAGGTCGGAAAGAATTTTAGTAAGGGCAAAGCCTTCTGTTTGCCGATAGCAAAATTTCTTTGCATACACGGCCAGTAGCACAAAAAAGATCAGCCCTATCGCTTTCTTGAACATCGCTATATCATAGAGCGCGCTTCAATAAACCGCAAATAAACTGCTCTAAGTTTGCTATTTGGAATTTATTTGGCATCTTTTCAGCCTGGATTTGGATGTCCGATTTCACTAACTTGTAGTAAGTTAGCTTCGATCTCCACATCTAGGCCTGGCAGAAAGTCTTGCCTAAACATTCACAAAATCAAACTGGTCGCAGTATCGTTCGATCTCTTGATAGCATTCAGAAAGAGTCTTTTCGTTTTTTAGGAAAGCCTCTAAGAGATCGTTTCTGATTTCTTTGAGTTTGGGGAAAAAATGCATTCCTAAACGCGTCATGACGATGTCGGTGAGAAATGTATTAAAATCGTATTCTTTTTTTAGATGGGTGCAAAACTGATTGAGTTCTTCGAATAACGCTGGGTCGTTTACATATTCTGGTATCAGCTGATAGGCACCTCTTTCCAACAATTCTAAGTATTGGACAAGCGGAGAAAATCGATTTGTCTTTTGCTCCCGGGCAATTTGAGTGAGCGATTTCAGAAAGGGCATTTTAAATCCGCGCACCTCATAAAAGGGAAGCCGTTTGTACGATAGAACTTCGGCAAGGGAAACCTCTCCGGTGCATCCTATGAAGCCCGAAGAGCACACGATGAGCTTATGCATATCTCTATTGGGAATTGGAAAAGGGTTGATCAATCGAATCGAGATCCCTTTCTCTATAGCAGAAGTATAGAGGGTTGTTTTATCAATAGAGTCTTTTTTCCACGCCTGGATTTCTTTGATTTCGGGAAAACACTCCAAATATTGAATAGCTGAAATGATCTTTTCAGGATTAGAGAAGTTGTCAGAGACAATAATATCGATCGTCCCTTTAGGATTGTGCTCGTCGGCAGCGATGCAAGCCGCAATGAAATGCACAGAGGCATAATGCAGGTAGCCAAAATGGAGGATGTGGTCTTCTCGAGAGGAGTCCAGGAGAATGTTTTTGAGCCACTCATCCTCGAGAGAGGAGAGTTCTACATCGGATTCTAGAGGAGCTTTCCAAATGAGACCCGATTCAAAAGTGGAAACTCCCAATCCGAAGGGTGCAGCACTCTCTCTCATGTGCAGGAGGGTATTTAGATCCGCTGCAACGGCGCCGGATTCGAAGATGCGCACTGTCGGGATCGCCACACTATCAAATGTGATTGAGCTATTTTGAGAGGTGTGAGGAAGCTCTATCACCATCGTTGCACGTGATGCCGCTTCTATGCATTTGTCCCTTTCAATGCGATCCCGATCAGGGTCTTCAAAGTTGACTGTTCCCATCCGTTTGTCCTTTACTCCCCATACGAATGCGGTCACTTCCTCAGATGTAAATCGGTCTCTGCGCGTACTCAAACCTTGCACTTCAGCGCCGATGATGATTTTAAAAGAGGGGAACTTTTCTTGGATCACTCGGGCGGCGTGCAACATGAGTGCCCAGTCGCCCAACCCATCTTCTTGTACATATCCAGTGATCAATAGAGTGACATTCCGATCGGAAAAATCGATACCACGACAGAGCGTTTGAGTTGTGTTTTCAAAGAACCATTTCTGAAGTGGTTGTTTAATAGTGGGATACAGGATTGTTTCAGTGAGATAATGAGAGGCCGCTTGCAAGCGCTGCGAATGCGGTCCAGGAATCTCAGTCTGTAGGACAGCGGCAGTGGATGCCGTTTGAATTGATGTTGACGCCATTTTTAAGCCTTTTTAATTAATTATACGTAATTATATAGTTAATTTAAAATAAATAAGTTATTATATATAAAAATATATTATAAATTATTTTTAACACTCTTTAAAAGGAGCGGGTTGTGAAAAAGGCAGTCCGTTTTTTCACTTCAGGACAATGGTGCGCTGAACGTCGTTGAAGACGCCCGGGACGACCTTGTTTTGCGGGTCGAGAAGCTCTAAGCGGATGCGGTGCATCCCTTTCTTGAGCCCATAGATATAGTAAGGCTGCCAAGAAGTCAGGTTGCGCTGGACTTCGTTGTCGATTGTCAGGCGTATTTTATAGCCGTCCATGGAGAGATTGCAGTTGCTCAGGTAGAAGTCGAGGAGAATTGGCTGGTTTTTTTTCTCATCATAGTCGTATTCGCCCTGGGGTTCGTTGTAGGTGAGATAGGGCTTGGAGAGATCCACATTGGAGCTATCCTTCTTAGTTTGGTAGTAGAAGATGCTTGCTGTGAATGCCTGATCGGATTTGATGCTTTCGTTGAATGAGCGGACGGGAAACGCGCGGATGACATGCATACCGGGCTGCAACTTGAAGGGGATTTCAAAGTCGGCGCGTTGATCAAAGTAGTTCTCGACGTCATCAAGAGCGTCGATGAATGCCTCATTCACGGAAAAATAGGGCTGGTTGTCGATGAAAATGTGAAGGCTTTGTCCCTCGGGGTCGTTCCACACCTCATTTCTTCTGGGTGTGTCTTCTGTGTCGACTCCCAGGGCGATGCCATCTAGACGGATCTGCCCTTTAATGGGGGAAGATTTTTTGATTTCGCCCTCTTTGGGGAAGAGGATTTTGGTCTCGACCACGTTGGGGTCTGGAGTGGGATCGACCAGAACGACTTGGATCCCTTGGGGGTTGGGAGCTGGCTCTTCCTGCGATGCAGCAAAAGCGCTGGAAAACAGCAGTGTAAAAAGAGAAGTAGTTACGACGTTTTTCAACAGTTTGTGCATAGAAGAGCTCTCACATTATGTTCCAATATTCTTCCATTTACCTTTTTTAATTGTTTACGTCCACTAGAGAATTGTAATTGAATAATTCAGCACCTTCTCGTATGGATGAGTATACCTCGGGCCATTAGGTTTTGTGAATTTGTGCCCAAGGTTTTTTCGCGTGGCAACGCGTGGAGCTCGAAGCCATCTTCCTGCCAGCTGGCGAGAGCGAACGCTAAGCCATGCGGAAAAAGATTGTAGCACAAATTCACAAAACCTAATGGCTCGAGGTATATATGTCGTATGAGATCCTCATTTTCATTGTTTTGCTCGGGTTGCTGTTCGACTACACCAACGGCTTTCACGATGCAGCTAATGTCGTGTCAACAGTCATCGCCACACGGGTACTTAGGCCGTTGACGGCGATTGTGCTCGCTTCTTTTCTCAATTTTTTGGGAGCAACGCGAATCAGCGGGGTCGCTCAAACGATCACCACAGGCCTCGTGGATCCCCAGTTCACTAGTCAGATGGCGGTTCTATGCGCACTGGTGGGAGCCATCGTTTGGAACTTGCTCACTTGGTATTGGGGCATCCCGAGCAGCTCCTCCTACGCTCTTGTCGGCGGAATGGTGGGTGCTGTCTGGGTGAGTCAAGGTCCTGAAATGGTCATTTGGAATGGAGTCATTTACAAGGTGATGATTCCCATGGTCATCTCTCCACTAGCTGGGTTTGTTCTGGCTTACTCTCTGATGAAGGGGCTCAAGGCTTTATTGAAACTCCCGCGGTTTAGGAAAAAGAAATCGCTGTTTGCCCATCTTCAGGTGGCCTCCGCGAGCCTAGTTGCTCTATCTCACGGTTTCAACGATGCTCAGAAAAGCATGGGGATCATCACCCTGGGACTTTTTGCTGCCCAGGTGATTACCGTGCCCCATATTCCTTTGTGGGTTGTCCTTGCCTGCGCTCTCATGATGGGTCTGGGGACGGCGACAGGGGGATTCCGCATTATCCGGACGGTGGGCTTTGGGATCACCAAACTTGAACCAATCCAAGGATTTGCCGCGGAAACCGGTGCCTCTTGCGTCATCTTAACCGCTAGCTTTTTGGGGATGCCGATCAGTTCGACGCACATGATCGTCGGGAGCGTCACAGGAGTGGGAGCCTCCAAGGGAACGAAGAAGGTTAACTGGGGAATATTCAAAAAACTGACGATTGCTTGGATCTTCACGCTGCCCGGATCAGCTCTTGTTGCGGGATCTCTCCTCAAATTGATTCAAAGTCTCTAATTCAATCACTTACGAACAGACATTTTTATATTAATTAATTTAATAATTTTTCTAAATTAATTTAATTAATTCTAACAACTCGAAATTAATTGATTAATTAATCTATCAGTTTAATAATAAATGTAGGGACGCGTTTATAATAAAAGAGGCTATATGCTGTTTCGCAAGGGTCAAGAAGAGATTTCCGTAATGGAAGCTGTCGACAATCTCTCTCACATGGCAGAGATCGATCTAACCGCTCCCGTCAAGGGCGTGCATGCCCAAGAGCTCACAGAAGAGCAGATTAGCGAGCAGATGCAAACGCTTTCCTGGCATGACCCCGAGTATTTTGTCTATAACCGTGAGAGGGTGAAGGACACTTTGAGCGCTGTCTTTAAGTATTTGAAGGGCTTGCATGAAAAAGATAAGGGACAGCTGCGCGACATCGATACCCAGAAAGCCATTCAGGCGATCATCCTTCTTGTGAATGAAGCGGCAGACAAATTGGACAAATATACCGAAATGTTCAAGGGTCCTCAGAAGGCAGGCAGCGTCAAAGAACTCAAAGAGTTTAAAGATTTGATGCACTTTTATCAGACCAAGGTCTTTCAGCGCTATCAGGCGATCCCTGAGACCGAGGAGAAGTGGAAGGATGAGTGGGGGACAGAGACAGAAGAAGAGCTGCTTGACATCAAGAGAAAGGGGCTTAAAGACCTCGAGACAGTGCGCCGCGACAATGAATACGAACTCTTTTTTATTACCAAAGAGGATGGACGTCCCTTTTTTCACAGAAACCTCTTGCGACACATCCGTCTGGTGGGCCAATTTGACGAGCTAATGATCGACTCGGTCGAGGAAGATCCTTTCTTGCGCATTAAAGTGATGCAGGACAGGGATTTGCACTATGCAGCCCAGCACATATTACACGTAGCCTCTCCCTATGTGGATGACTTTTGCAAGGAAGCGCTCAAACACCGCGATATGGAATTTGCTGCGTGTATTAGTAAGTCTCTCATGGCCTTGATGCTAGCATCAAACCCACGGAATTTAATGCAAAATAGCAGCGGAAAAAGCGCGATCAGTTATTACGCTGATTTCCATCACTATTTGCGAAAGGCTCTTGCTTCAAAAGAATACAACCGATTTGTCTCATTTCCTCCCAGTAACACGGAGAGGTTTTTCAATGCTTTGATCAATCTAACTCACGTGCTGTGTACCTCGTTCTTTTTGCGCGTAGGCTCTAGACGGGACATGGTGGGATTTATCCACCATCTCATCGAAAGAGGGGGAAAGGGAAGCATCGTCCGTTCCCAGACCTCAAGTCCTCTCAGTGTTTGGAATCAGCTGCTTGACAACGACCAGGAAATCCGCCATTTGCTCAAGCAGTTTCCCAATGGTCCTTTGATGAAGACAGTGGATGCCTTCCGAGAAGAAGTTGAGATCGCAGGTTTTGATCCCGTGGCTCAGGAGAACATTTCCTGCCAACTCTTCACACTCGTCAATGATGACATGCATATCAGCTGCGTCCGCATCCCCAGCCCCACAGGGCAAACCGTGATCAACAAGGCCAATGTGATTGAGGAATTCATGGGTTTTCTCCGCTCTCTCTCTGCTCACGGCAGAGGGCAGCGTCACTTGCTCGTGAACTTGCAGGACCGCACCTCCTGGCAAGAGCATGCGCGGTGTGTAGCGATTGAGGAGATTCAAAAGAGCGCCGAGTTTGCTGATTCTACAGCCATCGTCACCTTGGCAAAAAATACAGATTTTTACTGGCAGTCCTCCCACTACCTGCATATCAATGAGTCCGATGCTTTCATTCAACAGTTCAAAGAGCAGATCTCTAGCGAAGAGCAATGCGGATTCCACTTTCCCCAGGGAATCAATAAAGAGGAGCTCTTGGCATTTGCCGATCGGGCCATGCCGCTTATCCACCGAGAGTTTTTTGGAAGCAAGCCAACGCTGCTGCGGAAAAACCGTCTCGATTTCATCGAGATTTTCTACAATCTCTTTGTTCTCAAAATCATCGAAATGTACAAGCCTGACACATTGAGCTTCACTTGTAAAGATGGAGTGGACACTAGCGCTGCAGCGAGCGCTGAGCTCTTTGCCTTCCTGCGTCTCATGAACGATGGTCCTGCCTGGAAAAAGGAGGAAAAGGATTTCCTTCTGTGGATGATCTACTCCGCTGCTCTTACCGTGAGAGAGAGGGCAATTGACATCCAGCGATTCAACCGCTTAGTGAGCGCCATGGAAGCTGTGGGCGCTGAGCTCGAGGCTCACCATGACAAGGTGTTAAGTACTTTCAGCAAGCTGTTCAAACTCAGTTTCTTCAAAGAACTCAAGGTGAGAGAGACCGAGCATTGAGGTGATTTGCTTCGCGAAGGGCCTCGTCGATTGTCTTGAAGATGCGATCCTTTCCGATGGTCTCGATCAATCCAAACCGCTTGAAATCCTTTGACGTTTGTCCATGGATTTCGCAGAGGATCAAAATCGTTTTCTCACGGCTGCACTTTTGGCTGAACTCGAGAAGGGCGTTCATCCCTGAAGCGTCGATGAAGAGTGCATTGCGCAACCGAAGAATAAATACCTTAGGAGGCAATTCCAGATCGCTCAAGAGGTCTTTGAGCATATCAGCCGCCCCATAGAAGAACGGACCTTGGATCTCGTACACCTCAACGCCAGGCGGCACCGTTTTATGGTTGATGCCCTCGGGATCGCTCCGGTCGGGAAACTCCACGCTGGGCTCATGGAATGCTGTAGTGAGGGGGACGGTCTTTGAGAACTGACTCATCCGTTTCATGAAAAGAAACGAAGAGAGGATCATCCCTAATGAGATTGCAGCGGTGATATCCACAAAAACCGTGAGCAGAAATGCGGTGAGCAAAATGGCGACGTCCCCCATTGGCGCTCTGAAGAGGTGAAAAAAATGGCGGAATTCGCCGATGTTCCATGCCACGACAATTAGCACTGCGGAAAGGGCAGCCAGGGGAATCTGACTCACAATTGGGGCTAAAAAATAGACGATGAGAAGCAGTGTGAGGGCGTGGATCATCCCAGCGACGGGCGTTTGGGCTCCCGTCTTTACATTCGCTGCAGTGCGAGCGATGGCACCAGTTGCAGGGAGCCCGCCAAAGAGGAGCGAGCCAAAGTTGGCGATGCCTTGCCCGATAAGTTCACAGTTGGAGCGGTGTCTACCGCCGATCATCCCATCTCCAATAACAGCAGAGAGAAGCGACTCAATTCCCGCTAGGAAAGCGATCGCAACCCCATCCATGAAGACTTCAGTGAATTTTCCAGCGGGAATGCCCAAATGGGGAAAAGAGGGAAAAGGGAGCCTCGAGGGGATCTGCCCAAACTTGCTGTGGATTGTTTCGACGGGCAGCTGGAGGAAATAGACGCATAGGGTAGCCAGGACAATGGCGGCAATTCCCCAGGGGAGCTTCGGCATATACTTGCGGATGAAGAGGATTGTGATCAGAGAGCCTCCGCCGAGTGTCGCTGTGGGCCAATGCAACGAGGGGAGAGCCAGAGCATAGGCTCGCCACTTGGCCACGAAATCTGCAGGCGGGGTGCCCATGTCGAGACCGAAGAGATCCTTTATCTGCGTTGAAAAGATGATGAGCGCGATCCCCGTCGTAAATCCCATGACGAGGGGATGCGGGACGTATTTGATCCACGAACCCAAACGAAAGAGACCAAAGAGCACAAGTAGCACGGCAGCAATGAGCATGGAAGTAGCGAGGGCCTCATATCCATTGCGCTGGATGATACTATAGACGAGCCCTACAAAAGCCGCCGTCGGTCCCCCGATTTGCACGCGACTGCCCCCAAAGGCAGAAATCAGAAAGCCGGCGATGATGGCTGTGATCAGCCCTTGTTCAGGGGAGGCATTCGAAGCGATGGCAAAGGCCATGGCCAGTGGCAGAGCAATGACGCCAATCGTTATCCCTGCAATCAGATCCTTCTTTAATGTGCCGGTACTATAGCCAGATCGCAAATAAAGGTAGGATTTAGGGATGAATTCTCTATACATAAATCGAATTCTAGAACTGGATGAATTCTTATGCTAGGAAAAATTAATTCAGGCTGAGATCTTCGGGGATCATCGACAAAGTGGCGTACTTGCCGCCCATCTCGCGCAGGATCGTTTGCCAGACCTTTTCAGGCGGGGTCTCAAAGACGTGTTTGGCGCTAGCGGGGTGCAAAAACCATTCTCCTCCCAGAAACTCGCTCTCGAGTTCTCCGGCGCTCCATCCGCAATAACCAAAACATAGGCGCACGGCGGGGCCATTGGCGTCGGCGACCATTTCCTGGAGGAAGTGGAGATCTCCGCCGAGATAGACGCCTTCGCAAAGTTTAAGAGTTTGTTCTGGAATCCGGTCGGAGGAGTGCAGGAGCATCATTTGGGTGGGCTGGATCGGGCCTCCGGCGCAGATCTGAACGTTGGGGTTCACGAACTCCTTGGTATTGATCACTTCTGGAGGCAATTCCACTTCTAGAGTTTTATTGATGATGAGACCAAAGGAGCCTGCTGTGCTGTGCTCACAGATGATCACGACGCTGCGGAAGTGGATTCCCTCGTCGATATCGGGGCTGGCGATAAGAAAAGAGCCCTTGGTGATTTGCGTATAGGGGACCGATTCCATCTCATTCCACCGCTTTATTGAGCTGCTGGTTATACAACTTCAGGTTATCGGAGAGCTCTTCCGATTGTCTGAGGAGTTCAGCAAAGTCTTTGCGGAACTGGTCATTGCTGAGGATAGTTTCTTTTTCCGGTGAGGTCTGCGCTCTTTCAATAAGCATGGAGATGCGGGCCATGGCGGTATTGATCTCATCGACCTCGCCTTCAAAGTAGTTCTTGAATCCCTTCGGTGTGTTCAAAGCATTGAGCTCAGTGATCTTTTGCAGCCGCTGTCTTTGCCAGCTCTTGTTGAGGTGGAAGAGGATGCCGTAGTGGTTGACATCATTCATCAGAGTGTCAGCCTTGCTCATGACCGCGCTCATGCGGTAGTAGAGCTCGTCGCAATTGATTAGCTTGCCAAGAGTTCCCTTGCCGCTAGCAATGTTTTTGGAGATCAGGTTGATCGAGTGTGAAGCGTCTTTGAAGTTGCAGATCATTTCACCGGCATTGACGAATACTTTTCCTTCATTGAGCTGGCGGATCGCATCTTTAATATCGCAGATGGTACTTGTGGCATTGCGAACCATTAGCTGGATGTCGGGGATCAATTTGAGATCATTGATAGAATGAACGGCGGTATCCACCTCGTTCATGGCATTCTTGAACGAACAGATCGCTTCTCCAAGAGAGTCTCCATTTTTATCGATCCAGACGTTGATCTTGTCAAATGACTGTTGCATCTTTTTTGCGAGGGAGGATAGGTCATTAAAGGCGTTTTCGAGCGGGTCGACCGACTCGGCATTCACGGGTTGCGTGGTGATCTGGCGCGGCGTGATCCCTTTGGGAGGGGTTTTGGGGATGATGGCGATCGATTTTTCACCGAGAAGACCTGAAGTTTGTATGGTGAACTCATCAGTATTGTAGACCTTAATGTGGGAGTCGATTTTCAGAGTCAATTGATAGTAGTAGATTTGTCCGAGGTCATCCCTTTGCGGTTTTTCTCTGGCATCGTAGATCTCGTCGATAGCAACGACTTCTCCCACGGGCTTTCCAGCAAAGAGAACGCGCGTACCCACATTGATCCGGTTAATGTTGGAGAAGCGAAGAAACAAAGTCTGTTTACCATCTCCTACAGCTGGTTTGAGGAAGAGAATGAGCCAGACAATCAATGCGCATGCAATGATCACAAAGATGCCAATCAACATGTTCCTGGTTTGTTCACGCATGGTGATTTTTCTCCTTTAGCGTTCGGGGATCCTGGGAGATGGTACAATATAAAAACTTAATCAGGGGATCATCGATTTTCAAAAATTCATCGGGAGTGGCGATGTGCGCAATTTTCCCATCGCGGATGAGCGCCAGCCGATCCCCCACATAGAGCGCGGAAAACATGTCGTGTGTGACGACAATGCTCGTTGCTTTCAACTCTTCTTTTGTCTTGACGATCAGCTCGTTGATTTGCATGGCGATGATGGGGTCAAGACCTGTCGTTGGTTCATCGTAGAGGACGATTTTGGGGCGATAGACGATCATGCGGGCAAGAGCTGCGCGTTTACGCATTCCTCCGGAGAGCTCTGAGGGCATTTTCTTCTGAGTGTCTTTCAAACCCACCAGCTCCAATGCGTAGGCGACCTTCTCTTCGATCTCTTTTTTTGTGAATTTCCTTCCCGTTTGGGGATCGCCGTGTTCACTGAGGTAAAACCCCACATTTTCTTCCACGTTCATCGAGTCAAAAAGGGCAGCTCCTTGGAAGAGCATTCCCATGTCGTGGATCGACTTATAGATTTCGCTCCCACTGAGGTCAGTGATCATCATGCCATCGACTTCGATCGTCCCTTCGTCGGGTCTGAGCAGTCCAATGATGTGCTTGAGTAGAACGCTTTTTCCAATCCCCGATGGTCCCAAGATCACCAGGGTTTCTCCCTCTTTGATGTCGAGGTCGAGTCCTGCCATTACTTGCAGTTTACCAAATCGCTTCCAAAGGTTTCTGATTGTAATCATAGGAACCTGGAGATTTGGTCGTGGAGGATATTGAGCCCCATTGTGATGAAGAAGTTGGTGAAGAGGATTGCACAATAGGTGATGACGACGCTACTTGTCGTGGCTCTGCCGACGCCTGCAGCGCCGCCGCTCGTCCGCATTCCTTTAAAGCAGGCGATTGTCAAAATCAAAATGCCAAAGATAAATCCTTTGACGATGCCGGTAAAAAGATCGAAGTAGGTGACGTGAATGGGAATGGGGTCGTAGTAAGCGCCTGGCGCCATCCCAAAGAAATAAACGGAGATGAGGTAACCGCCATAGATCCCCATCACAATGCTGAAAACGGTCAGCAGGGGCATCATGAAGATGCCTGCAATGAACCGGGGAGCAATCAGGTAGCGGTTGGGATTGATGGACATCGTTTGCAGAGCATCGAGCTGTTCGGTGACATTCATCGTGCCAAGTTCTGCGCACATCGCGGCTCCCACGCGTCCTGTCACCATGAATGCGGTCAGAACAGGTCCTAGTTCTGTCATCATTGCTTTGGCAACCATCAGTCCTGTGACGGAAGCGAGCCCTTTATCCGATAGCTGATAGAAAGACTGGGCGGCTAGCACGAGTCCCGTTGAAAAGCCGGTAATCGCAACAACAGGAAGCGATGAAACCCCGACGTCGTAGAGTTGTTGAAGGATGAGCCTAAAATGAGGAGGGCGGCGGATTGTTGCTCCTAAGACTCTGAATATCAATACGATATATTCGCCAACAGAGATGGCGATTGCCATCGTCAGAAGCGTTTTTTGCCAAACCGTATGGTTATTGTTATTCGAGTTTGTATTCATCCAATACTTTTTTCTATCGATTCACCCCCGCAGAAGTGACTCCTATACTAATCGGATTCTATAGAAAAATCTTTTTTTAGGCCAAAGGATTGCGTAATTTAGTATTCTCGATGGTCCAGAAAGGAAACG
>JAZJZV010000186.1:0-6778 GCA_040389485.1 Chlamydiota bacterium
CCCAGAAGACGACTATACCTGTGTTCCAATCACATATGGAAAGGCCAAGTGCCCGATTGCGCCAGTTAAGATTAACGGGAACAGCTATCCTCTGGAATTAGACCTCGGTTCAGTCAACTTTCTCATCCTCGATCAAAACATCCTACAGCACACAGAAAAAACGAGTTATGGATCCACGGTTTGGTTGGATCTCAAAGGCAATTCCTACCAATCCGCACGCTATCTCATTCCTGAAATCCAGATTGGCTCAATCTCTATGAGCGAGGTTTTAGCTGATGAACAACAGGACTCTTTTTTTCTGGAAACTTCCCTCGTAGAGGGCTCTAGCCATCGGCCCTTGGGATCGATTGGAAGACCTCTTTTAAAGAGAATCAACCTATTTCTGGATTTCCCTCATTCCCAATTGATCCTGACCAATAGCACGAAGCGTTTAAAAAAGGGGGGCGCTCCCCTCGAAGCCATGACATGCGTCCCCTTTCAAGTCACCAGGGCAGGCCTCGTACTTTCCATAGAAACAGATCTCGGATCTAAAAATTTCATGCTCGACACAGGCTCTACTCTCACCCTGATCCGTTCCTCGCTTATCAATCACCTGAACCTCCAGGAAAAGGAAGAAGGCTTGCAAGCATTCTCCTCATCCCAGTTCAAAATGGGAGGTCAAGACTTCGGCTCCCAGGACCTATACTGTTTCAATCTTGCCGATGAACTGACGGAAGTAGACGGCGTTCTTGGCATGGACTTCATGCGAACGCGTCAAATATACATCGATTATCCCCAACAGATCATCTATGTCGGCAAAGCATCAACAAATCAATAGAGTGCTCAAAGCAATTCTCTGGACTTTCTAAAAAAAAATGGTGAAAATGGTGAGGGAATTGCAGATAGTGTGAGCTCTGCAAACCCTCAGGCTGAGGATTAAGACATGAGTCATAAAAAGCGCATTTTACTGATCGAGGACGAGGAAGACATCGCCGCATTCATTAAACTCCAGGCAGAAGCTTCTGGATATAAGATGCACGTGGAAGTCGATGGGATCAATGGCTTTCGTGCGATCGAAAGGGAAAAGCCCGACCTCGTGATTCTAGATATCATGCTTCCGGGACAAAATGGATTTGATGTCTGTCGCAAGATCAAAAGCAGTCCTGAACTGCGGGCGATTCCCGTAATCATCTTAACGGCGAAAGGGGAAGAGCTCGATATGGTGCTGGGTCTCGAACTCGGCGCCGATGACTACGTCGCCAAACCCTTTTCTCCCAAAATCCTTTTCTCCCGCATCAAAGCCGTTCTGCGCCGGAGCAAAGATCCAGAGAAATCGCCTAGAATCCTCTCCTTCGGCGAGTTCACGCTTGAAGTGGAGCGCTACCTGCTGCGCAAGGGAGATAAGATCATGACGATCACTCTCTCTGAATTCGGCATCCTGCGCCGCCTCTTGGCTAACCGAGGAAAGGTTCTCACCCGCAACCACCTGCTCGACGATATCCACAACGACGACGCCTTCATCGTCGACCGGAACATCGACGTCCACATCGCATCATTGCGCAAAAAACTGGGCCCCAATTTCGATTGGATCGAAACAGTCAGGGGAGTGGGCTACCGCTTTAGAGACTGTTAGAGAGTAGGTAGATTCAGTAGCCTCTTGAGCCTTTTTTCGTCGATTTTGATGAACGTATTTTTGTGCTTGCTGACGTTGACGCGCCCGGGCGGGTCGCCTTTGCGCTTGCTAATGTGCTTGCACTGCGTCCATGTCACATCTCCGCAACCAACTTTCTTGGCCTTGCTGAAGTGAAGAGCCAAGGTCATCGCATCTTGGATTGATTCCTCACTGACCTCTTGATCTTTGGGCGCGCGCAAAACGACGTGCGAGCCCGGACAATCCGCTGCGTGGAACCAGAGATCATTCCCGCGCGCAAAGGAAAACGTCAAGTGGTCGTTGTCGCGGTCTTTCTTACCGACGTAGATCTTCTCTCCTGCAACAGTAGAAAATTCCTTGTAAGGTTGCCTGCCCACATTCTCTTTTTTCACGGGAGCGCCGCGCGGGGCGGCCTCTAAAGAAAATTGCTCCTTCAAGACATTGAGCGCCTCGCTACCTGTAGCTTCTGCAATCTTCTCTTTGACCGCAAGCCACAGAGCCTGCTCCTTTTCAAATTGGTCAATGAATGTCGCGGCAACTTCCAAGCGCCTCTTGAGTTTGCGCACTAGCTTGAAGTGCATCTTCACAATTTTCTCAGGGGGGATCGCGGGATCGAGAGGGATAACGACGCGCTCGCCCTCTCTATCCCAATCCTCGAGCTCAATTTCTTTCATGCCCCTTTTCAATCGGGAGAAATTGGCCTGCAGCATCTGTGCGATGTGTTCTTTCTCATTGTAGCTAGCAGACTCTTGCAATTCATTGCGGTGCAGCTCCAGCCGCTTTTCCACTCTTGCAAGGCGCTTGTGCACCTGTCTTGTCAGCTGCACTCGCAGGTGCTCTTCATTCTTCAGCTCAGAATTCTCTTTGGGCATTGGCTTTCTCTCTTCAGTCGATTCTACCAAAAACCCACTTAAACTTGGAATTTGTTCCCGGCAAGAGATACAAAAGCAACTTGACAACACAGATTTCTCTTTACTATGGTGGCGCTTATGCACAAGGAAAAAAAACAGCGCCCCCTCTCCCTATTTCCCATTCTGCTGACCTACTTTCTCGACAATTTTGGTCTAGCGGTCATCTATCCCATTTTCACGCCGATTTTCCTCAGTCCAGGCCACTTGTTCTTCCAAGAGACCGCGACCTTCTTCCAAAGGACTCTTTTGCTTGGTCTCTTAATTGGCTGCTTTCCGCTGGCGCAATTTTTTGGAGCGCCCCTCATCGGCCAGTACTCAGACCGCGCAGGCCGCAAGAAGGCTTTCGTGATCTCGATCCTGGGTACAGGTGTGGGATACACCATTACAGCACTTGCCATTCTATACTACTCCCTGCCCTTTCTCTTTGTAGGACGCTTATGCACTGGATTATTTGCTGGCAACCTCACTCTCTGTCTTGCTTCGATTGCAGACGGCAGCCCTGATGAAGAGTCGCGCACAAAGAATTTCGGGCTTATTGCAGCCATTGGAGGTTTGAGCTTCATCATCGCGATTGCCACAGGAGGCATCCTCTCCGATCCCCAATTCAGCTTTCACTTCAATCCCAGCTTCCCTTTTTGGATCACTGCCTGCCTCACTTTTATCAACCTCTTCTTCATCATCACTCTCTATCATGAGACCCGCCCTGCCCGTAAAGACCGAGGATTCAACCCTTTTCACGGCGTACAGAATATCCGCGCTGCGCTCCAACTCAAGAACTTGCGGGTGATCTATGTCATCAACTTTCTGTTCATGCTCGCCTGGGTGGGCTCAATGCAATTCTTCCCGACCTTCATGATTAAGAACTTCCATTACCAGATCACCCTCATCACCGTTTTTCTGATGGTCGTAGGTTTCATCTGGTCAACGACCAACTTTGCAGTCAACCGGGCGCTCATTAAACGGTTCCACCCGGGACAAACTCTTATGTATAGCCTCCTCTTCCTAGGAGTGCTGCTCAGTGCCATTCTATTTGTCCACAACCCCTTCCCTTTTTTCACACTCTTCTTTATCTCGGTGGGATTTGCCTCTCTCTGCTGGACCAATGGAATGGCGACGATCTCTCTCAAAGCCCCCAAAGAGCTACAGGGAAGCATCTTGGGGATCAACCAATCGATGGTTTCCGTTGCCTCCATGGCAAGCCCTGTCATCGGCGGCCTGCTCGCGGGCATCTCCATCCACTCTGTCTACATCTTTAGCGGGATCATCAGCCTCATCGCCTATTTCCTTCTCCGCAAAAACAAAAGGCAATTTGCAACACACCGGTAAAAAAAGGGGACACGTGAAACATATACTAGCTGCAGTGAGTCTGGCGGCTGCAATACTTGCCGGCTGTGAAAGCAGCGCTGGAACAGGAGCGCTTGTCGGTGGGGGAGTTGGAGTGGGAGCGGGCGCACTGATCAGCGGAACGCCTCAAGGAGCATTGATTGGAGGAGCCGCAGGGGCTGTCGGCGGAGCTCTCATCGGCGCTGCCGTCGACTCGAGCAAGGAAACCTCCTATCAGGAATCCCCACGCAAACCATCCAAAGAAAAAAGCAACGGGCAGCTCTCGATGGAGGACATCAAGCGGATGACGCAAGCAGGCGTGACTGATGACAAAATCATCAGCACCATCCAGTCCACTGGCAGCGTTTTCTACCTCTCCTCCTCAGATATCGCAGATCTCAAAAAAGCGCATGTATCGCAACGCGTCATCGATTTCATGCTCCAAACGCCCTATGAATAACAACAATTGACCGCGATTTTTTCTTGGGATAAGATAGAGCCATGACAACATCAGAGCACTTTGCAAGACACACCGAATACAGCTTTGAAAGAGAATCTCCCGTCGACTGCAGCCGCGCGCTCAGCGGCTTTAAGCAAATCACCCGCCAATTCGCCCTGTTCAACGTCGCGTTTCTATCGATCGGCATCCTCGAGCTGTTTGCGTTTGTGCTCTTCTTCTCTTTTCTCACTCAAAGCACGATTTTCGCATTCTCACTCGCAGCCCTCTTTTTTACCGCCTTCACCTACTTCGTCCTTCTGTTCTACCTTCAGGCAAAAAAACCCCAGCAGCTGATCGATTTGCGCAGTGCGTTCATCCAGTCCTGCCAGGCCGCTTTTCCAATGGAAAAGGGAACCAAAGAATTCCACGCCACTCTTTCATATGCATTGCAGCAACTCCTTGGCGCTCTTCATGGTCTGGAATATAGATACTACTCCCTTCCCGCGTTTTTCGAGACTCTGGGACCTCTGATGGAAAAGTTCAGCGCTTGGGCCCACTGGAAAGACCTTCACCAGATGAAAGAAATTCTCTTGCTCATGATCATCAAAGAACAGATCGACCTCGTCAAGCTGCAACCCACCGATCTGCAATCTCATGCGAGCCTCGCGAGCGCCTATGCATCGCTAGCCAAACTCTACCTCGATCCCCGCAAACTCCATCCGGAGATTGAATACGCCTGGATCTCTCCCCACTACTCTTCCAAAGAAATGGGACACCTCTTTAAAACGGCGACCCTCCATGCGATTGAGGAGCTCAAGATCCTCCACTCGTACGCTCCAGGGGATCTCCGCGTCCACGCACAGCTCGCCTCCCTCTACCACAGCATCGAGATGCCGCAGGAAGAGATGCGCGCCTATGAGGCGATCATACACATTGCTCCCCACGATCAGGAAGCTCTCTTTCGATTGGGAGTTCTCTATTTTGAACATGGCCGCAGCGCAGACGCACTGCGGCTCTATGAAAGGCTGCAACAGATAGGCAGCCCAAAGGCAGAAGAGCTGATCTCCTATTACGACGCGACGCTGGAATCTCTTCTCAACGCCCGTATCTGATTACAGCGAAGCTGCTTGCCCCATTGCCCACTTCATCGCGACAAGGCGCAAGTAGACCATACGGCCTACATCACCCGTACCTGGAATCGCGGCTGCAGTCGAATGGAACATTCTTTCAGCCCAGTCATCCGTTCCATCTTGGTACCAGTTCAAGTGCGTGGTCAAAATCTCTGCATATTTCGCGTAGACTTTGTCTGCGTTCTTGGTTCCTTTGTGCACCCCTACCTGCTGGTAGTAGCGCGTGGACAATTCCGCAAAATTCGGGTCATCATAGCGAGTCTGCAGGAACCCTTCCAAAGAAGAGATCACGGTGTTAATTGCCACCCGTGCCTGCTGCTCTCTTTCGATCACCGAGTGATCAGGAGGGGTCACCGGAGTGAATGCCACCACTGGAGTGGGAGACGGAGGTGTGCTCATGCTAGGGGGCGCAGAGGGGAGATAGGCCGTGCTAAATGGCGGCGTATAATAACTAGGAGCAAAGGGCGGAGGACTGGAGTGCAACCCGCTCGACGGCATGCTTGGTGTAGAAGCAGGGGACTGCTGCGGCAGTTTTCCTCCCTTGAGCTGCTCTTCTAACAGCTTCTTCTGCGCTAAGAGCCCCTGATACGAACGCTGCGTATCTTCCATATAAACTTTGTATTGGCCCATGACTTCATACGTAAACCCATCCACTAAAGTCGAATAGCACTCTTTGAAACAGGCCACGCGGTGCGCTTCATCGGAAAGATTATACCTACTCACTACCGCACCAAACATGGGGGGAACATTGGTAATCTGCTTTATAGGATTAACGAGATCCACCAAAAATCCAGTCGTTGCGCTCAGCGCATCGTTGACCTCTTTGACATGCATAGAAAGGGCAAACTGGATGGCCATCATTTGCGACTGCAATTCTGGAATGGATTGGAGACTCATCATTTTAGAAGAGTTTTCGCTTAACAGCTGTCCGGCAGCATCCAGGAGCTGAACGCCGAATTCCACATCTCGCACGACTGCCCTCTGACGCTCAATGTGACCGTTAAGTACTTCCAAGGCGCTTTGGTTTTCTTTTTTGAATCCAAGGGCGATTTGCGCGTCTCGATTTTTAGTATAAGACTGTTCAGCCACCTTGATCAAAGCGAGCTGGCCCACGCAAAACTGATACTCCTTTTCAACAGGCGCCAGGAAAGCTGCCATCTTCGCATCGACATAAGCATTGATGAAACCATCCCACTCAGAACCGAGCTTGATGACCTTATCCCCGAGTTTCTCGAGCTCGGTTATTTTCTTCTCTAATTTAGCAGCATCAGACGAAGAGAGTTTTTTATCTGCTCCTTCTGCGCTTAAAACAACAAGCATCTTCCGCATTTCTGTCACAAACAGA
>JAZJZV010000186.1:6788-9441 GCA_040389485.1 Chlamydiota bacterium
AGAGGCTGGCATGCCAGTGCTCATATATCTATTTTTGATGAAATTGAGTTGATCTCCAACAAATCTTCCCAAAGCAAGTTTCTGATCTGGGGAAAGATCGCTATTCGCACAGATCTTCGCTCTGACGCTATTTGCTCGCTGGTATAACTCCGCTAGAGCCTGCTGCGATCCCACTCCACTCTTTGTCAGGGTGAGCAAGGTCTTCAATTGCTTCAAATCATTGTATAATGGGGCGAGTCCCTGCGCATCTGTTGGCAGTCCTAACTTTCTAGAAAATCTTCCTTTATCGCTATGCAACATCAGTGCAACTTCTTGGTCAGCGTAAAGAGGACGATCATCCGTTCCCTCTGTGAAGTGACCTGCGTCAATCTCATCATCGCTGTCCATTGACAATATGCTTGATGTACTGGGATTAATTCTCTCCTTGAGTGTGTAAATTCTCTCAAGAAGCGAAGAAACCGTCACCTGCTGGCCTTTGATGCGACGGAGACCAACAGCCATCCCTTTCAACAGGGAGGTATCAGTCAAATCATCAAAACTCAGTAAAACAGCAAGAGCTGCTTCAGAGGGGGCCGTGCTGCTTGCTTCCACCGTTGAAGTGCTGCTGCTTTGCGATACAGTCATTTGGACGATGAACGCATTGAGCAACTGGGAAAGAGCCTCACGACTCTCCACGCTCATTTTATTGATGCGCGTATCCAATGCCACCCGACCGTCAGGACAGAATATTTCTCTTTTGAACAGCTCACTCAAAGTAGGAAACTGACTTGTATGGAGCACAGTAACGTCGTAGAAAGAAGGAGCATCCCGATCCGCGGTTTCGAAACCATATAGGTCAGTAGAACCGGGCAATCCAGAAATGCTATCCATAGGTGATGATGACGAAGATGGCATGAAAGGCGGAGCACCAGGAATTGTCGGATAGTGTAAGGAATAAGAGTTCCCAAAAGAATACGGCAGCTGCATGGGATCTGCGGAGGGCAGAGCAGTAGTCGAGAGAGCAGACGGTGTTGAAGGTCCGTAGGCCGGCGCTTGGGGAAGAACGATCTGATATTGTGAGCCGGGCAGTGTCAGAGAGGAGGAGCTCACAGAATGACTCAGCGGATTAGGCGTGCTGCTAAAACGCGAAGAGGGAACATAGGAGTCTGCGCTCACACTCGAAGTGGGGGGTCGCTGAAGTGTTCCTCTAGAGGGAAGAGGAGGGGGTCCGCCTGCGCTGGTAGACGTGCCTGTTGTTGCCGGGTATAAACTTGATGATACTAAAGGATCTGTTCCTGATGACATAATGTTCTCCTCGTTATTTTTAATAATTACAATTACTCTATACACATTTTAATGAGATCTGCAATTAAATTAAACACAAATAAACATTATACGATGACGCGGTTAAGTGATAAATTTATTATTAATGAAGTAAACAAAAAAACGTAATTTTAAGTTTTGTAAGAGCTGTCATGAAAAGTAAAATTTTTACTTTATCATCCCGCGACGACTACCATCTCATTTGAGGTACGGACTAGTGCCAAAGCACTCTCCAGTCCAAGGTCCCCAGAAGGATCCCAAAAACGCAACAGATATTGGCAACCCAGTTGACCTTCTCCTTATATAGGAGCTGGCCCCAGAGGTTGCAGAGCAGGATGACAGCCACCGAAAAGATGGGGAAAATCATCGCATGTTCCAGAGGCGTAGACACTTCCGTCGAACGGATCATGAAGAAAGTCCCCACCCCGTTGGCGATCCCCCCGAGGACCCCATAGAGGAGTTCGGAGCGGTTGGGCCAGCGTTTCTGGGTGAACACATAGACAAAGACCTGAACGAGAGCTGCTGCAAAGAAGACCATCGGCATAAACCACTGGCTCTTAGCATCGCTCACATCAAAGGAGAGGAAGAGCCCATTTTCTCCGGGGAAGTTGATAAAGAGCGCCCGCCACTGCATGAGGATAAGGAAGAAGACGTGGAGAAGAAATGCACCGATGACAAAGGAGGTCCACTTCACCTTCTTTTCTGAATGGCGTGCACCCCACCCCGCCCAAAACAAGCCGGCTACGACGAGCAGAGAACCCAGTCCATTGAAGAGTGTGTAGATGTAGCCAAACGGCGCACCAAAGAACATCACCATCAAAATCATCGGCATGACGGTAGATGCATTGAGTGCTGCAAATGTCAAACCGGGAGGCCCCGACTCGAGCGCTTTTCCAAGGAAGATCATCATCGCTGCGAGAATTAATCCGCCGGCAATCCCAAAGATAGCCATGCAGTTGCTCCACGCATAATCGGCTGTGCGGACGGGATTGAGCAGGACGGCAACGAGGAAGACTAAGCTAAGCTGGATCATCAGGAATGCCTTGCTCGATCCTCCCGAGTCAATGCTGCGCCGCATGCAAAAGTTGGAAGCTGCCACAAACAGCGAAGCGATGATCATCAACTGAATACCCATACCCGGCACCTACTGTAAAAAGCTTAAAAAAGGTGAACATATCACAACCCACACAAAAAAGGCGACTAGTGGTCAGAGAAAACGCAAAGGCGCCAGGTCGCTAAGATTCTCCTTTTTTCCTTTGCCCTCCCGCGACGCTGCGTCTCTGCGTTGGTTTGGCATGAGCACAAACTGCGTTGATTAATATTGCCATGCGACTATAATCAAAAAAAATCC
>JAZJZV010000187.1:0-4845 GCA_040389485.1 Chlamydiota bacterium
AAGACTTGGCGTAGCGCTGCCCAGAACGACGGCAGCACCCACGATTTTTCCGCGCATGACGGCGACATCGCGCGCATGGTAAAGGGGAGATTCATCCGATTGTTTGTAGGTGGCTTCATGCTCCTCATCGACGATGATCAGTCCTAAGTTGGGAATGGGACTGAAAACTGCAGATCTTGCTCCGATCACGATCGGCGCATTCCCCGAGCGAATGTGGTGCCAGGCATCGTGCCGCTCTCCTTGAGAGAGGCGGTGGTGCAAAATGGCGATCTTTTCCCGGAATCTACTTTTGAGCCGCTCGATCATTTGGGAGGTGAGTGCAATTTCGGGAACGAGAAAGAGGACCCCTTTTTTGAGCTGCAGGGCCGTTTCAATAGCCTGGAGGTACACCTCTGTTTTGCCGCTGCCTGTGATGCCGTGGATCAGGCGCACTTCGAACCGGTTTTCTTCGATGCAACTGCAGATTTTCTCCAGCGTCTCTTTTTGTTCGGGATTGAGGATTTTGGCTTTTGTGGGAAAATACTCCTCGCCATCTAAGGGAGAGCGGTCGATCTGCACTTTTTGCAGCGCCAGGATCTTTTTCTTGATCAGCGTCGAGATAGGACTGCGCGAGACCTCCGCTGTTTCCATCAGTTCAGAGAGGAGCATTCCTTTCGGGCACTTCAAAAGAGCATCGAGTACCTGCGCTTGGGGAGGCGCAGTGCGCCTGAGTGTATCGCACTCTTCTTTGAGCTGATTCAAGGAGAGATTGGAGATGATGAGAAGCTGCTCTTTGGGTTTGGCTTTTCCGCGCACGCTGGAGGGGAGGATCGTTTTGATCACCTTGCTCAAATCGGTGCAGTAGTACTGAGAAATCCATTTGGCGAGAGTAAAGAGGTCGGGAGGAAGGAAGACCTTGTCGGAGATCACATCGGCAATGGGTGAGAGCTTTGGAAATGAGCTGCTCTCTTTCAAAGTGACGATCGTTCCCTGTCTTTTGCGATTGCGCAGGGGAACCATGACGCGCATGCCGATCGAGAGATTGCCAATCCATTGCGGTGGGATTTGGTAGTCCAGAGTTTTCTGGAGGGCATCGTCGAGGGCGACCTCGGCGACTATTTTTGGAGCATCTGACATAGCGTTTTCCACAGCTTCGCCTTGTGCTCCTGATTGTGGTAATGGGAGACGGCAGAGAGGGTAAGAAGGGGCGGTTTAGCGGGGAGGCTCTCGTAGAAGTGCAAGAACCCTTTGCAATTTTGGATTCCCGGTGTTGCGATGATGAGACGGAACCCATTTTTTTGGATAAAGAGATCCCACCGCTTTTCCTGTTCCAATCGGCTTGCCAGGATCACTTTGGCTTTGGACAAATGCTGGTCGACAGCTTTTGCAAGCGATTTCACAAAGTCGAGCCACTCTTGCCCATCGTCGCAGAGAAGAACGACTGTTTCAATCTCGGGAAGGGTTTCTTTGTAAGCTGTGGAGATTTTTTTAGCTGCTTCATCACTGGGAATGGCGTCCTGAACTCCGATGGAGGGGGCGATCTTCTGCAGCGTTCTTCTGATCTCTGCAAAGTCGTGTTGGCCCGATGGCGCTTCTCGCTTAACGGAAGCGGGAGAGAGGGATGCAGGAACGCTTTTAATCATCTCCACTGGAGGAGCAGGTGTTTGATTGCTTCGAGGAGCTTCGTAACTTTGTTCCTTAGGCAAATCTTGGCGCAAATACTGTGGTGGATTTACGGGGTCTGGCACGCGTGCAGGAAGAGGACGCGCCTTAAACACAGGGGTGGGTTCTGGGGAAGGCGTCTCAAGCGTCTGAAAGAAAGCCCATTCTTCCGCAGTGCAAAAAAGAGTCTGGCGCGGGGTGAGTGGATCTTTGAGATAGGCGAGTAATTCGCTTACGCACGCTTGCCTCTGCTCGCTAAAAATTGTACAAAGTCGAGCTTGCATGTAGAGGTTCCTCGTGATCAGCCAAGATCTGATAGCAATAATTTAAACTCGGGAATTTGGGAAAAAAATCCACGCCGATGATACCGATCGCACATTTTTTCTCCCAGCTTATCCATTCCCTCGGGATAAGCTTTGGCGAGGAATCCCTTCAGAGAGTCCTTCTGCATCATTCTATCGAGAACCGATTTGTTTTTTAACAAGAAGAAGAGAAGGTTCTCATTTTCTTTGCAGAGCAAGAGGAAAGGCTCAAGCGCTAGGTAGATCTTTCGGATCACTGCATAGAAGGAGTCGGAAGAGTTTTTGATTTGAGGATGGAGGTGTTTGTTTAAGATTCTTTCGAGGGCTTGGAATTTGCGGGGGAGCTCGGGGAAGCTTTCTTTCAAGAGGATCGCATGTTCCTGGACTTTGTTGAGATACCCCGTCCTCATCGCCCAATCGTAGGGGATCATACTGGGGTGAGAGGAGAGGATCCACACCCAATCTGCACCGTTGCTGAACGCTTTTTCCGCTTCAAATAAATCGGAGAGCAAAAACTGGAGAAGCAATCCCCGGTGTTCTTTTTCCGCGAGCATTTGGGGGGACAAGAGAGAGAAGTTCCGACACCACAACATACGTATTCTCTTGGTTTTGTACTCAAGCGGAGTATGTCAAAACAAAAAAAGAATAACAACAATGTTTTTTTGGCTCGAGCGGCTCTGCTAGTGCATAGTCAATAAAGTTTTTGCTCTTCTCGTTAAACAATTCAGTTTAATTTTGCTTTGTTAAAGAATTATGTTTTTAAGTGAACAAAACGACATTGTTGTGTATTATATCTGATTAATTATTGTCGGAGTTTTTATGATCCCTGAAACACCAGTCAGACCAGAAAGCCCAAACGGCTATTTCCATCGCGACTTCCGCAATGATCTCGGAACGCCTGCACACGATTACTCCCTACACGATATGGCGCAACGGATCGCTCTCGTCGCACTTCCCTTTGCCAGCTTGTACAAGCCTTTTCATTTTCCTCTAGCGCTCGGCACGGGTGCGCTCCGGTTATACACTAATGTGACGGCTCTGATGGAAAGCGTGAAGCAAGGGGATACAGACAAAGCGGCTTATCAGTGCGCTCAAACGGTGATTTCTACGGCAGCCTTTGCGGGAACGGTGATTGCCCATCCATTTGGAATGGTGCTTACAACGGCTAACGATCTCGTCATCGACGTTGCGCAACTCGGCATGTATCTCAAGATGAAAAATTATGAAAAAGTGATGGAGCGCTGCGGTAAGATCGCGAGTAACACCCTGTACTTGGCGTTCATCCTCGATGGAGGATTAAAGCTCGCCGTGGGTTCTTTGGCATCTCAAGCTCTCTTGGGTCTCTACGAGTCGCAGAAGGAGTGGAAGGCGGGCAATTGGCTCGAGGCTGCGGGCCATTTTGGAATGACGCTGGCGCGCTGCAGGCAGCTGCAGATCCGGGTCAAGTCACTCCAAGCCGATGTACACATCCAGGATGAAAATCACAAGCGCATAGAAGAGCCCATTCAAATGGCTGAAAATCACAAGCGGGTGGAAGAGCGCATTAAAACGCATGAGAGCAATTCCAAGGGATGGTCTCCTTTGCACTCTGCCATCGAAGCCAAGGATGAAGAGGCTGCTTTGCAATTGCTTAACACTAGGCCAGAGTTGGCAAAAACAGTGACTCCGGGAATTGAGCTTGTGACGCAATATCTTGGGATGGATTCTGACTCTGACAAACTGATCCATTTGGGCAACGAAGAAGGGATTGCTCCCATTGAGCTGGCCGTGAAGTCTGGGTGTAGCACGAAGCTCGTCTCTCGATTGATCGAGTTGGGTGCGGATCCATCGCATCTTAGGAAGGAACACCGTGGATACCCTTGGACTTATCGCGTGTCAAGAATGGATTATATCACGTTTATGACTGTGGATGTCCCATGCAAATTGATCGAAACGGGGATCAATAGCTCCTATCAAGAGTACAACGCGCTCTATTGGGCAATTATCAATAAGGACCAGGCGATGGTCGATTTCCTCATTTCCAAAGGATGTAAGCTCGATGCTGTCTGCTATGTGAACAAACATCAGTATCGGGGTGAAGAGGGCTATAAGATGATCCGCGTCACGGACACCTCTACTGGCGCCGATCTGTTGGCGAGGCGATAATTTTTTCTTGACATTCCCCGAAATCCCCTATAGGCTGAGACTATAGTGGGGTTTGAGATGGGATGGAGATGGATTGCGCCTTTTGTGTTTGCTACGCAGATCTTATGTGCGGTAGACCCGTACCTTTATTGTGAAAAGAGGTGGGGAGAGCTCGAGTGGCAAGGGATGACGTTTCGGCGCTACAGCCTGCGCGCAGAGGGGTTCCCCCGCGAAAAGCTCTATCAACTACTCGTCAAAAACTTCGATGGTTCCCATACTGAGACTTTTTTCTACCGCGCCAACAATCGAGGACACCTCATCCTTGAGCCGATCAAAGAGATCGAAGACGGTGCCTACGCCATCTGTCCCGTGAAAAGAGGGGAGAGGCTCACTTTCATCATGCGCTCAGAAGACAAGGAAGAGCACATTATTGCGGATGTCGTGCCATTTCCCATTGAGACAAAATCGAAAAAGGGCGTGAAGGTCCACTTAGAGCTCATGGGGAATTTAGGAGAAGAATTTTTGCTAACGGCTGAGGGGTTTTTACCTGGAGAGGAAATCCAGGTCAGTTGTTACTATAACGATAGTATTATTGGACTGCATCCCGCGATCGATGAAAAAGGAAAGCTGCGCGCTGTGATCACCTTGCCCGAAGACTCGGAAGGGACCGCAACGCTGATTGTCCACCGCAACGCGGAGGAGATCGTGCTGTCATTTGATTGGGGAGCGCCGGCTCTCAAACTCGTCGGCGCTTGCTGTCTTGAAGTGAAGTAGGCTA
>JAZJZV010000187.1:4855-5814 GCA_040389485.1 Chlamydiota bacterium
AGCTGGTCATTGAGGACGCTATTGACCTGGTCAGTGATCTGAGAGCTTAGTGTCGCCCCAGAAGTGCAGTTGTTCGTGACGCCGAGATTCAATCGGGCCGTCTGGTTCTGCCATTGGGATTGCTCCATCATCTGCAACGTGTAATCTGAACTAATAGACATTTTTCCTCCTATTTATTTTATATAATATTGTTCCTATCTTAATATTATATTAACAAAATAGAATAGTCAATAAATAATTGAAATTAAGTGCGTGAATGATTTATCTGCAATGACTTGAGTCTTGTTTTCTCAGTAATCGATCGTAAGTAACTGATTCTATTAGTCTTCAAGATCGAAGAGGGAGTCGACGTAGATCTTGGCGTCGAAGGGCTCGAGGTCATCAGAGCCCTCTCCTGTGCCGACCCAGAGGACGGGGATTTTGAGCTCTTGGTAGATCGAGAGGACAATTCCGCCTTTGGCGGAGCCGTCGAGCTTGGCGAGGACGATCCCATCCAGCGGTGTAGCTTGGTGGAAAAGGGTCGCTTGATCGATGGCGTTTTGGCCGGTTGTGGCATCGAGGACGAGAAGCGTCTGGTGAGGAGCGGAGGGCACGACCTTGGTGAGGACGCGGCGCACTTTTTCGAGCTCTTTCATGAGATCTGTTTTATTTTGCAATCTTCCTGCAGTGTCGATGAGGACAACATCAGCACCTCTGGCTTTGGCGGCAGTTAATGCATCGAATGCAACTGCGGAGGGGTCGGATCCTGGGCTGGACTTGACGATGTCGACGCCAATGCGCTCTGCCCAGTGGGAGAGCTGTTCAATGGCGGCGGCTCGGAATGTATCGCCAGCGCCGAGCAGTACGCCCTGATGTGCAACCTCTTCGAGGCCGCCTGGCACCATGCCGTCCCCGAATCCCTCGACGACCTGCCGCCCGTGACCAGCAAGGAAGCCCGCGCGCTGGCGCTGCTAGCCGAG
>JAZJZV010000187.1:5824-9798 GCA_040389485.1 Chlamydiota bacterium
CGGAACCTTCTTGGGGTGCGTGGCGGCCGTAGAGGCGAGCTTGGCAATCGAGGTCGTTTTGCCGCTGCCGTTGACTCCGACGACGAGGATGACGAGGGGCTCGCCCGTGGGCACTTCTTTTAAGGGAGTGCGCTCGATAGAGAGGAGCTTCATGGCATAGTCGTGAAAGATCTTCAGAATGGAGGGGACGTCACTCGTGGGCTTGCCGCGAAGCTCTGATTTGAGGTGGGCGACGAAGGAGGCTGCACAGCGGGAGCCGAGGTCAGATTCATATAGAATTTGCTCGAGTTCATCGAACGTCTCGTCGCTGACGGGCTTGCCAAAGAGCGAGCGGATGCGCTGAGTGAGGGCAGACCTTGTCTTGCTGAGAGCGCTCTTGATCTTTTCAAATCCAGTCTTGAGAAAATTAAACATCTTTCCTATTAAAAAAACAATTGATCGAAATGGAATTCTATCCGATAAGGGGGATTGTAGTGAAGGGCAAAGAGAGCACACATGAATACACATGAGTACCAGGCGAAAGAGATTTTAAAGCGCTACCACATTCCGATTCCAGAGTATGGTGTGGCTTCCAAAATTCACGAAGTGGACAAGGTCATTAAGCACTTGGGGCTTAAAGAGGCTGTCGTCAAGATCCAGGTGCACGCCGGCGGAAGGGGTAAGGCGGGAGGCGTCAAGTTCGGCAAGACCCCCGACGAGATCGTCAAAGCGGCAGAGCAACTGATTGGGATGAAGATGGTGAATAACCAGACGGGTCCAGAAGGAGTGGTTGCACATAAGGTGATCATCTCCAAGCCGATCGACATCGCCAAGGAGTACTATTTGGGTGCGATCATCGACCGCGAAAACGGTCAGCCGATTCTGATTGCCTCGCCCGAAGGGGGAATGGAGATCGAAGAGGTGGCTGCGAAGCACCCCGACAAAATTTTGAAAATCCCGATTGAGCTCGATGGAAGCGTGCGCTCCTATCGGCTGATCCGCCTGTGCAACTTCATGGGATGGAAGGGAGAGATGGCCAAGACAGGAATGCAGATTGCCCATGGAGTGGCAAAAGCATTCATCGATACTGATGCTTCCCTTTTAGAAATCAATCCGCTCGTGGAGTCCAAAGATGGCAAGCTATGGGCACTCGATGCCAAGCTCTCCATCGATGAGAATGCGCAATTTAGACAGCCCGAGATCGTCTCTTTTTACGATCCAAGCCAGCAGTCGAAGAATGAAGTGGCGGCGAAGGAGTTCGATTTGGCCTACATCGCACTCGATGGCAACATCGGCTGTATGGTCAATGGCGCAGGTCTTGCGATGGCGACCATGGACATCATTCAGCACGCGGGCGGCAAGCCGGCTAACTTTCTCGACGTGGGAGGAGGCGCTTCCAAAGAAAAGGTCGCAGCGGGGTTTAAAATCATCTTGAGCGATCCGAAAGTGAAGGCGATCCTCGTCAATATCTTTGGCGGCATCATGAACTGTGCGACTCTTGCAGAGGGAATCATTGAAGCGGCCAAAGAAATGGAAATTAAGGTGCCACTCGTCGTCCGGATGGAAGGAACCAACGTCGAAGAGGGGAAAAAGCTTCTGGAGAAATCTAAACTGGCGATCATTACTGCCGATGGCCTAGCGGAAGCGGCAGAAAAAGTGTGTGCAGTCCTGAAAAAATGAGGGTAGACGATGGCAATTTTGATCAATAAGAAGACGAAGGTGATTACCCAGGGCATTTCAGGAAAATCGGGGCGTTTTCACACCGAACAATGCATGCTCTACGGTTCGCAATTTGTCGGAGGCGTAACTCCCGGAAAAGGGGGACAAGAGATCTTGGGACTGCCCGTGTTTGACACGGTCTATGAAGCCAAGCAAGCTACTAACTGCGATGCGACGATGATTTTTGTTCCAGCTCCCTATGCCGCAGATGCCATTTTAGAAGCAGAAGATGCAGGGGTTGCCCTGATCGTCTGCATTACGGAGGGGATTCCCGTGCGCGATATGCTCGAGGTGAGCCGCGTGATGCGCATGAGCAAGCAGAGCCGCTTGGTCGGTCCCAACTGTCCAGGTGTGATAACCCCAGGAGAATGCAAGATCGGGATCATGCCGGGGTACATCCACAAAAGAGGCAAGGTAGGCATCGTTTCTCGCTCGGGCACATTGACCTATGAAGCGGTGTGGCAGACGAGCATTTTGGATTTGGGTCAAAGCACATGTGTCGGAATTGGAGGAGATCCCCTGAATGGGACCAACTTCATCGACGTGCTCAAGCTCTTCCAAAATGACCCGGAGACAGAGGCAATCCTAATGATTGGAGAGATCGGAGGGAATGCGGAAGAGGAAGCTGCGGAGTGGATTAAAAAGAACTGCACGAAACCCGTCGCTGGGTTTATTGCGGGCGTGACAGCACCGCCGGGAAGAAGGATGGGCCATGCCGGAGCGATTATTTCTGGCGGAAAAGGGGATGCGAAGAGCAAAATAGAGGCCCTGCGCGCGGCGAACGTTCTCGTCGCAGAGACTCCCGCTGATATGGGACAGGCAATGCTAAAGGCGATTCAGAGAGGAAAGAAATGATTCATTTTCGGGGACGGATTCCCATTAGCATCTATCCCACGTTTTGGCTGTTTGCAGGTATCATTGGTTTTCTGATCAGCCACAGCCTTTTGGGTGCTTTTCTTTGGATAGCGATCATTCTCGTCTCCGTTCTCATTCACGAATTTGGCCACGCTTCAACAGCTGTGCTTTTTGGCCAGAATCCGCGGATCGAGCTCGTGGCTCTCGGCGGACTCACCTACCACGATGGCCAAAAACTCAAGCTGTGGAAGCAGTTTCTGATTGTTTTCAACGGCCCCCTCTTTGGCCTGGGGCTCTACTTTATCGCTGACGCGCTACTGAGGATTCCCTCTCTTTCTCAAGGGCTTCCAGGTTATATGCTGACGATGACACGCGAGATCAACTTGTTCTGGACGCTCGTCAATCTTCTTCCCGTTATGCCATTAGATGGTGGGCAGCTGCTCCGAATCATTCTGGAGGCGATCTTTGGAGTGAAGGGGTTCAAGTATGCCGTCATTGCCGGCATCGTCGTGGGAGCGGGGATCAGCCTCTTTTTCTTCTTCTCTCAGAACTTCCTGATTGGAGCGCTCTTTTTCCTATTCGCTTTCCAGAGCTACGACACCTATCGCAGAACGCGCCACCTCTCAGAGTCAGATCAAGATCCCACTCTGCGCCAATCCCTCGAGAAAGCCGAAGAGATGATTCAGCTTGGCCAGAAGCAAGAAGCGTTTGATCTGTGCGAAAAGATCCGGCTAAAAGCCAAGCGGGGCATGATTTATGAGCTCTCGACTCAGTACCTGGCCTTTTTGACATACGAAAAAGGTAACTCCAAAGACGCCTACGCGCTACTCCAATCGATCCGCTCTGAACTCGGAACAGATGCTCTTTGCCTCTTGCATAAAGTCGCATTTGAGCAGAAGGATTTTTCTCTCGTCGTCGAGCTCGGCGGCACCTGCTTCCAAACGTGGCCCAACGCCGAAACTGCACTGCGCAACGCCTACGCCCATGCGCAAATGCAACAAGCTGTACCTACCATCGGCTGGCTCCAAACCGCAATGGGCGAGGGTCTTGCCGATCTGCCGCAAGTCCTCCTCGACCCTCTATTCGATCCCATCCGCAAAGACCCTTCCTTCGAGTCCTTCTCGAAGCAAGCTCAGTCCAACTCCGGCTGAGCTGTGCCATTCCTCCATTTCCGCTCTTGATGAACGTCTCTGCACTGGAACTTTTGAATCCGCGCTCTAAAAATTTTACAAAATCGAGCATATCTTTTAACATGTGCATTTTTCCGACACCGCTTTAGCCACCTAGGAAGGTCCATATGTCAGTTCGTTACTTATGTTCGCTCTCAGCGTTCACTCTGATGTTTTCAGCATCGGCAATTGCCCAAGATGATTCCAATAAACCGAAGGCGAGCGAGAGCTCTGCCAATGCGGAACAAAAAG
>JAZJZV010000188.1:0-1721 GCA_040389485.1 Chlamydiota bacterium
ATCTGGGAAGAAGGACGATAGAGCACTACCAGCTTAGAATGCTTCCCTTTGCGGATAAGGCTGTTCTCTATATTGAAACATGTTCGGTATAACAATCAATCTATGTAGATGAAGAAGAGGAGCAGCTGGGTTCAGCGGGTGGCGGCATGAGGTATTCCATGTGGCCTTCGAGGATGAACTCTCCATTGGTGATTCCCGAGTTGGCTTCGCCGATCTGGATGGCGAATGCATCGGAGAACTCATAGGGCCCCCATCCATTGACGTGGGAGATCACCTTTCCTAGATAAGGGGGGCCAGGGGAATATTTGGGCAGGCCGTGGGGATCGTAGAATCCTTCGGGAAACTTTGTTTTGGACCCTTTAATGACGGGGTAGCCCATGTCTTTTCTGATTTTCAGGGCGAGTTCTTCAATTTTTCCAATGAAGTGGGGATTCAAATTTTTCGTGTAAAAGAGCTCGAGATAAAGAGCTAGTGATTTGATTCCAGAGGCTTCCTCGGTGGTCTCGAGAATGAGAAGTGATCTCGAAACGGTTTTACCCTCTTTTTTGATCAAGAGAGGAAGAAATTTGGGATCGAAGAAACCGGGAATGCATTTGGTGTTGTAGGGATTTCCGACAAGGTTTTGACAACTGCCATACACACCGGTCCCGAGAAGGAGAGTGTCCGCAAAATGGGTTGATGTCTCTATCGTGTAAACAGCGGGGTCATCTGGAAGAGTGAATGTGTAGGAGTAGTGAAGGTTTTTCCAGCGCTCGACGGCATCGGGATCGATGGCCGCCGCCGCTTGGAGCTGGGGACTATTTTCGATTGCCATCCGGTCTTCATGATAGGTCTCCCTTAACACAGAACTCACGATTCCTTTCACGCTGTCGATGACAGATTGATGTTTTTCATCCTCGAGTCCGGTTAACTTGGCCAGATATGAAGGAAACAGTCCTTCTAATTTTCCTGCATTGAAGAGTCTGTTAAATTTTTCCACCGCTACGGCATCACCATTGAGATCGAGCAGCTCCGCCGCTATAGAAGATGCGCTGGTAGAGTAATTCCCTTGAGAGAATAATTCCTTGATTTTACTGCTGCCAAGATCGTTTGCATTGATGTAGTGGATGATGGCAATCAGGGAATGGAGTTCTTTGGAGATGTAATGTGTCGCACTAGGGGTGCGGTTTGCGCCAGAAAATAGTTTTAGCAGCTGCATGAGAATGTAAACTTTTTGAATGGCGACAAGATCGGAATAATTCATGAGGTGCAGTAGTTCGATCAAGTCGTGGTAATGCAGGTCGAAAACGGGAAATACTTTCTTTAAGAAGTCATCCACCGCTCCTAGAGGCAACTTATCTTTCATGAAAAAATCGGACTGGAGCAAAACGCAATAGAGTTGAATAAACTGAAAGTCGTGTTTGGGGGGCGCATCTTGGTAGTTGTGCACAATGTGCGCAATTTCCGATTGCAGCGTAGCGGGAAGGTCCTTACTGGATAGCCATGCCTCAAACTTTTTAGGCTTTTCAATCGTGGCATAGAGCCTTCTCTTGCACTCTCCCATCCAAGGTCTTTTGATTTTGGAGTCTGCCTCCCATTTTTTAAGTGCTCGAATAATAGGAGCTGCTACCAAGTGATCGAACTTGTCAGGCGATAAGAGTTTACAATAGGCGTGATACCCTTGGAATGCATGACGTACTGCTTTCGACTCATCGGGCCTCAGTGAATAGAGGTAAGGGATC
>JAZJZV010000189.1:0-3024 GCA_040389485.1 Chlamydiota bacterium
CAACTTTTTTGTATTTCGCATTTTTTGCGAGAATTTTCTTGAGCACCAAGAGGTGAGAGCCTGGAGTACTCCAGGCCGACTCGTCTGCCAGGTAGGCTTGGAGCTGATCGTAGGCCAAGTTAATATCAACGGGGACCTGGAATTTGCGATGCAAGAGAGTGAGGAAAAGAAGAGAGTGGTTAAAGCTGCGCCGGCGCTCAACATCTCCTTGAAGTCTCGTCCATTCAGTGAGAATCTCTCCCTCAGCATCGAGGTTGCTAAACGCCACTTCATAGAGATCACCCAAAGCAGACCCTTCCGCCTCTAGTGCCTGGAGCAGATCGAGGGTGACCCGTCGATTCCCACACCCACCCTCGCGCTGTCGCTGCTCAACGCGTAGTACCGTCTCTTTAATCACACCGATTGGGTGAGAGCTTCTCTGCGCGCCATCAATGGCTTCAATGATGAAAACATGCCCCTCTTTAGAGAGGTAATGCCAGGCATTTTGAAGGGCCGCTACAGGATCTTTGAGATGCTGGAGCGTGAGGCGAAACAGGACCACATCAGCAGAGGCTTCTCGCTGCGAATCAAAAACTTCTGCATCCCCCTCTTGAAATAACAATCTCTCGCCGGCAAATTTCTGATTGGCATCACTGACAAAGGCGGCATTGTGCTCCACTCCTTGAAACTGCTTTCCGGGAAATCGCGCAGCGAGTTTTGAAAGGTAGGCCCCATTGCCGCTTCCGATCTCGAGAACTCTTTCAGCCTCATGCCACCACGGCCACTTCTTCACCCAATGCATTTCCGCATCAAAGAAGAGATTGGCTTGCCCTTCCAAAAAAACATTCCAAAGCTCTGCATCTTGAGCCTCATTCAAAAGCCTTAAACATTCCCCTTTTTCGCACGCAATCAAATTCCCAAGCACCATTTTTACCTCTATGCTAGCAATCAGAGCATTCACCATCTTCAATTCCGTTTCCAGAGAAACCTCTTCCGTGTTGATGATCAGCGCATAGTCATTGAGGTCAATTCTTTTGAGTGGGGAACCCAAGACCCTCTTCAAGTCAGCCTCCGTCCCTTGATACAGACCCTCTTTTTGTTCTCGAGCGCATACCCTTTCAAAGAGCGTTTCCGTCGGAGGGTTGAGCGCAATTTTTACAACTGCGTAAACCTCTTGATAGCCTTCCTTTTCCAGGATGCCTTCAATGAGCGCGATGTTGTTTTGATAAGCATTGGCATCGATCGCAACACTCACACGGCGCTCAAAGCACATCCGCAATAAATTCTCTGAAACAGCGGAGATAATCTCCCAGTCATGAGGCGAGCCTCTGAGACGCCTATCCACAAGCACTTGGCGCACGGCATCCCATGAAACGACAGCGAGATCGCGCTCCTCCGCTAGAGCATTGATTAAAGTTGTTTTCCCAGCTCCGGGATAACCTCCTACCAGAAGGAGCAGAGGCTGCATCTCTGCATGCCCCCGCAGCTCTTGAGCAAGCTGGGAAGTGATCTCAGTTTTTACCTGTTCTACGTCAAAAGAATGGACAGCAGCCACATGCGCACACGCAACTAAAAATAGTCCCATGAAGAATTTTGCAGTCATCTACTGTTACTCCAAATTCACCTGCATTCAGTATGTTGCAGCGCCACATGTTTCTGCAAGAGGGTTTTCTGTCGCATCCAAATTCCTTGACAGGCGCAAAGTTTCCTTTAAACTCACTGAGAGACTGTCCGTTAACCTTTGGTGGAATTCATGAAACTACTCAGCCTTTTCATCGCATGTATCCTCTGCTGCAGCAACATGCCAATCCCCTATTTCACCGAAGTCATCTGCTCCACTCAGAGCGCCATCGATCAAAAATATGCACAGTTTCAAGAGACGTCAGGCAAGCAAATTGACGCGTTCATCCGCTACAGCCAAAACGCGCAGTCAGACGAGGCTTATCGCGAGTGGTCCCACTTGTGCAACGACTTCTTCGCTTTCAAAATCCAACTGGGATGGACATATTCTCTTGCGACTGAAGACAGTGTCAAGAAATATGCCGAAGAAAAGAGAAGCGCATTAAGCCAATCGCTCTCTGAGCAGCTGAAGAAACGATCAGATCTTGCAAGTGCCTTTGCGGCAAATGCAATGAACGCGGCCTCGCTGAGTCCTTTGCAACGCTACATGACACGCGGGGTGCTCAGCGCCTACCAAAAAACGACTTCGATCCCATCTGTCAAAATCAATGCTGCTCTCAGCAAGCTCTCCGAATATCCAGAAGCTACCTATGATTTTGCAGATAAAAAACGGGCACAAACGCCCTCTTCTTCGAGCGCGCTCAAAGTGTTCTCGGCAAATATCATCTGTTTCCCCGATCAGCTAGCCTACTTGCATGGGGGGATTTCCCATTGGAGAAACCGGTTGGAACAATTAGCTCAAAAAAGCAAAGAGACGGGCGCGCAGATTCTTTGCTTTCAGGAAGTGTGGGACGTCGATGCGATGCAGGCCCTGGTGGGTCACCTCCAGGACAGCTATGCCTACTTCGTCTACAACGCCGGCAATCAGTTTGCCTCGATTGACGCCGATGAGATCGGATATTCCAGCGGCCTGTTCATCGCCAGCCAGGTTCCGCTAGATGCCATTGAGTTCACTCCCTTTATCAAACTCCACACCGCACAGGGCGGCGCAAGGCGAGGGGCTCTTCTCGTGACCTTCAATGCGCAGGGACAAAAGGTCTCATGCATCAACACTCACTTGCAGCATGGCTATGACGCCACCGCTGCCGAGATCCGCAAGGGACAAGTGCTCACCTGCCATCAGATCTTGCAAAAAGCCAGCCAGAGCGGCTGGGGATTTCTCACAGGAGACATCAACATCAACGCCTTTTCCCCCGAATTCAAAGAGAGCGGACTGCCCACCCTCTTTTCCATTCCCTATCTCAAAGGCCAAACGGAGATCACGACGCCCAATTCCACTGCGACCAACTACTTTCTCGATCTCGTCATGGCAAAGCCTGAAGAGCGCAGTAAGGTCGTCCCCGATATGGAGCTCTTGGACTACTG
>JAZJZV010000190.1:0-3497 GCA_040389485.1 Chlamydiota bacterium
TTCGATTCAAAATCTGGGGGTAATATACCCTTAGTCGATATTACCCCCAGATTTCGAATCGAAAATTGGCCAAAAATCTTCCAAAAAACGACGAAAAATTTTACTAGGATAGGTTCAGAGGACGTCAAAATCCATTATGATTGACGAAATGTTTACACAATCTTTATAAAAGTTTTGTTTTTCAACCGAAACACGGGAGTTGACAATGGCAGCGACAATGATAGCGAATCCTTATCCCATGACTGATACAGAGAGAACGTGGTTGTACAACCACCATAGACACTTGGTCGAAATCCCCACAGTAAGCGACCCCACTTCAACGCATTATAACCCTGACAATATGGTGAGAGCTGCTACTTTTCTAGAGGACCGCCTGAAAGAACTTGGATTCACGACGCGACTTGTCCGCATCGACGGCTGTGCACCTTATGTCCTCGCAGAACTTGCGGCTGACCCCAATGACCCAACTTATATCCTCTATAACCACTATGATGTGCAACCGACAGAAGAGGAACACTGGGCCACAGATCCCTTCACGCTCGAGGAGAAAGACGGGAATCTCTACGGTAGAGGCGCAGCCGACAATAAGTTCGGCGCGATGGCCACCCTTGCCACCATTCGGATGGCACAGGAAAGGGGTCTAAAGCTGCCTAACCTCAAGATCCTTTTCGAAGGGGAAGAGGAAGCAGGGTCTGAGCACCTGGTGCAATTGTTTGAGCAAGAAAAAGAATTTCTCCAAGCGGGCGCCATGGTGGTGATGGATGGAGAAGATGCTGAGGTGATTGCTAGCGCTTCCCGAGGGATTGCAGATGTCATTCTCACCGTCAATCCAGAGGAACAAATAGATGCAAGCAGTGTAGATTCTGCTGCAACTTTGGAGCAGCGCCTCCCTTTTCCTCAGCGCTACCTGCACGTGACACTCAAAGCAAGTGCATTGGAAAAACCTTATCACAGCGGCATTGGAGTGTTACTTCCCGATTGCACGCAAGCGTTGGCTGAATGTGTTGTTGCTCTGGAAACGACGCAAGTTGTTGGGAAGGCGCGCATTCTCGATATGGTTGCAGGCAAACCCAATGGTGGAAACGTGATTCAGGACAGTGCGCAATGCACAATCGCTATTCCTGTGGGCGCACTTGAAGACAAAGAACAGGTCCTGGCAAAGATTGGCGAACAGATGAGCGCCCATCCCTTTGGAAAGGAGTTTGTCTGGAGTGTCGAGGCAGATGAACTTTTGCATGGTCCGACTCTTCACAATGACTCAGCCTTGGGGCTTGCCCGTCTCATCCACTCCTTGAAATTGCCTGAGGCGATCGAGGGGCTTATGGATGGATATTCTGGACTGAGTGATGCGGAACGGGAGATTTTGCGCAACAGCTCCCAAACACCTGAAGAGTATGGCATGGGCAAAGGGATGCTGCCTGGCACGCGGTTGCGCGGAGATGAGAGTGTCTCTGTGGACGAGCGCATTGTTGAATCGCCGAGCATCAGCATTCTCAATATGCGCGCAGATGGATCCACAGCGAAAGCTGCCATTAGTATCCGCACGCTTGCCGGACAAGACCCCAACATGATTGCTGCCGTCGTTTCAGACCACTTGATAGAGATTGCTCTTAAAAACGATCTCAGAATTCAAACAGATGTGGACACCAACGGTGCTTGGGCCTGGAAGGCAGACATTGGAGATCCCTGTAACCAGTCCTATCTCAAGTCGCTTGCAAAAGGATTTGAAAAAGCGCGCTTCCAGCCTTGCGGAGGCACCAATCCTCTCTTGGCAGCCATTGCGCAAATTGGAATTCCCACTGTTGTTCCAGCAAATCAAACAGCGGGATGCGGAGCGCATAGCCACAACGAATACCAAAACAAGGCCTCCGGGGAAATGTCGATTGGCTGCTACCTCGACTTCCTTGTTAATTCTGTGAATCAAGGCGGCTAAGAGACTGTCGTTAACACCCAAAGACGCCATGGATTTTGGCGTCTTTGGGAATTTTCCTTCAGGTTTTTTGTTTGCAGAAATATGGCAAACTATGCGATGTATGCTTCTGTTTCATATCCAACGAGTGCTGAAGACCCATGACTGAGATTACAATTGAAACGCTGAAGAAATGGTACCACGACCATCGCGATAAGACGATGGAAGACTTCTTTACATTCCTGAGCTTCCCCAGCATTAGCGCTGATCCAAATTATGAGCCGGACGTGCGCCGTGCTGCAGATTGGCTATGCGAGTTTATGAAAGGAATCGGCCTTGACACAGTCATCTGGGAGACTCCTGGATTGCCGGTGGTTTTTGGGTCTTATATGAAGGCGGGGCCCGACCGGCCGACGCTTCTCATTTATCACCACTATGATGTTCAACCCGTCGATCCGCTCGATTTGTGGAAAAGCGATCCGTTTAAGCCAGAGATTAGAAATAACCAGGTGTTTGCACGCGGCGCCGTCGACAACAAGGGACAGTGTTTTTATTCGCTGACAGCACTCAAAGCCTTCTTATCGCTCGCTCAAGAGATCAACATCAATATCAAGGTGTTCATCGAGGGAGAAGAGGAGTCGGGAGGAAGAGGAACCGCGGCGATTTTAGAACAAAAGAAAGAGCAGCTCAAGTCTGATTATCTCCTCGTTGTGGACTTTGATATTCCTGCGCCAAACACTCCGGGCATTAGTTTAGGGACTCGCGGGCTTGTGACTTTGGATGTGGAGTGCTCCAATTCGAAGATCGATTTGCACTCGGGAGTTCACGGGGGAATTGCGCTTAATCCCAATCGCGCTTTGGCAAGCTTGCTGTCGACGTTTTGGGACGAAAATGGAAGAGTCACTGTTCCTCATTTTTACGACGACGTGCAGGACCTTCCTGCGCAGCATCTCTCTTCTGTCGATATGACTTTTGATGAAGATGAGTACGTCCGTCAATTTGGAGTGAAGGCCTTTTCCTGTGAAGAAGGTTACACGGTGAAGCAGTCGTGCTGGCTCCGTCCGACGCTGGAGATCAACGGAATGTCGGGGGGATACACCGGGATTGGATTTAAAACGGTGATCCCCGCGAAGGCCTCTGCAAAAATTTCCTGCCGGTTAGTTCCCGGTCAAGATCCAGAAAAAATTGGTAGAAGTATTGCTGAACACCTTCACAGTCAAGCACCTAAAGGAATTACTGTCAAAGCAGAGATCCTGCATTGCGCCAAGGCCTATCGGAGCAACATCGATTCTTCTATTGTCAAAACTGCTGCTTTAGCCTATGAAGAGATATTTAGGAAGCCTTGTAAATATCTGTTCTGTGGTGGCTCCGTGCCCATTGTCGTCGATTTAGCCCAAGCATCGGGCGGGGAAGTAGCGATGATCGGTGTCGGCCTTGCAGATGATGATATCCATGCACCCAACGAACACTTTGGACTGGATCGATTTGAGATTGGCTATTTGACAATGGGGAGAATACTGAGCCGGCTTTCAACGAATCTATCTGAATAAAAAGTATTACTCGGATCGGTTCACAAGGATAATGTATC
>JAZJZV010000191.1:0-1387 GCA_040389485.1 Chlamydiota bacterium
GGCCGCCTTCGCGGATCGCAAATCGCATTCCCACTTCCATCGCGATCGGATGGATCAATTCAGCTGACAACTCGACGTTGTCCCCTGGCATGACCATCTCTGTTCCCGCTGGAAGAGTGACTGTACCTGTCACGTCAGTCGTACGGAAGTAGAACTGAGGACGGTAACCGCTGAAGAAGGGCTTATGGCGTCCGCCTTCTTCTTTTGTCAGAACGTAGATTGTGCCTTTGAACTTCGTGTGTGGTTTGCATGTGCCTGGAGCCACGAGCACCATTCCGCGTTCGATGTCTTTTTTATCAGCACCGCGGAGGAGGATACCTACGTTTTCCCCTGCTTGCGCTTCGTCGAGGATATTGTTAAACATCTCAAGTCCTGTAACGACTGTATCACGTGTTTCACGGATACCGACGATCTGAAGCTTGTCGTTAACCTTGACTTTACCTCTTTCAACGCGTCCTGTCGCTACTGTACCACGACCAGAAATAGAGAAGACGTCCTCTACAGGCATTAAGAAGGGCTTGTCAACTTCGCGAGCTGGAGTTGGGATTTTTTCATCCACAGTTTTCATGAGCTCAATAATCTTCTCGACGTACTTTGGATCTCCTTCGAGAGCCTTCAGAGCAGAACCGCGGATGATTGGGACATCTTTGTATCCTTTAGACTCGAGGAGTTCATGGAGTTCCATTTCGACGAGATCAACGAGTTCCTCATCGCCTGCACCAATCATGTCCATCTTGTTCAAGAAGACAACGACTGCAGGAACGCCGACTTGGCGTGCGAGCAGGATGTGCTCTTTCGTTTGTGGCATCGCACCGTCTGTTGCAGCCACGACGAGGATCGCTCCGTCCATCTGAGCAGCACCGGTGATCATGTTTTTGACGTAGTCCGCGTGACCAGGGCAGTCGACGTGCGCGTAGTGGCGCGCTTCTGTCTCGTACTCAACGTGCGTAGAGTTAATTGTAATCCCACGCGCTTTTTCTTCAGGCGTGTTGTCGATCGATGCGTAGTCGCGGAATTTCGCGCCACCGCGTTCAGCCAATACTTTAGTGATCGCTGCTGTTAAGGATGTCTTACCGTGGTCAACGTGGCCAATCGTTCCAATGTTGACGTGAGGCTTGGTCCGTTTAAATGCTTCTTTTGCCATTACTTCCTCCGTTTGGCTCCATTGTAATCTGCGGTCTTATTCTCTTTGCTGGCGGCAAAGGTGAATGAGACCCTGTTTTTCATTTCCGTTCTTTTGCCCAGAAAAGGAATCGAACCTTCGACCTTTTGCTTACCATGCAAATGCTCTGCCACTGAGCTATCTGGGCCTATTGGCTGGGCCTATTGGCTGGGCCTACTGGCTAAGCCTAAATTCCTGATCGGGGCTTCCTGGACACGCCCAACC
>JAZJZV010000191.1:1397-9857 GCA_040389485.1 Chlamydiota bacterium
CTACCACTGAGCTATCTGGGCGGCGTCATTTAACGTGTCATTAGTTCAAAAGCTGACGCACTTACACCAATAAATGCACCTGCCACTGAACTAATGATCGACTCTGCACACCTTCACTGCGCTGCCCTGAGTCTCTGACAAGACCGAAAGCAGCCAAGTTTATTCTCTAAGGTGAATTATTTCAACTCCAAATGTAAAAAAAGTGGATTTGACCAAATTTCTACTCGGAGGGCTATTCATCTTCAACTAAAAACTAGTAACCTGTTGCAAAAGTTCTTGATGCGATTTGGCCTGGATTTTAATGCAGACGGCAAGCACCAAAAAAACAAGACATACATAGGAATGTCCGCGGTTTTTCGGGGCTTGCAATGTACGCAAAAAAACAGACTAAATTGCATTAAGAACTTTTGAAACGGTCTACTAAATAGGTAACACCAGATTATCTCTGGCGGTAGATGATGCGTGCCTTTGACAAATCATACGGAGACATTTCAACTGTGACTACATCCCCTACAAGCACGCGAATATTGCGCATCCGCATTTTTCCACACAGGTGGGCAAAAACGCGCATCCCGTTTTCCAAAACTACCCGAAAAGTCATGTTGGGCAGGAGCTCTTCTACGGTCCCATCGACCTTAATTGTATCTTCTTTAGGCATAACCTCTGACAATCTATAAGTAAAAAACGGTCTTATCAAACAAGATTTTCCTCATATTGTCAATCACATATATTTCCCACAAATCCATGGTTGAGGTATGATTGAAGGAAAATGAGATAGGAAACGAGAGCATGAGTGGCAGTGCGGGGGCTGTGTCTTGTTTGAAAAAACAGGACGCTTTAGTGAAATTGTTTGAAGAGTGCGCGAGCATCGAGATGCGCTATGAGAAGATTATTGAGATGGGAAGAGCGCTACCTGCTTATCCTAAAGAGTTTGAATCTCAAGAAAATCTTGTCGAAGGCTGTCAAAGTGTCATGCATCTTCACTCATGGATTCAAGAGGGTAAAATCCATTTTTTAGCCCGCTCTGAAGCCCTTATTTCCGCAGGTCTTGCTGCCCTTCTCATTTTTGTTTACAGCGACGAACCTCCAGAGGCTTTGCTGACCTGTCCTCCCCGCTTTCTCGCACAATTGAACATTCCTGCCAGCCTTTCCCCCAGCCGATCTAATGGTCTGGCCAGCCTACACAGAAAAATGCAAAGTGATGCATTAAAATTTCTTTCCCTTATCCATTAGACTTTACGCAGCCCCCTTTTTCTGCATTGCGGTTTATTGGCACCTAACGTATCATTTCCCTCCGTTTAAACACAATTTTCGCTAGGAGGAATTATGTCCGCCATTTCTGCTGCTTTACCCGCTCAACAACGCACTGAGCCGGCCGCTCCTCAAAAAACTTTTCTCGATCGCTGCGTAGAGACGATCGATCCGAAAGTGGCATCTCGCCTCTCCACGCATTCGACGCTATGGAAAGTAGCTGCCGTCGCCTCTCTTGTCATCTTCACAATCCTCTCGATGGCTGGATTTGTCGCGACTAACCTGATTGCACCCGTTTACGTTCCGATTGCAGGGATTAGCATCCTGCTTCTGCTTGCCCCGGCCAAAGCAATTTATCAAAAGTTGATTTCGAAAGCAGAATCCTCCTCAGAAAAAGCGACCCAACTCCAGAAAATCAATGAAAAGTTCACTTCTCTGAGTAAAGCTACCACTCAAGAGATTCAAACGGCTCTGGCGCAAAAAGGGATCCAATGGTGGAGCATCCCTGGGATGGCTCAGAACCCCGATGAGCTCCAGAAATTAAAGGCTTTGATAGCTCGCCAAGATTATTGGACCGACTATTGCGGCAAGTTGGAAGAGAAAAAGCAGGTCAAGCTGAAAGAAATCAACGAGATGCTTCCTGAAAAAATGGAAAACACCACTCACGAAAAGATTTTTAACAAGCGCCTGGAAGTTCTCTTCATCGAAGAGGCTCAGATCCAAACAAAGGTCAATGCGGCTTTTGTCAATGCGGTCATGAGAAGGCCTTCTTTCGTTGGCGATGAGAGCAATGTCTACTACATCTCTTGCCTCCTCCCCGAGCAAAGGATCATGTGGCGCGCATTCGCAGATCAGTCTGGTAGAGACTACCTGCGCTTCAATGGCGACCGCCTTCCTGCGATCAATATGGATGATATCATCCGCATGAGCGTCAGTGAACTCGGCGAGCGCATCTCGCATGCCATGTAAAGAACTCTCAACCTGGGGGAGATATCTCCTCCAGGTTTATAGCAACGTTGCGATCTTGTCCTGTATACCCCCTGTCACGCGCGCCTTTCCCCCCTCTCCCAAATAGATGTCGTATTCCTGCCTAATGCCAAATTCTCCCGGCAAGTAGATCCCTGGTTCAATAGAAAAACATGTGTGCGGGATCAACTCTCTCAAATCCTGCGTTTCCAAACTATCGATGTGTGCTCCGGGCCCATGGTCTGTCGTGTAGATATTATGTCCTGTGCGGTGGGTAAAGTACTCGCCATATCCCGCCTTTTCGATGACTTTTCGACAGACTTGGTCGACTTCACACCCTTTAATGGTCTCCCCTTTTGCGTAGCGGTCCATGACAAACTCCGTCGCTTCTCTTTGAGCGGTGCGCACGAGGGTATAGATTTCCTGTTGTCTCTGAGTGGGAGCCTCAGCTGCGACGGCCACTCGCGTGATGTCCCCATAAATCGCACGGGGACCTTTTTTCTTGCACCAGAGGTCGATGAGAATGAAGTCCCCTTTTTGGATGGGGGAAGATCCTACTTTTTTAGGTTCAAAGTGGGGGTCAGCGCTATGGGCATTGACTGCGCAAATGGGAAGCCCTTCCGACATATAGCCGTGCGCCTCAAATTCCCCGGCAATGAACTGCCTGACTTCAAATTCATTGATCGCATTCCCCTTGCGAAGAGCCTCTGCAATCTTGTCCCAGGCTCTTTGTGCTAAGCGATCGAGGAAATCGGCTGCGTCGAGGTGGCTTTGCAGCTGCTGTTCATCGAGTACGCACGTGTAGTACTGCAAAAATGAGGCTGAGGACGCAACTTCCACTCCAAAGCTGCGCACGAGGTCGATTGTTCCCCCATCGACTCTGGACAGGTAGGGAATGGCCCCACGAGGAGAGTACTCCATGGCGATCTTCTTAGAACCTTTGAGCACTCCCTGTATGCAGGATTCCAACTCTTGCCAGCGCAAAAAGACGGATGTTTTCCCTGGAAGCCCTTCCAATACATGCGTCTCGATTTTATGGAGGATTTTCACTGGTTCTCCCTTGGCCGGGATCCAGTAGTACAGACGCCGAGTTGTCATGAGATCTTCTGGGAGCTCAAGAAAGCTGCGTGCCAAGGGGTTTTGTCCGTGAAAATCGTATAAAAGCCACCCATCCAGATTTTCTTCTGTCAAATGCTTCTGCACATCGCGGATGCGCTCTCCCCAATCCATAGTCACCTCTTAGTGATATAAGCACTGGATTAAAGCAGATGCGGCCACTACGCGCAAGACTTGAAATGGCTCTGTCAAGATAGCGAGAAGAAAGGGTATTGAGCTGGGATCTCCGATGTGGGAGAGGGCTTCGAGGATATGGACTTTCATCTCGCGATCGACTTTGGGATAGGCCTCTTGGAGCGTTTTGACTGCGCTGGGGTCGCTGCCGACAATGGCCAAAATCAAGGCAGCCTGCACTCTGACTTTCTCATCGGGGTCATCGATTAGGGTGCGCACCGCTTCTAGGCCTTCTTCATCCCCTTCCTGCAGCAAAGTGGCGGCTGCAGCTCCTGTGACTCCCCAACTGCGGGTTTGCAAAAATGTGCGTACGGCTTTTTGCGCTTTGGGGTAGCGCACGATGCTCAATGCAGATAATAAGTCGAGACGGACGAGCTGATCGACTAGGGAGGGATAGTGGGGAATTTGTTCGATATGTCGAACATCGCTGGGGGCCAAGGAACGAAAAAGCGGGTTCGCTTGGGAGTCCCACATCCAAAGCGCCTCTTTCTCCTCTAGAAGTGCCTTGTAAATCGTGTCACAAGCAGTCTTGATATGGATCCTTTGTCCGATCAGCCCTAATGCGAGGTTGACCTTCACAAAAACGTCCTGGCTCTCTTTAATTTCTTTGAGTGCGACGCGCACCCCATATTTTCCACTGACTCCTACTGCGGCAGCGGCCATTCTGCGCCATTTTCCATTCTCCGATTTCATCCAAGCGGATAGGTAGTGGCTACCTAGCTGTTCATCGAGGAGGAGTGCGGCATAAGCTGCTGTAATCGCTACTTCAGGCGCGTTCCCGTGAAGGTTAGCATCGAGCAGGTCAATGACACTCGTCCGCCCGACTTTTTGGACGCGCATGAGTGCGAGCGCATTGATGGCAGACACTCTGACATCGGATGAAGTGTCTGAGAGAAGCGGTAGAAGAAGATCGAGATCTCGCGATAGATTCAGATGGGAAATCACCTCGGCAGCCAGTTGCCTTAAGCCTGCCCTATCGCTCCGCACGAGGGAGATGAGCTCGTTGCGATCGATCTTGTCGTACATCCCCACAAGCGCAACGATGGCAGCTGCTTTTTCTTCCGTCAAGGTGCGCGGATTGCCCAGAATTTCTTGAAGCTGCCCCTTGAGGTGGCGGATTTGCATTGCACCCACAGCCTGGATCACCTCCAAGCGGACATACCAGACTTTTTCTTCTTTGAGGAGGCGGGCAATCTCCTCTTTGATGGGAGCATCGGGATAGGACATGGCAATCTTGACGGCGACTGAGCGCAGTAAAGAGTTGGAGCTTCTCAGTTGATCCAGAATCATGGGAATGGCCTTGGCATCGCGCGTTAGGGCTGCACCAATCAGAGCGTTGAGGCGGATGTTGAGCTGGGAGGAGGACTCCCCTTTATGCAGCACTCCCCAGGCTAGGGTCTCGAGCATGCGGCGATTGTATTTTTCGTCGACAAAAAGGCTCGACGTCTCTTCCCATTGCAGCATCGCCTCGGTCTCGTCCCCTTTTGCAGAGAGCGCGCGGATATAGGCCATTTGAATTTCTTTGGAATCGGGATATGCTTCAAGCGCCCGCTTGGCCTCATCCACAGCAGAATGCAAATCTTCGATGAGAAGATGGGAGTTAACCCTTTTCTTGAGCAGAGCCTCTTTGGGCTCCTGAGCGGAAAGACTGCAGCAGATGAGTAGTAGAGCGGCCCCTATTTTCATGATTAGCCCAGGTGGCTGAGCTGACGGCCGCCGATCAGGTGAAAGTGCAAGTGGAAGACGGTCTGTCCGGCCTCGGCTCCATTATTTGTCAGGAGACGATAGCCCTCTTCGATATCAAACTCTTCTGCAAGCTTCTGCGCCACTTGAATGATTTCCGAGATCAGAGGGAGATCCTCTTCCTGAAGGGACTGCAGATTGGGGATCTGTTTTTTGGGCATGATTAAAATATGCACCGGTGCTGCGGGAGCTATGTCTTTGATCGCGAGGATCCGCTCGTTTTCAAACACCTTCTCGCTAGGGATTTTCCCCGCTATGATTTGACCGAATACTGTTGTCATTCTCAATCCGTGATAATATGTACTCTAATGCTTTGAAGACGTCCTCTTTGCTTTCCCAAACAGAAATAAATCGCCCCTTGTGACAAAAAATGGCCCCTGGTATTCCCGACTTCCTTTTAAGGTCCTCATCGAGCAGCCCTGCCCATTCGCTCGGAAGAGGGAACCTTACCTTCATTCGCTCTCCCAATGTCGGTGGGATCCCGCGCAGTTTCCAATGACTCCCCGACGGCATCACGACAAACAGTGCTGGATGGGTCTCTCCCCCCAAATCAAAAAAGGTGTCCATCCAAGGCATCGCCTCATCGAAATAGAGATATTTCAGTTTTGAGCCCATGCTGGCAGATACTTTTTCCTTGCAAGACTGGATATAGTAATAGCGCTCTTGCATCCGATGCAAATGGCCGAGGGTAAAATCAAGCGCTTGGGAAAATGCCTTTTCCAGCACGTGCTTGGGGGCATCGTACGCAGGTGGAACAAAGTTTGAAATCACATGTGAAAAGGTACATGTCCCGTCTTCGATGACCGCGCGTCCATTGTCGTGTGCATCCACGCCCAGGATGAGCGAGTGATTGAAAAATTCATACATCTTCTCTTCGACGATCTGACTTTCTTTTAAGTGGAGCCAGACCATGCCGGCACTGCTCATCTCGCCGGTGTAATCAGACTGATGGTGGTCAAACCTCTTGATTGATGAGTCAAAGATGCCACCGACGTCGCAGACGTATTCGCACTCAGCCAATTCTTTGAGATCGCGCGTGCGTATGATTTTATCTTTGTCGACGAGACCAAAAGCAATAAGAAGCGCGCATGCTGTCACCTCATCTGCGTGAAATGAACCATCGTGCGTGCCAACGCTGCGCTTGAACATACTGGACTCCCCGGAAGTGTGACCGATCATCCCCATTCTACCTCCCTAAAAAATAATGCTCAAGCGCGAAGAGGCAATTGCAGGTTCTTCCTCTCAATGACGAAAAAAATAACCCCAGAGGCTGCACAAGGGGCATCCGAAGAGCTTTTCTTTTTTTCATAAGTAGGTTAGGTTGAGCATATGCAAAGCTATCTCGCCTCCTCTCATTACGACCTGGTCTCGCCCGATGGATTCATCACATCCATGGAAAGACCTTCCCCAAGATCCCTTCGCGCAGAGGTGGCCATCCGTGACATCTCCCCTGCCTTCATTGGCTTTGATATCGATAAAAATGACATCTCCTTCAATCTCAAAAGTACACTGGCCCAGCTCGGACTCAACGCCACTCTCATCGATTTCGAATTGGACAGCGAAAGACTCTGCGCCATCGCCCGCGTTGAACTCTACTCCTATGGAAAAATCGCCACGACGCTTCTCGATTACATCGTTCCAGGCGCTTACATTGGAAAACTCTTTGCAGCAGATCCGCGCAGAAGAGTGCGCAACCCCGATTACCTCTTGCGCATGTTCGGACGCACGGACAGCCAAGGCAGACCTCTACTCTCTCTTGGCGGCCCTAAAGGGCGCGATGATCTGCTGCTAGAAAAACTCAATGGAAAAACCGTGGCATTCCTGCAGCTGCAAGAGGGAGTTCTCTCCTATGAACCGGAAACGATCTTCGGGCTGCTTCCCACCATTGGAAAAGCACTTCTGCATGCCTCTTTTCGACTGCGCACTCTCATTCAACTCGATCAGAAGTGGATCCCCTCCGCCCCGCGCACCGTCTCAGAAACCGACATTCTGCTCGTTCGGACAGCTCCCTTGCACATCCGCACCGCCTTTGGAAAGGTCGTTGATGAACTCCTCCCCAATGGCATCAAGCATACAAGCGCCAACATCCTCGAACCCGATACTACCGCATCGGGAGATGTCTATGAACTCTTCGGAGATAGCACTGAAGAAATCAAGACGATGCCGATTGAATTTTACACTCTCGAGCCCCACCGCGAGCACGTCTTTTTCGCCGATAGAGATCAACTGCAAAGCTGCTTGGAAAATCCCGGTGCGATCTTCAAGGCCTTTGAAACAATTGACAAGCCCCTCAACTACCTCGCCAGCGTCTTCGTCGTCAAAGGCGAGCAAATGCTCAACCTCCAACCGAACGACTGGATTGCGAAAGAGACGCAAAAAATCGAATTCCCTGGCCTCTTTTTCCCCGCGAAACAAGCCCTACTCGTCCAACGCTACATCGAACAGCAACCCTCCTATCCCTTTCTCAAAAGCATTGAAGACGGTCTGATCACAAGCCAAGGCATCCTTCTGTCCCGCTACTTCCTCTCCCCTCTCATGAAGCGGCTTCTCCTCAGCACTCCCGTGCAAAGGTGCCTCAAAGGAATCTATTTTCAATACCCCTCTCAGACCTATGGCAACTTCTTTTCTCACGAAGACCGCTCCTTTCTACTCGACCTCGCCAAATTTGGCATTCCCGTCTACTGGGTCGATCAGACGAGCGGGAAGATATTGCAATATACCCCCAAGCCGGGCAAAGACACTGGTATGTTCGTTCCGCAGGAATCTGTCGAGACCTTCATCAATGCCACGGCATTTGGGGTCTATGGTTCTACTCTGGTAGAGGGAAACTTTGAGGAAGAATTGGCAACGCTTTTGCGCGGCATCATCGACATGCGCTCTAAAGTCACTCACCCCCTGCTCAACCCCAACGTCCCCATCGCTCTTGTCACAGGAGGAGGACCTGGCCTGATGGAAGTGGGCAACCGCGTCGCGAAAAGAGTCGGCATTCTCTCTTGTGCAGACATCGTCGACTTCCGCAACAGCAGCAACCTGAATATTCAAGAACAAACACAAAACCCCTACATCGAAGCGAAAATGACCTATCGCCTCGACCGCCTCGTCGAAAGGCAAGCCGAGTTCAACCTCGACTTCCCCATCATCTTGACAGGAGGCATCGGCACTGATTTTGAACATTGTTTGGAAGAAGTGAGACGCAAGGTGGGATCCGTT
>JAZJZV010000191.1:9867-13501 GCA_040389485.1 Chlamydiota bacterium
GGATCCGTTGCTCCGACCCCGGTGTTGCTGTTTGGCGATAAAGAGTATTGGAAAGGAAAAATCACCCCGCGCTACCAAACCAACTTAGCAGCAGGTACCATCAAAGGTTCTGAATGGGTCAGCAACTGTTTTTATTGCATTCGGACAGCTGAGCAAGGACTTAAGGTCTACAGGCAGTACTTCACAGACTCGCTCCCTATCGGGACGCAGTTCCCCTCAAACCCCGAAGGGTTTTTCACGGTCGAATAGCACCTTAAGAAGCTGCATTTTAAGACAGCTTCTAAGTCTCTACTTGAACGAGTTCATCCAAATAATTGGGAGTCTCATCACTATCACTTGTCGGCGTTAACGCAGGGGCTTGACCCACTCGCAAAAAGGGTGCATTATTTAAACGCACCATGTGAGAGACCGCCAGTGGCAAATACATGGGTGTTGGCACATCGAAACCATGCCTTGTAGCCACAGAATTAACCGTCTCTTCGAGAGTGGAAAAGAAGTGTTCCCCGCCCCCGAACGCATAGGATTGCTCGCGATGTCTGCCATATGGGTTGGAGGGAATATGCAAAGCTCTAAATCCGTGATTTTCAACATCTGTGATATTGCTTAGGGAATCATCCAATAAACACGTATCCAGCATCTGAGTTCCAATTTTCTCAAAAAAACGCGTGTGGTTATGCGCCATTTGAGCCCCTTTGCTGAGGTACACATTCTTAACAGGATCAATGTCGCGATAGCGGTTTTGAAACATCCCCCGATAAATCGTTTTGCACTTGGGAAACGCAGGAGCAAAAAGAGCCTTGATGTTATGCTCATCGTAACCAGCGTTAGTTAAAATATTCACAACAATGAGGGGGCGCTGGAATTTCTCTAACGCCACTGCATTGATTGCATCAATTTTCGTGAATAGGTTTAAATACCGCTTTCTTGCGATAAATCGCACAGAGTCCGCACTCGTAGAGCTAGTGGCATAGGTATTATCAGGATAGAGATACAAAGTGGTGCACAATGCAACATTGCTAAAGTTGCTCCCCTCACTCACGCGATAAAGCCTTACCATACCTTCACTTGGAGTTTCACCATGGAAGAGGTCTACTAATTCAATCTCTCCATCACTATCGCCAAGGCCATGTTCCAGCGTTGATCCAAGGGTCTTCATGCTCGTAGATAAATCTTCTTCATCTGTTTCTTTCAACCGAACACTAAAAAGCGTTGAGTCCAAGTCGAAGTAAAGAATTAAAGGCTGCACCTCTTTTAATTTAAGTGAGAACGCCTCAGGATCCATGTCTTGCACAGTTGTAAAAAAAGAGTCTGCAAATAAACTCGGCAAAAATGAACCATAGTATGGATTGATCCCCGTTTTTAACATGAATTGCATTTGAGGGGTTGATTCCACGGCAACGATCGCCGAGCTATTTGTTACTGCATGAGCTGCCATAATATCACCTTTGTATTATTTTTTATCATTATTATACTTTATTTGCATTAATCCATCAATTAAATAAAATTATTCATCATTAAAAACTAATGCAACAAAACTAGATTGATAAATGACAAGAACTTAGGGTCTATTGTTGATCACGCCCTCCAGTGGATTTTGAGCAGGTTTTCGATCCAATATGTGAGAGATAATATGCGAAAGTTGTGAAATTATTTTTTGATTTACACAAATGGAATTATACACTCATCCACATTGCACATCACTCATCTTTAAGCACTTAAGGAATAACTCAATTTACTTTATGTTTAATATCAATTATTATATAATTGATATTAATAAAAATGATTAATTTAAGGCTTTGAAATGACGTTTAATTCTGTTGAAAGAAGGTGGGGGGATGCAGGCACCCAAATAGGAGAAAACCCACCCTTGGGTCCTCTAAAAACAGAACATGGATTGACAGGACGCGTATCCACGGCATCGGTTAGAGGGATCCACCCAAGCTCTTCCTCTTCGAGCAGTAGATCATTTGGTAAAAGCAGGACGCATTGAGAAGGCTGAACAAGTCTTTGACCAAATGCAGCTAGTGCCAGTACTCAAATGGCAAGATGGACTGAGGATGTTGGACTTGCATGGATATAGCCATGGGGCAGGGATTTTGGCTCTCAAACGGTATCTTTCCAGTCCGAAATGCCCAAGTCCTTGCGGGGTCATTTCTGGAAAAGGGTGCGATTTAAACGACAACTATCTGGTCTTTAAAGAGAATTTGCAAGAAGCGGTTGCCAGAGATATTCAGGGCTGGACCGCTGAAGAGGACCGCCGCAACTCAGGCGTTTTGATTTTACGCCGTGACGCAAGCTCTTCCTCCAGCTCCCCCGAACACTCTGGGCACAAACGGCTGAGAGTGTAGATATTTCCTAGCAGTCTTCCGACGACAGCTTCTTAGAAGCCCCAAGAAAATCCGAGCTCGCCATACTGCGTGCGCTTATTAAAGAACTGCCCCTCGTATGAGAAACCATGGTGGTAGTCGATATAGACGCGCATTTTGCGCCCAATCCCCTGCAGCTTACTGATCTCATAACCCAACTTATACGTCATGTCGAGATCCCAATGTCTTTGCTGCCAGTTCTCCAAGTGAACCGCAAAAAACGGCGTCCCATATAAACGATGGTAGTAAAGCTTGCTGCCTAGCAACCGGAGCTCCAACCCATATTCCACATAGAGAGGTTTGATCTTAAACGAAGGATCGCTATGAAAGACCACCCCCGGCCCAAAATAACCCCTTAAGTGACTCGAAAACTGATAGGAAGTGAAAAAGTCCACCGCTTCCATACTTGGGTTCTTTCTCTTCTTGATGTACTCGCGGTGATTGCACAAGAACTCATCCCCCAAATGCGAAGAGATGTGATAAACTCTGAATCGGAAAGACCAACGGTCAAAAGCATACGTCACAGGGATACCCACCAAAAAGTCGGTATTCACAAGCTCGCACGACTCATGCTTGGGCCGGTGTGGGATATTCTTATAGTTAAACACAGACCAGATCCCCGCCTCGATACCCACCTGCATGTCTCCATTCCAGGTCCATACATTCAACCAGCGGAAAATCGGGAAGTCGTCACCCAAAGAGACCGCAGCAACGATATCTCCGATCACCTTATCTCCCACGCGCAAAGCCGCAGAGTTAACCGGCTGACGCGGATCTGCGATCAATGGAGCAAAAAGCACAGTCGACTGAGGGAACCACACACCGCTGACTCGCGGCTGTTCCACATACACCTTGCGCGCCTCGAGCTCCGCATTGCTGACATCCGTCACCTCAACTGAGGTCACTCCCGGGACATCCTTCACAAACTCAATAATACTCTTGGAAAGCAGGTCGTTGTTGGGAAGGTTCGCAAGATAGACCTTGTGGTCCTTGACGATGACCACCACCTGATACTCATAATAGTTCGCATCGATGAGCGCCTGGATGTAACCCTCGAGATAGGGATCCGTCGCATCGGCAAAGCTCTCTACTGGAAGACTGTCTCCTCGTGCGAGCACCGACGGCTCAATCAACACGACCTCTTTCCCTGCATACAACGACAAGCAGGAAAGGGTAGAACTCACGAATGATAACCAATATTTCGCAGGCACGAGGTACTCAGGGTTAGGTTCACTAAAAACTATGTATAAACAACCCAGCGTTTCTCT
>JAZJZV010000192.1:0-15109 GCA_040389485.1 Chlamydiota bacterium
GCCTTTTTTTACTGAGCACTTGTGCGCTGCCACTCGTGCATCTGCCCATGCAGACGCTCCAGGAAGCAATGAAAAGCGCCTGGCGCATCCAAATGCACCACTACGCCGATCTTGCTTTCGCCGAAATCAAGGAAAAAGTTTACACTAAACAGATCGACTGGGATGCACTGAGCTCTCCACGCGCTAACAAAAACCTCATCCTCAGCGACGAGGTCGTCTACGCACTGCCCTCTACAGGAAAGAGAACTTTCTGTCGGAAGGGGTTCCTGCATTCTGTGGGGAAAAAAACCAACGAAGACAAAGAGTTCCGCCTGGTCACTTGCACGATCGAATTTCAAACCAAAGACCGACTCCGCCTCTTCAAGCTGAGGAAAAGGAAGCGGGACACCGTTTCTTATGCCTACCAATTCACTGTAGAGAAGGTCAAGGGCATCTCAGCTCCGCTTGCGGACGCAGTCCCACCTCCTCTTAAAGATCTCAAGGAAAACTCGCCGTAATGGTATCGCTTTGTTTGAGTGTCGTGTTAAATGCGGCCACTCCATAGGTCACTGCACCGCTCTGCACCGCGTTGTGGTCGATCACAGAGAGCGTTCCTGCGCCCACTTGATCCCAATAGATCCCATTGCGATAGATATAGTAACCCAGCAAGTTGGGATCTGAACTAGCAGACCAGCTCACAGTATTGAAGTACTCCGTCAGCACCCCCATATTGGTGGAACTTTGTACAATCCCCGTACCAGAGGGAGGAATCACGACATTTCTCGTCCCAACAGATGCCACGACCACATTGTTCGATCCATCGTTGAAAATCCATACTCCTACAGCATTGGCAACACCTGAAATCACTGTTGTGGCAATGCTGGGATATCCATTTTCAGAGCCGACGGAAGCAACCATGGGAGCGCTCCAGTAAGGAGCGTAAGGACTGGAAGCATCTGCATCTGAAGAGAAAATACTCAAATCTCCCAACCCATCGAAGGCCATACACAGTGAGGAGAGATCGCCTGAAGGACTCAGAGAAAAGGCCCCCTGAAATGCATATAAATTCAGCAATACAAGGGCCGAGTGGTTCGTCCACTCCAATCCCAGAGGTCTCTTTGCCGCTACAATGTTAAATAAACTCCCATTGTAAGAGGAGGTCCACAACGCAAAAGCATTTCCATCGCTGTCAAAGGCAACAAGACTCATGAGGTCAGCGGGATTGCGAAAGCTCTCGTCGTCGAGCACCAAGGGAATGGACCATTGTGTGCCGCCGGACGTGAGGGACGCTACGAGGGGAAAGACGCGGAAAAAAGAGTTGCCAGATTGTGCGTAGCTGAAAAAAAGAGCAACGGCGTTTCCATTTCCATCCACCGCCACTGCAGGGTAATTGGAAGAATCCATCGCGGCATTGACTGTCAAAGGACTGCCCCAAGCCCCACCGATGGAACCGACGGCGGATAACACTTCATCTTGTCCAGCGATAACGCTATGCCAAGCAGCGACAATTGTTCCTGAGCCGCCAAGGGCCACTGCAGGATTATCGGAACTTGCGCCAGACAATATGGTTACTGCGCTCCAGCCTCCTCCAAACGGCTGCTGCGCCGATTCAATTTGTCCGCCTCGCACCCACACAGCCACAGCATTTCCAGTGGCGTCGACATCAAGGGCAGGATCGGATGCACCTGAAAGAGAAATACTGGTGGATACACTCCAACTCCCTCCAAAAGGCAAGTTCGCCGTTGTCACCACCCCTCCCTCTAGCCATACCGCAGTGACATTCCCTCCGGAGTCTACGTCAATGCTGGGACTGGTTGCTCCAGCTCCGGAAAGAGAAGTGGGGGCCCCCCAGCTTCCAGCAAAAGGCAAAGAACTCGATTGGAGCGTGGTGCCTTCAATCCACGCGGCCGTCGCATTGCCTCCTGAATCGATCACAACTAAGGGAACTGTGGAATCGATGCCGGGTGTCGAGATCGTCGTTGGCGCGCTCCAGGTATAAGACTCTGCATGGAGTTGCCAGACCGATGTGAGAGCTGCAAAGAGAAACAGAATCTTTTTCATTGGATTGATCCCTCCAGTAAATTCAAGTTCGCGCTGGCAAATGCCAGCGCGAAATCGTCGATGCACTTTACGGATAGTTGACACTTGCAATTCTGCTGACAGTGCCCTGTGCGTTGACAGCAGCCACGCCATACGTGGTTGCCTGCGACTGCACACGGTTGGAATCGATGTACTGCGTCGCAGACGCGTCTACCTCAGCTAAAAACATCCCATTGCGATAGATCAAGTACTTAGTTACATCGGAAGATGCGCTAGCTGTCCAGCCGAAAGTGTTGTAGTACTCTGTAAATATCCCAAAGCTATTCGAAGACTGGGTCGCAGTCAGCGAAGTCGGCGGAAGCAACAAATTTTTAGATCCAGTAACCGCATACACGATATTGTTGGTTCCATTATTCTTGATCCAGACTGCTGCTGCATTCATCGCATTCGATGTGATCACTGCGGCTGCGTTAGGATAACCATTATCCGTTCCGAGCGACATATTTGTGGGAACACTCCACGCATTGTCCCTGAAACCAGAAAAATCGCTTTCGCTCGATTGCACGAGTAGAGAATCTCCGTTATAAAACATCAAGACGGCAAGTGCTTCCCCAAAACTCGTACCTGCAAGACTGAACTGGTAAGAATAAGGGTTTAGACTGACGATCTGAGTAGGAGTGGACCAATCGGATCGCACCGGCTTCATCGCCGCTTCAATGTTATAGGTTGCTCCATCACTCGATGAGGTCCACATCGCCACTGCATTCCCTCCTGAATCAAACGCGACCTTGGTCATGAGCGATGTCGGATTGCGATAGCTCTCATCGGAGATGGTGACAGGGGACTGCCAAGCTCCTCCAGAAATCATATAAGAGGCCTGAACTGCGACACTGAAATAGTTCACACCCAACACATCGTAGCTGTACCAAGTTGCTAGTGCATTGGCGTTGCTGTCGACAGCCACTGAAGGGTTGATTGCATTATGGCTGGTGTTCGAGAGGATCACTGGAGTGCCCCAATTTCCCGTTATCGCCTTTGTCGTAGCGTAGACCACGGGAATGGAGCTAGAGACTGCATTCCAAACGATAGCAGCGCGTGTACCAGATCCCGTTCCTCCCATGGCAATCGCCGGAGATGTCGCGCTGGAGCTCGTGATATTCACTGCATTTTGCCAATTCGCTCCAAACAGTTTCGTCGCCGTTTGGATATTTCCCGATCTCGCCCACGCGGCAATGACATCCCCTGCAGCATCAACGGCAATTGTTGGCGTGGTGGCAAGTGTGGTGGCTAGCGTGCTCACGCTTCCCCATGCACTACCAAATGGCTTTGTCATAGCTTTCACTGCCCCGCCCTCTAGCCAAACCGCAGTCGCGTTCCCGGAACTGTCACAAACAATCGACGGACTTGTAGCGGTTGAACTAGAAAGAGTAGCGACGGTTCCCCACCCTCCACTGATTAACTTTGCAGACGCCTTGACTGCCCCGTTTTCGAGCCAGACGGCGACGACGTTTCCACTTGAATCCATCGCGACAGAGGCATTTGAGGAATTCACACTGGTATTGGAAAGAGAGGTAGGTGGCGCAGACCACTGGATTACATTTCCCATGAGGTTGACACTGAGGACCAATGTAGAGATGACTGAGAGGATCTTTTTCATTGCTACATCCTTAGATTAAGCTTGTTTTGATTCTACACAAAAACTGAATTGCCGGGGCCCCCTTCTTCTGAAAAAAGGAAGGCTCCGGCAAAGATATTAACCCGAGCCTCACTTGAAGGCGCGAGTTAATAATGCGTCCAACTTCTAGGGGAAGCTGGCAGAAACAATAGAGCTTTGCTCTTGTGATGAATTGACTGCCGCCACACCATAGGTCACAGATCCATCCTGCACCGCATTGTGGTCGATGACAGTAGTCGTACCAGCAGCAACCTGCGTCCAATAAAATCCGTTGCGGAAGATATTGTATGCCACGAGGTTCGGATCGGTACTCTCTGTCCAGCTGATGGTATTGAAATACTCAACAAATACCCCCTGGTCAGATGAATCTTGCACAATGCCTACATCTGTAGGCGGCGCGACGACATTTCGTGTTCCTATCGATGCAGCAATCCGATTATTGGATCCGTCGTTATAGACCCATACTGTAGCTCCACTGATGACTCCCGATACAAGCATCGTTGCGATGCGCGGAAATCCATTCTGAGATCCCAAAGAGACGTTAATGGGAATGCTCCAGAACCCCGACACATTGCTGGCGATCGAAGTATCTGACGATTGAATGATCGTGTTTCCTGAATCAGAAAACATGTAAATCGAAGAAGCGTCTCCCGACGGGTTTACAGAAATGTCTCCTTGATAAGCATAAAGGCTCTGCAGAACAAGAGCTGAACTTGGTGTCCAAGTCCCTGCCGCAGTGAATTGCGCTGATTCGATGTTGAACGATTGTCCGTCTGAGGACGAGGTCCAAAGAGCAAGTGCGTTCCCATTTCCATCAAATGCGATCGTGTTCATCAAGTCAGCAGGGTTGCGGAAACCTTCTGCAGACAGAAAGCTTGGCTGGGACCATGCAGACGCTCCTGAGATAAGAGAAGACCCCATTGTATAGACATTGGTATAGGCATCGCCTACATTCACATACAGGAAATATACCGCAGCAGCATTGCCATTGTCATCCACTGCCACCGATGGGTAGTTGAAAGAATACGCTGCACCGATCGCTGTGAGGGGAGCAACAACAAGTGGAGTATTCCATGCTTGCCCAATCCCTCCGACAGAGGCATAAACTCTATCTTGGCCCGTTACAACGGTGTGCCAAATAGCGACGATCGTTCCCTCTTCGCCGATGGCGATCGCAGGATTGTCTGAACTGGCGGCCGACAACATGCTGACAGAGCCCCAGCTATTGCCTACCTGCTGCGTGGCTGTTTCAATGTAGCCATTTCTCACCCAAACTGCAACCGCATTGCCTGCGCCATCGACGTAGAGCGCTGGGTCAGTGGCTCCTGTGTCGGAGATGTTGCTCGCAGAGCCCCAGGATCCTCCAGAAGGCATATTTGCCGTTTTGACATTCCCCCCCTCTAGCCATGCTGCAGTGACGTTACCGGCAGAGTCAATGCCTATGCAAGGGTTTGTTCCCCCTGTTCCAGAAAGAGAAGAGGGAGCGCTCCAGCTTCCTCCGGAAGGCAAAGTGCTCGTCCGAACAGTAGAACTTTCAATCCAGATCGCGGTAGTATTACCACTTGCGTCAATGACAACATCCGGATCTGATGCATCCACAGCTGCTGTGGAAATCGCTGTTGGAGGGCTGCTCCAATTAAAACCCTGTGCGCTCAGTTGTACCATCGATACAACAGCCACAAGGATTGAGAGTATTTTCTTCATGGTGAACGTCCTATTGACCTGCTTTAAAAAAAAGAACCCTCGCTTGAGGATCCCCCTTTGTCAAAACCCTCAGCGCGTGCCGAAGAGTTCACAACATATCCAGAGTGCAGGTCTTTCCTTCTGGGCCCTTTTTTCTGTGCTCAAGCACTTGAAAGGGGTTCATTGAAATATAAAATTTTAATTGATGCAAGCTTTTTTTGACAAACTGAGCGCCGTGAGGATTGCAATGAACTCCTATTTGGAGTATGTCCACCAACTAAGGGTTCGTTCACGTACTCTGATGCATTTTGTGGAAAAAGGAGTGTCTATGTCGGCATTTAAACCGGTGATCTCTGCGAAAGATGAAAAAACGAGAGAGTTCACCTTCCGTGCTGTCGTCTTAGGGATTTTCCTCGGTCTCATTTTTGGAATCGGCAACGGCTATCTCGCCCTCAAAGTGGGAACGACCGTCTCTGCGTCCATCCCGGCAGCCGTGCTCTCCATGGCGATTCTTCGCTCTTTTTTTAAGAACGTCTCCATCCTCGAGAATAATCTCGTGCAAACCATCGCCTCCGTCGGAGAGGGAATTGCCGGAGGGGTTGTTTTCACGGTTCCTGCGCTCTTTCTTCTTGGCGACCATCCCTCGCCGATGCGGATTTTTATGCTGGCAGCTTTAGGTGGTGTCCTCGGAGTCCTGTTTATGATCCCCATGCGGCGCTACATCATCGTCCAAGAGCATGGGAAGCTTCCCTTCCCAGAAGGAACGGCATGTGCGGAAATTTTAAAGACAGGCGAAAATGCAAAACCCAAAGCACTCATGGCAGGCTTGGGCATTTTGACAGGCGCATTTCACAAAGTTCTCTCTAGCGGCGTCTACCTGTTTAAAGAGGCTCCTAGCTGGGTGATTGCGCCCTTTCAGAAAACGGAATTTAGCATCGACTGCACGCCCTCGCTGCTCGGCGTCGGCTTCATCGTGGGACCGCGCATTTGCGCTCTGCTCTTCGCCGGAGGCGCGATCGGCTGGTGGGTGCTGATACCCATGATCCGCATGTTTGGCACGGGAGATGCGGTCATCTATCCCGGATCCGTTCCCATTGCGCAGATGACAACAGATGCCATCTGGTCCAGTTATGTGCGCTACATCGGTGCTGGAACCATCACCGTAGGCGGACTTCTCAGCCTGTTTAAAATCGCTCCTCTGATCTCGAAAACCCTGCGGATGGGATTCAACGAACTCTTTCAAGGATTCAGCCTCAAGACCCCGGCGCTAGCGCGCACCGACCGCGATATTTCCCTGCGCTGGCTCGTCTTAGGATCGATCGCCATCATACTGACCCTATGGCTCTATCCCGGATCGCCGATGAATTTCACAACGATCCTAATCCTCGCTCTCCTCGGCTTTTTCTTTGCAGCCGTCACTTCGCTCACCGTTGGAATTGTGGGAAGCACCTCCAACCCCGTTTCAGGAATGACGATCACCACATTGCTAATCACGTGCCTTGTCTTCGTCATGCTGGGTTGGACGGAGAGATTTTATCTGATTGCGGCGCTCACGATGAGCGTTGTCGTCAACGTTGCGATCGCGCTGGCGGGAACGACCTCGCAGGACTTGAAAACGGGTTTTTTGGTCGGCGCCACCCCGCGCACCCAGCAGATCGGCGAAATCATCGGAGTGATTCTTCCCGCTCTAGCAATCGGCGGCACGCTCTATCTGCTCAACACTGCCTATGGGTTTGGATCTGCTCAAATGCCCGCTCCGCAAGCGACGATGATGGCACTGATTGCACAAGGAGTCATGGAAGGCAACATCCCAATCACACTCGTCATGATTGGCGTGGTGATCGGCCTGATTTTGGAACTGCTAAGGCTGCCCATCCTCCCCTTCGCCATAGGACTCTACCTTCCTCTTTCTTTGAGTACGGCGATGATGGCGGGAGGCGCGCTCTCTGCATTTGTGAAAATGAAAAACCCCATTGGAACAGCGAGTGATCGCGGGGTGCTCGGTGCGTCGGGACTCGTGGCAGGAGATGCGTGCATGGGCGTTTTGATCGCTTTGTTGACAGTGGGGGGACTTATTCCCGCGGACAAAAAAGCCCTCTTACCCGACTGGTTTAGCATCCTCGTTTACGCTGGACTCGCGGCAGCCCTCGGCTGGATCGCACTCAAGCCGCCACGACGCTTTCACAAATAATGCATTTATCTACCACCCGCTCTGTTGTGAGCGGGTGGTTAAATGATTCTCCTAATCAAGAAATAGTTTTAAACAATTCCGCCATTCACGCATTGCGGAAATGGCTCAGCTCATATAACACTTGCAGCATCTTTCCCGATTGCTCTACAATCGCTGCACCATGCTGTCTAAACGATCATACCGATTCACACTTCTCGAGGTCGTCATCGCCATTGCACTGCTAGGGGTGATACTCTCAGCGCTTTTTGGCTGCTTCCAACAAACTCTCAAAAAAAATATTGTCGCAAGAGAGTTGAAACAAAAAGTGCTCCAGATCGAGCTGCTCAATAGTCGGCTGCAACAGCTGTTTGCCCATCTGGAATCTGGTAAAGACGCTGCCCTCTGGCTACAAGAGTACAGTGGAGCGAAAAATGAAGCCCTGTTTGTGACTTACTCGCAGACGATCGACAGAGATCCCCTTTTCCTCGGGGCTTTGACAGGGGTGCTCTATTTAGATGCAAAAGGGCAACTGGTCATCGAAACCAAGGGGAAAAAAGAGGCGAAGCGCACCGAGGTCCTGCTCGATGGGGTAGGCTCCCTGCGCTGGGATCTTTTTGACCCCGTTCAGGGCAAATGGAGCGCGGAGTGGCCGAAGAAAAAGGCAAAGACTCCTGCCATGATCAGGCTGTCCTTTGACTGGAAACGCCCAGGCAGCCGCACCAAAAAGAATCTGGGAATCCCTCCTCTTGTCTACTTCATCAGCTCTCCTGGCGAGCCGATCACATATCAGGAGGCCACGTGAATATATTACCGCTTATCCTGGCTTTTCTACTCGTATTTGGCGGCATTGCGCTGACATTTTTGCGCGATTCCAAAAGCTTTTGGATCATGGAATCGACCCTCTCCAGTGTGAAGGCAGCACAAAATGCTGTGAACAATCGGCTGGCGCAGCGCGCCTACATCGCCCATCAGGGCGAGCCCCTCGTCAAAAGAGGAGAGCAGGCGCCGCGCGCACTAGGGAATTTCCGCTCCCGGCGGGCGATGTTTCCCCCTTTGGAAGAATCCAAATGGAACCTGGGGCCGCTATTTGTCCACGAAGGGCCTTCCCAGCTTCACCCATTTTACGAACCACTTGCTAGACACCTCAGGCTGCTCTATCAGAAAAACCTCTTTTCCGCGCATGGTCATCCCGACAAGATCGAGTACCAAATCATCGACGCGGTTCTTTCCAAAGGTCACGCACTCAAAGATGTCCATTCCTTCTCGGAGCTCTTTCCCGACAACCCGAAGTTGCAAAAGCTCTTTTATCACATGCTCAAAGGAACGACGCAGCATGGCGATCAGAAGGGTTACCCCCCTTTTGCCGATTGCTTCTCTTTGCTAGGAGAGCGCACACCTATCTGCCTCTCATTTGCAGCTCCGCAGATTCTCGAAGCTCTCTTTGACAAAGAGACGATGGAGTTTATTCTGGAAGAAGAGAGGATCAAATGGGCGAGCGAAAAGAAATACGTCAGTATCACCAAAGAAGAGCTGCAAAACCATCTTGCGACCAATCCCCAGCGCGCCTCCATTCTCGCCTCGCTCGAATCCTACCTGAGCTATTCCAATCAGCCTGCGCCGCGCAAGATCATCCGGGGCAAAGATCCTCGGACGGGGATCATCGCTCAGAAAGAACTCTCCCAGTAAACGTTATTAGAAACCATATCGGCAATAGAGGGAACAATAGATTCGCTTTCCAGATATTCTCTCAACGCCATTTTCAGATCGATGCCAGCATCTTTAACAGAACGTGAAAAGAGCGGCCAATCTACTATGAAAATAGGCTCGTTTCCTAATTCGCCTTTCTTGATCTTTCTGCCGCTTTTAACTATTTGAGTGTAGGCTTTATTTCGTTTCGCTTCGTCAAAGTCACTCATGATTGCGGTCCAGGCAAATGATCTAGCAAGGAGTGCCTCCAAAGTCAACCCACGAGCAGCGGTATTGTCCCGGTTCCGGTCAAGATACGACTTAATGCGCTTAAGATGGCTTTGGCCGACTGGATTGTAACTCATTGGATTGTAAACCAAGTTCAAGCTAATGAGGGTTGGGTTGAGTGCGAGCGCATCTGCCAGGGCGCGTGCGCCGAAATCGCCGATCCGATTGTGCCACAAGCCCAGACTAGTGAGGGTTGAGTTGAGTGTGAGCGCATGTGCAAGAGAGTGTGCGCCTCGATCGCTGATTTGGCTGTACCCCAAGTCCAAACTTGTCAGCGCTGAGTTTAATGCGAGCGCATTTCCAAAAGAAGCTGCGCCGTCATCGCCAACAGGATTGTACATCAAGTTCAGCTGTGTAAGCGTTGAGTTTTGTATTAGCGCCAGAGAAAAATGGTTGATATCAGAGCTGCCGATCTGGTTATTCTCCAAGTGCAGATTGATGAGGGATGAGTTGAATAAGAGCGCGTTTCCAAGAGAAGCTGCACCAGTGCCGCCAATCTGATTGCTCGCTAAGGACAGACTGATGAGGGTTGAGTTGTGTTTGAGCATCTCTCCAAAAGAGGTCGCGCCAGAATCGCCGCTCTGATTGTTCCCCAAGCACAGGTTGATGAGGGAGGCGTTGTGCATGAGCGCATTTCCAAAAAAGGCTGCGCCAGAACTACCGATCCGATTGAGATCCAAGTTCATGCTTGTCAGCGTTGAGTTGTGCAAGAGCGCATCTCCAAGAGAAGCCGCGCCTTCATCGCCAATCCAATTGCGCCCCAAGCACAGGCTGGTAAGCATTGAGTTTGGCATGAGCGCCTTTCCAAGAGTGATTGCGCCCTCATCGCTTATCTGATTGTTCAGCAAGTGCAGAGTTGTAAGCGCTGGGTTTTGTGTGAGCATTTGTGCTAAAGTAGATGCGCCATCGTCGCCGAGTCGATTGCACCTCAAATGCAGACCTGTAAGCGTTGAGTCTTGCATGAGCACTTCTGCAAGAGAGGCCACGTCAGAAGCATCGAGCGTAGTATTCCACAAGTCTAGGCTTCTGAGGGTTGAGCATTGCGTGTGCGGTGCGATGGATGATGACATGCCGGCCTTTCCTTTTAGTTTTAAAGTATAACGAAAAACATATGATAATTCAAGTTAATTATCTAAATAAAAATCAATTGCTTAAAATTCAAAATATTACGAAAAATCACTATGATATATTAAAAATTAAATTTAAATAATACTAGTGTAAGAGTCTGTCAAGCTGTACTAGGAAGGACAATCGTGAAAGTCGTACCCTCTCCTATCTGCGAGAGGGCAGAGATCGAACCGTGGTGCTTTTCAACGATGGTGCGCACAATGGAAAGCCCGAGACCCGCACCACCAAACCGTCTGCTGCGCGCCTTGTCGACGGTATAAAACCTGTCGAAGATGTGCTCGAGCTCAGACAGCGGAATACCGATCCCTTTATCAGAAATGGTGATGTGCACTTCCTCAGCCTCCTGCCAAATCTTCATACAGATTTGCGCTGGGGAGTTAGAGTACTTTGCCGCATTGTCCAGCAAATTGATAATAGCCAGCTCGAGAATGTCAGGATCGGCATTGACAGCGATCGGTTCCTCATTGGAATCGATTTCAATAGAGGCGTCCTTATAAACACTCTGGACCACTTCGCGACAGGCTTCTGCAAGAGCGGCAAGATCGCAGTCTTGGAATCTGGACTCAGGCAAATTATCCAGGTCTGCCAAGGTGAGCAGATTCTTCACGAGAGTATCCATGCGTTGGCAATTGCGGACGATTTTCTCAGTCATATCAGCGACCATCTCCCTGGGCAGCTCGGGCAAATCTTGCATGGTCTCCGCAAACCCTTTGATAATGGTAATCGGGGTGCGGAGTTCGTGAGAGGCGTTTGCGACAAAGTCCTTTCCCATTTCGAGAACGCGGTAATGGCTCGATTTATCCTGCAGGATGAGGATGGCTCCGTTGCTTTGGGTTTTGGGGACTGCGATCAAATCGAAGTAAATCCGTTTCTCTTCGCCCATGGAAATGGAGTCGGTCAGAGCACTCCCCGTTGTCTGGCAGGTGGCGAGCAGGGTAGTGCACTTGTCGAGAAGCTCAGAAAAAAAGAGCGATGACGTTTTCGGAAAAGGGTTACCGATGAGCTTGCGGCGAGAGATGCCCACCATCTTCGCTCCAATCGCGTTGATGTAGCACACCTGCATCTGACCATCGACGGCAATGACCCCTTCGTCCAAAGATTCCAGGATCGCCCCTTTCTCATTGCGCTCGTCGAGGAGATTCTGTTGAATAGGAAAATGGATCCGATAAAAAATCCGCCAAGTGACCGCAACACAAAATGAGAAGGTCAGCGCGCAAAAGCCAAAAAACCACAATTTGATTTGCATGGCGGCATCGATGAAAAACAGGGCAGAGAGAATAAAAATGCAAAAGAGGGTAAGGTGGCAAAGAATGAGTTTTTTTCGAAAACTTCGCATGTAGCTTTCCTCGGGGGCCTGTAAAAAGCTGTCTGCAAATTCAGCTTCTTATTTCTTGATGATGCCTTTTACGCGGTACACTTCGACGGGCGCATCGATCCCTTTAAATTGCATTGGTTCTACCGCTTCATAGAGAATGTTCTCCTTCACATGGGGCTCGTCAAGCGTCGCCTTTGTGATGAGAACCTCCATTTTCTGCGCGGCATCGCATAGCCGTGCCGCCAAATTCACATTGCTTCCGAGTACCGTGTAGTTGAGGCGGTTTTCAGCACCCATATTCCCTGCGAGCATCACTCCCGTGTGGACAGCAACTCCCATTTCGATGGACGGCTCGTTGTTTGCGATGCGCTCAAAGTTCCATTTCTTGAGCTCTTCTACCATCTCCACAGCACTTCGCACTGCTTTGAATGCGGAATCGTCCCGCATGATGGGCGCTCCAAAAAGGGCCATCGCCTCATCGCCCACGTACTTGTCGATCACCCCGCCATTCTTGTCGATCACCGCAGAGATTTTAGTCATACAGACATTGAGCAGGTCGACAACCGCTTGCGGACGCATGTGCTGCGTCATTTTGGTAAAGCCCCGGATATCGGCAAAGAGAACACTGACATTTTTCTCTTCCCCGCCAAGGTGAACATTTCCCTGCATAATCTCCTGGGCAATTTCGGGAGAGACGACTTTGTTCAGTATCCCTTTGACCTTCTCTTTTTCCACAAGTCCCTTCACCATCTCCTCAAAAGAATGGCACAGCACAGCAATTTCGTCATTGTACTTCAGCGGAGGCAGATGGATTTTGACCTCGTCATACCGTCCCTGAGCAACTTCTCTAGTGGCGCGTGCCAGCTGGACAATGGGGCCGGTAATCCTTCTCGAAATATTGTGCAGAAGCAATATAGCAACAGCTAGGCCCACTAACCCGATGGCATGGATATTCCATATGATGGTCTTGATGACCTTCTCGCTTCCTGTCTCCAGCTCGCGGAGCAATGCAAACTCAGTAGCTTCCGGGTTCATGAGAAAAAAGTGGATGTCGATGCTACCAAACGGCTTCATGTGCAAATAGCAGTAGTTCTCGCCGCTCCAGGAAACAATCCCCGACTTCTCTTCGAGCATCTGCGCGAGTGGTAAAGCATCTCCCACGCTGGGCGCCAATTGCGTTCCATTGGGGTCAAAAGCGGAATAGATTTTGCCCTCCGTGACCAGAAAGGCATTTTGGTGAAGCGCAAGAACGAGCTGTTTTAAAATCACATCGGCATTGACTCCGATCGTGAGATACCCTTCCCTAATGTCACCTGCCACCTTGACGCGTAATTGAGCCGTGTTGCCCAAATAGATCTGTCCGTTTGTGGGATCGGGAATCACTGCCAGCGAGGAGCCCAGATTCGATCGGGCACTTGTCGGCGCGTGCGTTTTAAAATAGAGACTATCATCAAAGATCGCCTGCTGAAAGACCACTTCATCGCGCTCGATTCCAAGACCCACCTGATTGGAAGCAGAGAAAAAAGTCACTCCCTCGGGAGAGGGGAATTGAAACAGGTCATCGCCAAAAATGCCCGTGTCGTAGGCGTTAATGAGCATCCAGATCATGTTGATCTGGTAAAACCGGAGCGCTGCTCCCTCCAGCAAAGACTGCATGTATTTCTCTGTGGAGCTAGTCGATAGCAGCGTCCCCGAAGGGACGATATTCAAAATCCCCGGAGAATTTGTCTCGATCTGACGCGTTACCTCTTCTTGCGAAAGAGTGGCAGGTGTGAGCGCGCCACTTTGCAACCGCTGGGCTGCGCTTTCGAAGGATTTCAAAAAGGGGACCATTAATAGCGCATACCCTTCCGTCCAAGTGACGGGGATTGACAAAGAGGATCCAGCACCCATCTTTCGGATCGCATCGAGCTGCCCGGCGGATATTGCAGCCATCTTTTTGGGGTCGAATAAAAAATAGACCGTGGGAACAATTCCCTCTACCGTCTGAACAACGCTCTCAGAGGACTGAAGAGACTGCGTGCCAATAAATTCGAAGGGCAAATGGATTCCCAGGTAGGGAGAGGGCTCGTGTTTGAGATACACCCAGCAGAGATTGTCATCGATTGGCACTTGGTAAGTGGCGTCTAATGAACTTCCCTTGGGAACAATCGCAGCGGAGAGTTGTCCTTCATTCGTGTTCTGCAAAAAGTCGATCCACTTGAAATTCATCAACATGTCAACGCAGTGCCCCCAGCTGCCGCGGTGCTCATTTTCCAACGTGGGGCCAAACCTTTCGATTTGAGGAGTGAAAGCGGCGGCATTATTTAATATGGCATCGACCATCACCAGTTTTTGAGAAATCGCAGACGCTAAAAAGTTCTGCAAATCTCCCCTGCGCTTTTCATTGGCGTTTAAGATCTTCGTCCTCAGCTCTTTTTGAGCCTTGTTCAGCTCTTTATTGGTGACGTAAGACTCCATGAACAGGGCGCCAATGGCAGCAACGAGAAACAATCCGCTCACCCATAAAAATAATCGATAGCGCAAACTCATGCGTCGTCCTCCGGGTAAAAGTTGCGATACCCATTCGGCGTAATCACCACTGTATCCTCATAGCGCACGCCTCCTTTCCCGGGGATGTAGAGCCCAGGTTCGACGGTGATCGCCATTCCCACTTCTAAGTGCATGTCCTTTGACTCCCCAGTGGCTTTAATGCGCGGATACTCATGCGTCTCTAAACCAATGCCGTGACCCAAGCTGTGGACGAACAGCTCCTCCACCCCCTCATCGCGCAGAACATCGCGTGCGGCTTCATCGAGCATCCCCACTCGCACTCCAGGACGGCAGTGCTCGAGCGCTTTCCTCTGCGCTTTACGTGCGATGGCGTAAAGGCGCTGCATCTCGGGATCGGCTCCCTGAAAAAAATGCACCCGCGTCATATCGGAGTGGTATTTTTCCCTCACAACTCCAATATCGATCAGCACAATGTCCCCTTTGCACAGGGGAACATCTTGAGAGCGGTAATGGGGCATGGCGCTATTTGGACCGAAAGCTACAATGGGATCAAACGCCATGGCCTCTGCCCCATTTTGCAGACAAAACACTTCAAAAATCAGAGCCAGCTCTTTTTCAGAAATCCCCGCCTTGATCTCTTTTTGCATATGTT
>JAZJZV010000193.1:0-2772 GCA_040389485.1 Chlamydiota bacterium
CGACCTATCTCCATCCCAACTTCAAGAGACGCGATCAGGACATGATCGCTCAGGCAGCAGCTGAGCACGAGTCGCTGTTTGCCTATTCCCTGCGCTCTTACAGCATCATGGACCGATTTGAAAGACGGTTTTCCGACAGACTAAGCGGATCTCTCGGTTTTCAGGGAGAGAGACTTTTTGTAACCGAGAGCGCCCACAATGGAAACTTCTGGCTGGCGGAGGTTCCCCTCTTTTTGCGCTGGAGCACTGCCAATAGCCTTCTCAATCCCACACGAGGCATCACTCTGGAATTCACCGCGACCCCAGCTGTCAACACTGCGGATTCTAGCGAGTTTTATTTGACGAATTCTTTCTCTGAGGCCACCTATTTTTCTCTCGATGCTGAAGACAGAGTCGTATTTGCACAAATGGTCACCTTTGGAACGATCTGGAGCAATGGCCTCGATGCCGTTCCCCTCTCGAAACGCTTTTTAGGGGGCACAGAGGAAGATTTGCGCGGCTACCGCTACCGGACAGTCAGTCCTCTTCACGGCCGCAAACCCATCGGCGGAAGATCTGCGCTCTATTGCAGCCTGGAGACGCGCTTCCGCGTCACAGAAACCATCGGAGTCGTCCCCTTCTTCGACTTTGGCAGCGTTTGGACGACCCAGTGGCCAACAGCGCATGGAAAATGGTATAAGTCCGTGGGCCTCGGAATGCGCTTTTTCACTTTTATTGGCCCATTTCGCGTCGATTTGGCATTTCCCCTCGACCGCAGAAAAGGAATTGACCCGTTGTATAAAGTGCTCGTGAGCATCGGACAAATGTTTTAGAGAGAGTCTGCAAAGACACACTCTTAGGAGAATAATGATATTCAAATTACTTAGCAAAACGCTCCGCTATCTGATTTTTTTCCTGATCGCCTTTTTGCTTCTCTTTTGCCTTTTATTTGCTGTGTTGCAAAGCAAATGGGCAAAGCTCAAAATCCGCGACCAAATCCTCTTGCTCCTCAAAGAAAATGGGATCTCGGGGAAAGTGGAGGGTCTCAGCGGAAAACTCCCTTTCGTGTGGACGATCAGCTCAGCCGATTTGGAAGATGCACAAGGCAATCGCCTGCACATGGAGCGGATGCGCTGCCGGATTGCCATTCTCCCCCTTTTGCACAACGAACTCAGAATCTCCTACATGACCGTAGAAAAGGCTGAAATCTATACCCTCCATGAGATCGGACAAGTGCGCGCTGAGATCCAAGACAAGATCGAGGATTTCCAACTCTTTGCACACCTCAATGTCAACCACTTAAAAATTGCGCAGGCAATACTCCATGCCCCCTATTGCAAACCGACCGCGTTTGCCTTGCAATCCCAGATCAACGCGCGCAAGGATTTGACTCAATTCTCCTTTGACCTCGACCTCTTTGACATTGCGACAGGCACTCCCTTTCTGGAATTTCGCACGCGCGGCTCTCTCCTCAAAAACCACGTGGGAATCCTCCTCAAATCCCACATGCAACTCCCCTTCCAGAAGCTCCCCGGAGTCATTTCACTCGTCTCAAAGCTCGATGGACAATGGACGACATGGCAGACATTGCTGAAAGGCAAACAAGACAAGGAATATCCACTCATCGGTGAAACGAAAGGAAGTCTCTCTCCTCAACTCGATCCGTTAGATCCCTATTCTCCACTACTCAACCGCCATTGGAAATTGCTGGCACGCTTTCAAATCCCCAGTCTAGAGAGCGCCCTCTTTCAAAAGTGCGCCCTTTCGAGCGAGCTGCTCATGCTCAAAGCCAAAGGAGAACTCCGCAGAGAGTGGGAGACGAGCCATGCGCTCCTGGCATTCTCTTCTCCCGACCTCTCTCCCCTCTCTGTTCCCTTGAATATCCCCCTCTCAGGAAAGATTTCCGGCAAAGCCTTTCTGCAAGATAAAACTCTCAAGGCCTCCTTTCGCACAGAACAACTCAAGGTTGACCAATTTAATGCAGGCCAAGTCCTCGCCATTGGCAAAGCCAAACGCGAAAATGAGGAGTGGACGGGCAACGTCCAGCTTTTCTCCAAAGAAGCGCAAATTCCCTTTGAGAACTACTTTTCATTTGCCTATCTCCCTGGAAAAAAATACGCCATCGAAAATTTTGATTTGCAAATCCCTGACGGATCCATCCTAGGTCAATTGCTCTATCACCCTTCCCTAAACCAGTACAATGGCTCAATTGACGCCTCCATCCGCCACATCGGGCGTCTCACTGATCTCACCGGACACGAGGGGATCGATGGCAATGTGAGCCTGGTCGCCAAAGCTGAGCATCTTGGAAAAAAACAAAACATTCAATTTTCATTTCTGGGGAACCATCTGCGCTACCGCGAGCACCTCTTAGAAGATCTTTCCATGAGCGCAACGGTGGAAGATCTCTTCCGCACCCCAGATGGAAGGATCCATCTCCTCGCCGAAAAACTGTATTCACCCAACCTAGCGCTAGAGCACCTGACCTTCGGGACCTCATCTGACGTGGAGGGCTGGCCTTTCCATTTTTCCATCGCAGGCCAGCTCGAAAAACCCTTCCAATTCAGTGCTAGTGGTTCAGCACTGAAAGAAGGCTCGCTCCTCTCTCTGGAACTCTCCGAATTGCAAGGAGATCTCTTTGGATCTACCCTCCACCTGCGCCAGCCCTCCCTACTCGAATGGGGGCGGGATTATATCGATTTGAGTCCGTTTGATCTTCAAATCGGCGAAGGCTCGCTCTATACTGCATTTGGCTTTAGCCCCCTCCGAGGGACATGTTCCTACCGACTCGAC
>JAZJZV010000194.1:0-1368 GCA_040389485.1 Chlamydiota bacterium
TAGAGGCCGCTCTGCTAGCCAACGACACACCCATTCACTTTCCGCCCAAGGTGAAGAAATGAAACCTCGGCTTTGGACAATTTTTAGCGAGCAGATCCAGAGGAAGCACTCGGAAAATTGTTTATTTCTTCGCGAAATTCATAGCCGGAGGCTCTATTAATGAGCGACGAAATAAAAAATTTACCAGTGATTCTCTCGGAGATGCCGCTACAAAATTGTACAGAGCCGAGGAAAACCAGGCTGAACATCCTCCCAGAGAACCCGGAATCAGAAGAGCGCAGCGGAAGGTTTCCTTCTTGGCTGCACCGCAACTTGCCCAAGGGGGCCAATCTCTTCAAGACAAATGCCATTCTCTCGAAGTACCGTTTGAATACGGTTTGCGAAGAGGCGAAGTGCCCCAACCGTTTTGAATGCTATTCCAACAAGACGGCAACGTTTTTGGCTCTGGGTAAAGAGTGCACGCGCAACTGCGGCTTCTGCGACATTGACTTTTCGAAGAAGCCCATGCAGCCAGAGGAGGATGAACCTCTGCGCATCGCTCATTCGGTGAAGGAACTTGGGCTCAAGCACGTCGTCATCACGATGGTCGCTAGAGACGATCTGGAAGACGGGGGAGCGAGCCACATCGCTGCCATCATCGATGCGGTGCGAGAGCACTGCCCTGGTGTGGCGATCGAGCTGCTCACCTCCGATTTTTCTGGAGAGACGTCTTCTTTGGATAGAGTACTGGAAAAAAGTCCGGAAGTGTTCAACCACAATATCGAAACCGTCCGAGAACTCACCCCGCGCGTGCGGCACAAGGCGACCTATGAGCGGACGCTCTCTGTGTTGCGTCATGCCAGGCAGTCGGGAAAGGTGGCCCATGTAAAGTCGGGGCTAATGGTCGGTCTTGGAGAAACCCCCGAGCAAGTCAAACAGACGATCGTCGATTTGCACACGGCGGGATGCGACATCATCACAATTGGCCAATACCTGCAAGCCAATCACCGCAAGCTGCTGGTGAAATCCTTTGTCCCTCCTGAACAGTTCAAAGAATACGAAAAGTTTGGTCTGAGTCTGGGTGTGCACAAGATGTTCTGCGGCCCATTCGTGCGCTCGAGCTACCATGCCCACGAGGCCCTGGATGCTGCATCGACAGGAGCCTGCAATGTCTGACGACTTATCCCATGCGATGACCGATGCGGTAGACCACGACATTTTGATGCACCGCGACGCGCATTTTGGGGGCAGTTTTGCCCTCATGCTCGAATACTACCAAAAAGAAGGCAAGGGAGCGCATCCCGAGTTCGGAACCAGCCGCATTGAAGAACTGATGCGCCTCGAAGATGAGTGTGGCGAGAACCTAGCGGAGCTCGTCTTAGGCGATGG
>JAZJZV010000194.1:1378-3471 GCA_040389485.1 Chlamydiota bacterium
AAAGCGCACGGTGCTCTGTTCAAGGGATAAATACCTCATGCTGCGTGCCATTTGCGAGGGATCAGACGACAATCCTCTTGCAAAAGCCATCGCCCATCTCATCCTCGCAGAAGAGGAAGAGCCCACTCGAGAAATTGCCGACCTAGTTGCCTTGGGAGCAGAAGCGGTCCCTTCACTTATCTCACTCCTGAAGAATCCCGACTTCTACAGCCCCCTCTTTCCTGGATATGGTGAAGCCCCCGCACTTGCAGCGCGTTGTTTGGGCCTTATCGGAGACGAGCGTGCCATCTCTCCTCTTTTTGATGCGATGGGAGAGATCGATTTTTTCATCGAAGAGGCAGTCCTGCAAGCTCTTGTCGTGATCGGCGACAGGGCGCAAACCTTTCTTCTCAACACCATTCAAAGGCTCCCCATCACAGCAGACAACGAAAGAGCAGCTATTGCCTTGCTCGGATTTCCGGAAGAGGAAGAGCTCTCGCAAGCGTGTCTCAAAATGCTGAAAGAGCCTACCCTTTCCTACCGGTCTGTGTTTGCCGCTTACCTCGCAATGGGATGTCACTCCCTGACAAGAGAGGAAGATCGCCGGCATTTCATCCAGCTCTCTCAAAGAGAAGGACTCCCGCTTGATTTAAAACACGAGATGGATGTAATCATCCAGAAATGGAACCCAATTCATTAATCTCTGTTATCGTTTTACATTATGCCAACCTCTCCGACACACAGGAGTGCCTCGCATCTCTTTCCTCTGTGGACGATCCCCACTTCAATATCCTCCTCATCGACAATGGGACAGGAGACCCTGCTCTAGAACAATTAAAGGCTCCGGGATTGACCTTGATTCGAAATGCCCATAATTTGGGTTTTGCAGAAGGAAACAACGTCGGCATCCGCTATGCCTTAGATCACGGGGCTGGAGCCGTCCTCCTTCTCAACAATGACACAACCGTCGCCCCCAGCCTGCTCACGGCGTTTAGGCAAGCCTCGCAGCTCTTTCCCCAGGCGGGAGCTTTGGGAGCCAAGATCTACTTTTACGACGATCCCCCTGTGATTTGGCACGCCGGAGGGATGATCGATCGCAAAACGGTGCACTGCCGCCACCTAGGCTGCGGCGACACAGATCGCGAGAAGCGCTGGGAAAATTACCAAGAGGTGGACTACGTCTGCGGGTGCGCCCTGTTTGCCACGCGGCAAGCCATTGAGGCTGCCGGACTACTCGCCCCTGAATTCTTTCTGATGTGGGAAGAGGTCGACTGGTGCTACCGCATGCGCATGGCAGGCTACCCCTCCCTCTTCGTTCCTCAAGCTAAACTGTGGCATAAAATCTCACAGAGCTTTGAAGAGGGCAATCGCTGTCCCTCGCGCCTCTACTACTACTGCCGCAACCGGCTGCTCTTTCTGAAGAGGCATTTCTCATTCAAAGAGAGGGTCCGCTTTTACTTTCTTTCTTTTGGGAAGGAGCTTTTCAATTTCGGAAACAAAAGAAGGGAGTATTTAGCTTATTTACGCGGAACTCGAGATTACTTCTTTGGGAAATTTTACGCTAAATCACTGAAAATCAAATAAATGCGTACTTAATTTCATAATAACAGTTTAAATTAAATTAATATCTAATATAATAAAAATTAGTTTAACTAAACTGTCGTACCCTGTGCCCAAAAAGAAATCAAAAGACGCTATTTCATCCGTGGCTACAATTGTTTTAGCTGGTGGACAGGGCACGCGCCTCTTTCCACTCACTCAAACGCGTTGCAAACCCTCTGTCTGCTTTGGGGGCCGCTACCGCTTAATTGACATCCCCCTCTCCAACTCCCTAAATGCCCACATCGAAAACATCTTTGTCATTTCCCAGTACTTTGCCTCCGCACTTCACGAGCACATCATCGAAACCTTCCAGATCGATCAATTCCACCCTTCTAAGATTCACCTTCTCTGTCCCGAGGAAACCCCCGATCGGAAAATTTGGTTTAATGGAACGGCTGACGCGGTGCGTCAAAATGTCGAGCATTTTGCCGCTTGCCCAGCAGATTACTTTCTAATCTTGGCAGGGGATCAGCTCTACAACATGGACTTCACGGAAATGCTTCAGGTGGCAA
>JAZJZV010000194.1:3481-6149 GCA_040389485.1 Chlamydiota bacterium
CATCGCTTCTTTGCCCGTAGAAGAAGCAGAAGCCCAAAGGATGGGCCTGCTCAAGAGCAACGATGCCGGCCGTGTGGAAGATTTTTTCGAGAAGCCTACAGATCCAGAAACCCTCAAGCGATTTGCTCTCCCTGCAGATTCCTTAAATGGACATAAAATTAAGCACCCGAAATCCCAACATTATTTGGGATCGATGGGAATCTACATCTTCAAACGCAGCGCCCTGTTTGCTCTATTAAAAGAAGAAGGCGATGATTTTGGGAAGGATCTGATTCCTAAACAGCTCAAAATGGGCAAAACCTCCACCTATGTCTATAAAGGGTACTGGGAAGATATTGGGACAATCGCCTCCTTTTTCGAAGCCAATTTGGCTCTGATCAACCAAGAACACTGCTTGGATACTTACAATAAACACAATCCGATCTTCACCCTTCCCTTCCAGCTACCCAGTCCTTTGATCAAAGAGACCTTTGCCCATCGCGCCATTATTAGTCAGGGGGCCATAGTCGAGGCAAAAGAGGTGGTCAACAGCATCCTGGGCGTCCGCGTCACCGTGAAGAAGGGGACCGTGATCCGCAACACGATCGTGCTCGGCAATCTATTCTATGAACCTCCCCATCACCAGGGAGACCGCTTTCCCGAGGAATTCACCATCGGGGAAAACTGTCTGATTGAAAATGCGATTATCGACGAGCATTCCTGCGTCGGCAACAACGTCCAACTCATCAATATCAACAAGCTCCAACACTACGATGGAAATGGCATTTTTATCCGCGATGGCATTATCATTGTTACCTCCGGGACAAAAGTTCCCGATGGCTTTGTGTTGTAGGTTCTATGAAAGTTTGGGCATTATCTGATCCACATTTGGCCTTTGGCGTCCCCGAAAAGACGATGGAGGCATTTGGTCCCACGTGGAAACAGTATGCTGAAAACATCGCTGCTCGCTGGAGGGAAAAAGTCGCTCCAGAAGACCTCGTTCTGATTCCGGGAGATATCTCCTGGGCAAAGACGACGCAAGAGGCGCTCATCGACCTCAATTGGATCCACGAGCTGCCCGGAACTAAGGTCATTTTAAGGGGCAATCACGACTACTGGTGGCCCTCCAGTGCCAAACTCACACAGCTTCTGCCTCCCAGCATTCTCTTCATCCACAACAATGCCATCACCTGGAATGGAATTGCCCTTGGCGGAAGCCGTCTTTGGGATACGGATGAATACACTTTTAACACCTACATCCAGTTCGAGCCCAATCCGCGGGCGCGCAAGAAAACTCCTGAGGAAGTGCTGAAACAGAAAGAAGAAGATAAAAAGATATTCGATCGGGAACTCGAGCGCTTAAGACTGAGCCTATCTCAGCTAGATCCAGAAGCTAGAGTGCGGATCGCCCTCGTCCACTACCCCCCTGTTGGTGCTGATATGGCGCCCTCAAGGGTCTCGCAAATTCTGGAAGAATTTAAGATCGACATCTGCGTGTTTGGGCATCTACATAACGTGAAGAAAGAAAGCCTCCCTTTTGGGAAAGCGCGGGGAGTGCACTATGTGTTCGCATCCTGCGACTACCTCGATTTCACTCCCATTAAATTAATCGGGGAGGACTTTGAGAAGCTGTAAAAAGTGAGAGAGGTGGGCGTCGGAGGAATGGAAAGGATCTTCTAAGGAGAGCTTTGCGCGCTCAGAAAGCATCTTGTTAACCGCACTTTCCTCATTTTCTCTGTCTAGACAGCGGTAGTAATCGGCCACCATGGAGAGAACATCCTGGAACTGCTCTTCCCTGCCCAAATGGGGAAGGGCAAGTCTAATCGCCATCATGAAGAGTCTCACATCCCCCCGATGGATTAAACTCTCGGCAATCATGAGAAGCATTTCCACATCGGGAGCCTCTGTGAGAGAGTCCAACAGGCGTTCGTAGAGGATATTCGCTTCGACAATATCCGTAGTTAAACAGATACGAGCCCTCAAGAAGTCAAACCGCTTTACATCTGAAACATATTCAACAAAAGCATCTAAGAGCTCAGATGCGTAGGTGCCATTTTCTGCCCCGATCTGGTCATTGATATAGTCAAAAATAAACCGCTCGAGGTCATGCGCGCAGTAAGAAGAGAGTTGAGCGAATACTTGCTGGGGAGAGCCTTCGGCGTCAGAGGAATCGTCTAATATGTCTTCTAAGGCAGAGAGTGCATCCTGCAATTCTGCCTCATCCTCGCTCTCACCGACATCGTAGCGGTCAATGAGATAGTCGAGCTGATCGCAAAAAATGGATGGAGAGAGGCGGTCGGTCAATAGACGTCTCCAGAGCTCGAATACAATCAGGTAAACCTTGTCATGTCCTTCATGGTCTATGTCATCGATCCATACGCACTCAACGAGGTCTTCTGGGCTATCGCAGCTTTCTGCATACAGCGCAAAGCTCCTTTCATCGAGGACAACTCCCAGGTTCCAGAGCCTTTTAAAAAGAGCTTCCGTGGGTTCATCTCGCAGAGTCTCCACTTGCCAAGGTTCCACTTTGACAGTGGGATCTTCCAGCCAGTTCATCCGCAACAAATTAAAAAGTGCCTTTCCTCTTAGATCCATAAGGAACCTACCCTAGTAAAAAGTTTCAGTCGGTTTTAGGGGCTTTTTGAGCCAATTTTCGATTCGAAATCTGGGGGTAATATACCCTTAGTCG
>JAZJZV010000195.1:0-4781 GCA_040389485.1 Chlamydiota bacterium
TTAATATCGACGTTGTGTTCTAAGACATACCACGTAAAAGCGCGGTACATGGCCCCCGTGTCAAAGTAGGCAAAGTGCAGCTTCTCAGCTACGTGCCTGGCGACAGTTGTCTTTCCCGTCCCTGAAGATCCATCAATAGTGATAATCATTTAATGCATCCTAATGAAGAAGTAGACAATGGGCGTGGTAAACAGCAGAGAATCCACCATGTCGAGAATCCCTCCAAGACCGGGAAGGTTGTTGCTATCCTTAACGACCGCGTCCCGCTTGAGCAAAGACTCTGCCAGATCGCCGATTTGGCCAAAAATTCCGATGAGCGCGCCGAGCCACACCGACTCGATGAGTGTGAGATGAAAATGGTGAGCGAAAAACAAGTTGCTCAAGTAATGAAAAGCGACACTCATTCCGACAGCGCAGAGAAAACCTGCGACCGCGCCTTCCACCGTTTTCTTCGGACTAAGCGAGGAGAGCTTGTGTCTTCCCCACAGTCTGCCCACAAAATAGGCACCGACATCGGTGATCTTCGTGACGACGATCAAGTAGACGAGCCACCATCTGCCCTCCTGTGGAGCGCCGTGGTGCGCGGCAGGATAAAGCACGCCAAGCATTAAACTGAGAGGCACTGCGACGTAGGCGATACCAAAGAATTCGACCGAAATTTCACTGAGAGCCTCAGAAGAGTCGTTAAAGTGCAGGAGAAAAAACATCACCATAGCAATCGCGAGAACAAAGATGGGAAGCTGAGGAAAATCGACAAAGACAATCGAAGCGTAGAGAGCAAACACCTCTGCAACAGCAGCCCCTACCATCCAGCGAACGCGCGCGCGCATTCCCTTCGCAATTGCCAGCTGAGCGTACTCCCACACTCCAAAGCCGGCAAGGACTGCAACGCTGAGCACAAGTAGAATATTGACAAAGGGGAAAGTCGAAAAGGCGATGAGCACAGTGACAATGCTACCCAATATGAGCGACGTATATAAACGCCTTCTAAGATCTGCCATCGTTTTCATTTGCATTGTTTATCCTCCTGCGCGCCTCTGGCGCCGCTGATATTCGATCACTGCTTCCAGCAGGTCTCGATGGTTAAAGTCTGGCCAGAGAACATCCGTATGATAAAACTCCGTATACGACAGCTGCCACAACAAAAAGTTGCTCTGTCTCTTCTCTCCGCTAGTGCGAATGAGCATTTCGGGGTCAGGCCACGGTGCCGTATCCAGATAGCTGGAAATCATTTGTTCAGAGACCGTCTCTTTTGCAAATTTTCCTGCGTCGTAATCCTTGAGCATCGCAAGCATTGCCCGGCGAATGTCATCTCGGCCACCATAATTGAAAGCCAAAACCAAATCAATCTTTTTGCCGTCTGCAGTCGAAGAGATCGAATGCTCGAGTTCTTTGACGACATCCGCTGGAATACGAGAAAGATCGCCAATTGTCTTAAGGCGCACGCCCTCGAGTCGCATTGGTTCCCTTTGCTCTACTAGGTAGACGCGGAACAGATGCATCAAAGCGTCAATTTCTTCTTGAGGACGGCTCCAATTTTCTGTGGAAAAAGAATAGACGGTGAGAACCTTGATCCCAATCTCTTCAGCGGCCCTAACGATGTGCGTGAGAGTATCGGCCCCCTTCCAGTGACCCATCACAGAGGGTAGTCCCTGCTGCTTGGCCCATCTGCGATTGCCGTCCATGACGATGGCAACATGATGGGGAACGTTCGCGGGATCGATCAGAGAAAGATCCTCCTCTGGATATACACACGCTCTCGACTTTGCACAATTTTGTGGCGGCATCTCTGAAAGCATCGCAGGCGATTTTTTTATTTCTTCGCTCATTAATAGAGCCTCAGTGCACTTTTCGGCCGGTTTCGGTATAACTTCATAAGATCATTGATGAAAGAATTTCTGGAAGAAAAGAGTTTTTTCTCTTTCCGGTCCGACGGAAAGAATATTCACCGGGGTGTCTAATAGTGCAGATATGCGGTCGACGTAGGCTCTTGCTTCTTTTGGCAAATCGGAAACGTTTAAAATTTCTGTTGTCGGCCTAGCCCATCCCTGCATCACTTCATAAACGGGCTGGACCTGCTCGAGGTCTTCGATCAATGGAGGCGGAGAGTCGATCAGCTCGCCTCTCAAAAGGTACCCTGTGCAAATTTTGATCTCGCGCAGAGAGTCGAGCACATCCAATTTCATGAGCGCAATCGAGTCTAGGCCATTGAGGCGTACAGCATGTCTCACTAAGCAGGCATCGAACCAACCCATCCGCCGCTTTCGGCCTGTCGTCGTCCCAATTTCCCGGGCGGCAAAATTATCGAGGAACAAGGACTGTTCCTGCTCGTTCAAGGCAGTCGGGAGGGGGCCAGAGCCCACGCGGGTCGTATACGCCTTGACTACCCCGATCGTATGGCGCACCTTGCTAGCGCCTACCCCAGCTCCGCAGCTAACACCAGAAGAGATCGTGCTGGAAGAGGTGACATAAGGGTAGGTTCCAAAGGTCGTGTCTAGCAAAGTACCATGGGCCCCTTCAAAAAGGACCTTCTTGTTTTCTTTGCAAGCGATGGCAACCACCTTCTCGACATCTGAAACAAAGGGAGCTAGCTGCCGGCCAAACTCGCAGTACTGTTCATAAATAGATGTGAAGTCAAAGGGCTCTTTGTGGAAAATTGCTTCCATTTCTCGATTTTTCATCGGCAGGACGAATTCAAGTCTTTTTTTCAGATACTCAGGATGAATGAGTTCGCAGATCCGGATCCCAATGCGGTTGGCGCGGTCGGCATAGCAGGGGCCAATGCCTCTCCCTGTCGTACCGATGGCCTGGCTACCCTTCTGTTCTTCATAGAGTTTGTCAAGCGCGCAGTGGTAGGGGAAAATGACGTGGGCATAAAGGGATAGATGCAGCCTTCCGCGCACTTCCACTCCTTTTTCCTCTAACCCGCGGATCTCTTCCAGCAAGACCTTCGGGTCGATCACTGTCCCACCGGCGATGTAGCATTGGAGGTGCTTATAGAGGATCCCCGACGGGACGAGGTGGAAGCGGTACTCCTCCCCGTTCGCTACAATCGTATGGCCTGCATTATTACCGCCCTGGCTCCGGACGACGAGATCGGCCATTTCTGAAAGTAAATCAATGACCTTTCCCTTTCCCTCATCACCCCACTGAGCTCCGACGACAATCACAGTTGACATGCAACCCTTTTTTTCAAAGTTAAAAGGGTAAAGGATACCCTAATCTGGATTTGCAGGATATTTTTTTTATCCACTAGACAGAATCCCCATAGATACGTATCCTTGCCCTATTAATTCTTTGAAAAAACAGGTTCAGAAACATGGAAAAGCAGAAGAAGTGGCAGCTGTATTTGATCATTGCTGTCATCCTATTGACCGTCTACAATATCCTCCCCACCGTTTTCTACTACGCCAAACCTCTGAAAAGCCCCATCGACCAAACGCGCGCTCAATCCATTTCTAAACAGATTCTCGAGCGCATTAATCAGCTCGAGCCGGAAGCTGAAGAGTGGCTAACCTCCTTTTGCAAGCTAATCCAGGTCAAGCCTCTCACGATCTCGATCAATTCCCAGCAACCCCAATTCGCTGCCCTCTCTTTTAAAGATGAGGAAGACGCCTCCAAGTTCCGTCAGTTCTTGCCAAGAGCAGGCGCTCTCATGCCCTTTGTTCCAGCGCAACTCTCACTGTACAACACACAGGATGAAGCGAGTAAAAATGTCGTCGTGCAGAGAAGAATCCCTATCCACTTCGACAGCAATCAAACCAGCAATTACGCCCAATTCTCACAAAAGTTTGATGCACAGCGCAAACCCACTACCCTCTACCGCGCTCTCGTAGAAGATAGAGCTCTCCAGGTGGGAATCGCCTTTGGGGGAACTTCTGAAAATGCCGCAATGCTCCAAGCGCTCACGAGCGCACAACAAGGCGGAGGCTCGCAACAGCTCCTTCTTCAGCTCTCACAAAACATCGACACATTTGTCAAAGTGTACGGCGAAAAATCGGCCATCACCCAACGCTATTTCGCCTCGTTTACACAAATTGCCGACGTCAATCGCGCGCAACTCGTCCAAGGCTTTTTGAACCAGCTCGATAGCACGCGCAGCACCATCGGCTCCCAGCGCAAGGCTCTGAAAGACCAAAGCGATACACTCCGCGCCCAAGGACAATTTTTAGAGACCGTCAAACAGCAAGAGCTCGATCTCTTGAGCGCACGCGAAAAAACGCTCGAACAGGCTTATGCAATTGTCAAACGCAATGCCCAATCATTCGGTGCTGGCAAGACCCCATTCACCTACGGAACACTGAGCGCCTCCCTCCAGAACAAACCTGCTGAAGGAGTCCAAGTCATTTCTCTCATGGGTTGTAACCCTTTTGTAGAACAGATTGCCATCGACTGGAGCAATGAAAAAATTCTCTTGAGCCTATACAGTGACGTCGAAAAAGTGCGCGAACAGCTCGATATGAGCAATTCCAAGACTTATCTGCGCGACATGGCAGATCAGCTCTTGTATAATGAGATCGCCTTTGCTTCCCGCCAATCAGGCGAAACGATCTCCCCATTTCAAGACAAATTTGAAATCGCTTTAAGCCAGCTCCAAAACAGCGATAGCTTTATCGCCCTGCGCCTCAGCACTATTGCAGCAGAGCAGTCCAAGCAACTCGTCGAAACCTTGCAGTCCACCTGGCAGCCTAAGCACACAGACCTCTCCCGAGATGCATTCCCCATTTACGATTACGAAACATATCTTCAGTTGCCAGAGAGCAAACAAAATTTGTGCCTCG
>JAZJZV010000196.1:0-641 GCA_040389485.1 Chlamydiota bacterium
CTTAAAGCGCTTGAGGAAGCAAAGATTGCTCCGGAGCAAATCGATCTCATCCTCGTAGCCACGATCACACCAGACTATACTTTTCCCAGCACAGCTTGTTTGATGCAAGCGCACCTCAAAGCTGTCAACGCAGCTGCAATGGATATCCAGGCCGCTTGCTCAGGATATGTGTATGCTCTTTCGCTGGCGAAGGCATATATCGAAGCGGGGCTTTATCAGAACATTTTAGTCGTCGCCTCAGAAAAATTATCCGCATTTACCAACTATGAAGATCGCAACACGTGCATCCTCTTTGGCGATGGAGCTGCAGCGGCAGTTGTCAGCAATCGTGGAGCGGGACTTGCCATCTGCAATACCTGTTTGGGATCAGATGGGGGACTTGCAGAGTTGATCATGTTGCCTGCAGGGGGCTCGCGCAATCCTGCGTCGCCTGAGACCGTGGCTGAAAAACAGCACTATCTGCACATGGATGGAAAGGAAGTATTTAAGCACGCCGTCAGAAGAATGGAGGCTGCATGCAAGCAGTGTCTCGATGGTGCGGGACTTCAGGAATCCCAGATCAGCTGGCTCATTCCCCACCAAGCCAATATTCGCATTATTGAATCGATCTCTGTCGTGGTGATGAACAGGATATTTCTTGT
>JAZJZV010000196.1:651-10089 GCA_040389485.1 Chlamydiota bacterium
AAGCGTTTCCAGGTACCGATGGAGAGAGTCTTTTTGACGATTCAGAAATATGGCAATACCTCAGCTTCTTCTGTGGGGATCGCGTTAGATGAATTGCTAAAGGGAAATGGCGTCCAAACAGGAGAAAACATTTTATTGTGTGCCTTTGGAGCGGGACTCACGTGGGGAGCTTCTCTGCTGAGCATGATAGAAGGAGACAAAGATGAATAAGAAATGGGCGTTTTTATTTCCTGGGCAAGGAGCCCAGTATGTGGGCATGGGGAAAGACTTTTACGAGCAATTTTCCAGTGCAAGAGAGGTGTTTGATCTAGCGGATGAGTTTCTTAAGCGTCCCTTCTCTCAACTCATTTTTAATGGACCTCAGGAAGAACTCACTCTCACAAAAAACAGCCAGTTGGCCATATTCATTACTAGTTTTGCCATTTTGAGCGTTGTAAGAGAACAGTTTCCTGATTTGAGACCTCAGATCACTGCTGGACTGAGTTTAGGCGAATACACTGCACTGACTGCGGCTGAAAAAATGGAATTTCTCGAGTGCCTGGATCTCGTGAGAACGCGCGGTGAAGCGATGCATGCGGCGTGTGAAGAAACAAAAGGCTCGATGCAGGTCGTTTTGGGAATGGCGCCCGAGGCTGTGCAGGCTGTCATTGATGCTCATGCGATGAATGATGTCTGCGTGGCTAATCTCAACTGTCCGGGGCAAGTCGTCATTCCAGGGACATATGAAGCGCTGGCAGCAGCAGCAGATGCCCTCAAAGCTGGAGGCGCTAAGCGCGTATTGCCTTTAGATGTTGCGGGAGCCTTCCATAGCAAGCTCATGCGCTCTGCACAAGAAAAACTCGCAGCTAAAATTAAAGATGTCCCTTTCCAGCAAAGTCCGATTGATGTGGTGATGAACGTTCCTGGAGACCTAGTTTTCTCGGAAGAGGTCATGAGACGAGTACTCATCGACCAAGTCTCCAGCCCGGTACTATGGGAGAAGGGGATTCGCAAGATGGTGGAGCTCGACGTAGACGCTTATCTCGAGATGGGCCCTGGCAAGACCTTGGCCGGGATGAACAAACGCATTGGAGTGGCTCAGCCCATTTGCAGCATTGAAAAAGTTTCAGATCTAGAAGAATTGAGAAAGGTCATAGAAACCGTGGAGGCATATGCAGCTATTGAAAGCTAAGAAAGTTCTCATCACTGGGGGAACGGCGGGGATTGGTAAAGAAATTGCGATCACCTTTGCTAAACAAGGTGCTGATGTTGCCATCTACGGAACGAACCCGGAACGGGCTGCACAGGTAGTCGAAGAAATGCAACAGCTCAAGGTGTTTCCCGAACAGCGTTTTGAATCTTTCATGGTCAACGTCTCTGATAAAAAATCAGTTGACGAAGCCATCCAAACTCTTCTTGCTTCATGGGGTCAGGTCGATGTTCTGGTTAATAATGCCGGCATCACCCGCGACGGGTTGCTGATGAAAATGTCAGAAGAGGACTGGGACCACGTCATTGATGTCAATCTCAAGTCTGTCTATAATCTATGCCAAGCTCTTGTCCGTCCCATGCTCAAAGCGAGAAGCGGGAAAATAATTAACATTTCTTCCGTCGTAGGCTTGACAGGAAATGCCGGTCAAACTAATTATGTTGCTTCTAAATCGGGAATGATTGGATTTACGAAGGCCTTGGCTCAAGAGCTTGCTACACGCGGCATTTGCGTCAATTGTATCGCTCCTGGATTCATCCAAACCCGAATGACTGGCGTCCTCACCGACGCGCAGAAAGAGGGCATTTTGCGAAAGATCCCAATGGGCCGGATGGGCAACCCGGAAGATATTGCCAATGCCGCTTTATTTCTTGCCAGCTCTCTGTCTGACTACGTAACGGGTCAGGTGCTCACGGTGGATGGCGGAATGGTTATGTAATAAGAAGCTGAATTTTAAGACAGCTTCTAAGAGGTAGTTCTATGTAACTGCCTCACAAATGTGTTTATTGAGATGGCTCGTGAAATTCCCCGAGTTATCTCCCAACCAACAAACCGAAAGGAATGTCTATGTCAATTGAAAAGGAAGTCATTGATATCGTCGTCGAGCAGCTCGGCGTCGATGCAGATGATGTCACACTCGAAAAATCATTTGTTGAGGACCTCAACGCCGATTCACTCGACCTCACAGAGCTCATTATGACTTTTGAAGAGCGTTTTGGTTTTGAGATTTCCGAAGAGGAAGCTGAGAAGCTCAAAACTGTAGGTGACGTCGTCAGCTATATCAAGAAAAAGAAAGGCTAGTCCTTATTTTCCGCTTCTGTGGAGCCCCGCTGATCCTTGTGATGAGCGGGGCTTCTTTTTTTCTATTCCGAAAATGAAAAAATGTTGTCATGAATCCAAAAATCCTCTGTAATGACTGACTTTGAATCGCAATCGACAAAGGAGAAACGACAATGAATCGAGCAATGTTATTCCTGATGAGCATCCTGCTCATGGGTGTTTTTGAGAATGTTGGTTTAGAAGCTTCCAATGCGCGATGGTGGCATTGGTATTTCCCCGATGGAACGGTAGACAAAGGTCATATCGACCCCAAAGTCTTTTGGGATAAGTATGGGTTGCCGCCTGACATGACGGGAAAACGTTTTTACGATCTCGGATGCTGGGACGGGGGAACCTGTTTTGAAGCGGTCGCCAGAGGCGCCAAAGAAGTTTATGGATTGGATAGTTTTGTGTGGGAAGTTGCCCCCCAGAATTATCTGAATTTCTGCTATGCGAGAGATCGCATCGCTCCCAATGTCAAAGATGACTTTGTTGAAATTGAGCCTGTTCCTCTCTACAAAAGGGTGGGTGAGTACAAAGAGTTGCCAAACAAGCATACCATTGAGAGTTTTGCAAAGAAGCGTGGTACTGCCGATGTCGTTTTGGCAGCAGGTATCGTTTACCATCTAGTCGATCCGATCAAATTCCTGAGGGATTTGAAGTCGCTCGTCACGCCTGACACAGGACTCGTGTACGTAACGACTTGGTGTACGCGCGATGCCGGCGCCGTTGCTCATTTTAGACCAGGTTGGAGAAATGACAGCACCAACTTCTGGGTGTTCAGCATCAACTGCATGGTTGGTCTTTTGAATCAGTTGGGCTATAAGGTTCACAGGGTACAAGAACTGGGACATGAGAAAGAACCTCTTGTGTCGTTTATTTGCAGCGTGCCACGCGAATAGAAGTGAGAAAGGGGGAATTGGAATATTCAATTCCCTCTGCTTATTTTATAGACACACTTTATCAGGTGTCCCATGTCATCGATTCGCGCTCTGATTGCCGCTATCCTCATTTTTTTTGTAACACATCTGAATGCATCTGCCTCCCATATAGATCACTTGGGACATTTCGACGCCCTTTTTCGTCATCACAAAGTTGATGCATTGCTAGAGTTTGGGCTTGGGCATGGAACCAAGGCTCTTTTGGAGCGGTGTGGCCACGTGACTTCAGTGGAATTGCTCTTGTCCCACCAGACCCGCGAGTGGGCCGATCAGACGGCCGAGCTGTGCCGGGGCTATCACAACTGGAATCTGGTTGTGCAAAGAGCACCTCCCTCTTTTGATAGCGCCGACCGTTACTCTCGGGAGTGGTATGATCCTTCCCGCTTTGATTCGATGTACCGATTGGATCTCAAACGGATCTGTGATGAGCTCTTTTCTCAAAAGAACTATGATGTCGGGTTTGTCGATCCTGGATTTCACTTCCGTGGCGATGTTGTGAAAGAACTCTTCGATCGCGTACCGATTATCGTTGCCCATGATACGAGCAGCGCCCACGACATTTATGGGTGGAATCGGATCTACACTCCTTCTAACTATGAAAGGATTGAATTCCCTGAAGGTCAGGGAACCACGATGTGGATCGATAAGAAGCTCAAAGGGCTCATTGAAGCATTAACTGGACGGCCACAGGTCGAGACGCCTCATAGAAAGCTCAGAGTTTTTTTTCCTATGATCCATTACGCCTTGGCAGATTCTCTTGCGAGGGCTCTTGCGTATGCGGGCCATACGTTGGTACTGCCGGGCAATTCATTCATCGAAGGATTCGGCTTTTTTGAATGGCTCTGCCATGCGGGTATCTTTCATGCACATGTCAGCCCGATTTCTAAGTTTGTCGAAGTTCTCGAAGTGAATCAGCTGTATACCTCGCCCCCTGATGTTTTCATTGCCAACTGTGAGTTTACCGAAGGCCCCATCTTTGCCGTCGTCAATTTTTTGCGGGATAAGGCAATCGCCAATCCCGCCATTGTTCACCTGTGTGGCAATAACAACACCTCTTTTAGCAAGGATAAGGTGGAGCATTTGGTTGCGATCGATGCCTATACGCCCTTGCAGTATGATCCGCAGAAAGTCGATATCTTGCGTTGGGTTCCCTGGATCGACTTTGAAAGTGTCCCATTTAAGGGGGTCTCCGATCAGTTGGTACTCAACAATTTTCTCACTCATTTCCACGAGGCCAATTATCAAATCAGCGGCCGAATTTTTCATGAAAATGCCGCTCTCATTCAGCGCGATTTTCCCTATGTATTTATTCGTTCGCCGCCCTATTGCGATCGCGCGCTCATCTTCGATATGATCGATGATAGCTGCGCGACTTTGCATATCAAGGAACTAGAGGGGTTTGGTTATGCCATCGTCGAAAACATCTCCAAAGGCAGGCCAGTGATCCTCAGGCGCTCTTTTTCTCATGGGATGCGCCTCATGAACTGGTGTATCGAGGGGAAGACTGCCATTTTCTTTGAGGATTATGCGGAATTGGAGCAAAAGCTCAGGCCATATTTAGAAAACGCCGAGTATCGCCATGCCTTTCAGAAAAGTTGTGCGGAAACCATCCGATTTCTCTGGAATAACGAACAGCAGGCTAGGATGCTCGATGCTCTTTTGCAAAAAGCGGTCGCAAAGAGAAAGCCGATTGATCGCTCGAGCAAAGACAAGTTGTTCAGGCTATACGATGAGAAGGTCAGGTCTAGGATTTGACTTCGACCCAGATATCGCGCACCTCTTGCTGCGGAAGGATGTTCTGAAGGAAGTGGAATTTCTTAAAATCTTCCGGCGTAGAGCGAATGAGGCGTGCTGCCTGTTCGTCCATGTTGGGGACATCTACGGTGTGGACAGTGGCTGGGAAGAATCCGTAGGTCTCAAAGTGCGCCGCTGCAGAGGCGGGGCTGTAGAGATGATTGATGAAGCGGTAGACGAGGTCGTCCTTTTGGCTGGCTTTTGGGATGCAGAGGTTTTCAATAGTCATGAAGCTGCCCTCTTCTGGGACGATGAAATCGACAAAATTAAACAGTCTCTTGGTTCTCCAGATGTAAGAGCTCGAAGCGATGACGACGGCGCAGTTGCGCGTTGCTAAAAAGTAGTCGCCGCGGAAGTTAGCATAGGCTGCTACCCATGGTTTTTGGCGGATGAGCGTTTGCTTCACTGCGTTTGCTTGCTCGGGAGAGAGCTCTCCAACGAGTCCGTAGAGATAAAAGGAAGCAAATTCAACAGCTTCGATGGGGTCATTATTCATCGTGATCTTGTACTTGACGACGTCGGGATTGAAGATCATTCCCCAAGAAGGAGCTGTGGGATGTTCTTTGAAGTAATCCCGGTCGACTCCCAATCCAAAGAGTTCCCACTCGAAGGGAATCGAAAAACGGTTGTTGGGGTCAAAGAAGTGGTTGAGCAAAGAGGGGTTGATTGAGTTCCAGAAGTTCAGTCTCTCCTTGTCGATTTCTTTGAGCAGATCATCCTCAATGAGCACATTGACGGCATAGTCGGAAGGGATGATGAGATCGTATCCATCGCCGCGTGTGGCGCGGAGCTTGACGATGAGCTCTTCATTAGAAGAGTAGTAGTTGAGGTTGACCTTGATCCCCGTCTCCTTTTCGAAATTGGCAATGACGTCGGGCTCTAAAATATCTCCCCAAGCAAAGACGTTGATGGCGTTGGATTCGTAGGAGAAGAATTTCCATTTGGGCCAATAGAGAGCGCAGAAGATGAGGACGACCCAGAAGAGGATGACTGTGGAGCGAACGAGTAACTTCTTCATTGGCTAACTCCCTATTAGAAAATGCGCGTGCGGGTTTTTAAAGAGAAGAAAATCAGCACGAGGAGGCTGCTAAGAACGAGAAGGACCGCAGAGAGCGCATTTACAACAGGTGAAATCCCGGAGCGGAGCATCGATAAAATGTAGAGGGAAAGGGTTTGTGCAGAGCTTCCGGCGCAAAAGTAGGAAAGGACGAAGTCATCAAATGAAATGATGAAGACGAGAAGGCCCGTGACAATAAGGGAGGGGCGCAGGAGGGGCAGTGTCACTTTAAAGAAGGTTTGGACAGGGCTGGCTCCTAAGACGAGGGAGGCTTCTGTCATCCGGTGATCGAGTTCCATGAATCGCGCATATACAATGGGAATGACAAATCCCAGCCCTAAGAGAGTATGAGATAAAATAAGCGTTACGAGGCCCAGAGGGATCGAGATGAGCGTGAAGAAACCGAGGAGGCTGACGGCGAGGACAGTTTCCGGGATGACGAGGTTGCCATAGAAGAGATTGAGGAATTTGCCGATCTTGCCTCCCTGGGCAGCATAAAAGATGAGGAAGACGCCCATAGCCAGACTAATCGCAGTGGAACAGATAGCGACAACTAGCGAGGTGCAAAAGGCATTCCACAGGTGGGTCGCTTGGAAGAGCTCATGGTACCACTGGAGTGTGAACCCTTTCCAGGGGGACGGAAACCCTTCCGTATTGAAAGAGAAGACGAGAAGCACGATCAGGGGGACGTAGAGAAACAGGTAGATCGAGGCAATGAGAACAAGAGTGCTGAGGTTGGTGACTTTGCCGTTCTTAGCCATGTTTTTTCCCCGGGATGAGGCGATCGAGCAGCCAGTAGAGGAGCACAGCGCTCAAGAGCAGAAGTACTGAAGCCACGACAGTAAAGGCGGCTCCAAGAGATCCCGTTTCATCGCCCAAAATGTAATTGGAGACAACCGTTCCGACAAACATCTGCTTATCGCCACCCATTAGTTCAGGGATGACGAACTCGCCAAAAGAGGGGATGTAGACCAGAAAGAATCCCGCTAGGAGGCCTCTTTTCGTGAGAGGGAGGATCACGCGGCGGAAGGTCTGCTTCCAGGTCGCTCCCAGATCGAAGGAGGCTTCAACGAGCTTAACATCCATCTTTTCAAGTGAAGAGTAGAGGGGCATGACCATGAAGGGGAGGTAGTAGTAGACCATCATCACCATCGTTGCAAAAGGAGTGTTGAGTAGCACGAGGGGCTGATCGATGAGGCCAATTGAGCGCAGGAGATTGTTGAGGAATCCTTCTCTTTCCAGAACGAAGAACCATGCGTACACGTGAAGGAGAAAATTGGTCCAAAAAGGAACGATCAAGAGGAAGAGGAAAAAGTTCTTAAAGCGCCTGGCTGTGAACGCAAGGAAGTAGGCGAGGGGATAGGCCAAAAGGAGGCAGAGGGCAGTGTTGCTGATTGCCAAGATGAAAGAGGAGAGGATCACTTTTAGATAGAGGGGCCGGAGGAAGAAAGAGATTTTGTCCCATGTAAATCCGTCAAATGCGCCCGCTTCGCTGATCGCAACAATGCTCGTGAGAGCTAGAATGGCCAATGGCAGATAAAAGAAAAGCCCCTGCCAAATCAACGCAGGGATCCCGATGGAAAAGGGGATCTCAGATGCAGGTGGTTTGGGGAGGGATTTTAACTTCATTTTTCTAGGATCACCACATTTTCTTTTTGCCAGTAGAGATAGACTTCGTTGTCATAGTCGATCACTTCCTGAGGGAAGTGCTCTTCGTTCTGTTCGAAAACTTGGATGCGCATCCGATTTTTGAGCAAGATGTTGTACTGGGTCGAGCGCCCATGATAAACGATCGATTGCACTGTGCCTTTAAGCGCATTGGAGAAGTTTTGGACCTGCTTTTTGGAAATGAGGATTTTTTCGGGGCGGATACTGACGAGCATTTCACAGCCAGGCCTCATCCATTCCTTTTTTTGAGGGATGCTGACATTGATGGCTCCGAGATCGGGGATTTCGACCGTGTACTCATCTCCATTTTCTCTAAAACGTCCACTCAAGATGTTGGTCGTACCCACAAATTTGGCGACAAATGAGGTGAGTGGGAACTCGTAAATTTCTTTTGGAGTCCCGATCTGCTCAATTTCACCGCGGTGATTCATGATGGCCATCTGATCGGCGACAGTTAGCGCCTCGAATTGGTCATGCGTCACGTAGATAAAGGTCGTCTTGAGTTTGTCTTGCAATTCGATGAGCTCGATCAGCATGCGCTCGCGGAGTTTAAAGTCGAGAGCAGCGAGTGGTTCGTCGAGCAGAAGAACATCGGGTTCGTTGACGATCGCCCGTGCTAAGGCAACCCGTTGCTGTTGACCGCCGGAGAGCTGGCTCGTTAACTTGTAGATGTGGCTTTCGAGGTGGAAGGCTTCGAGGATTTTGAGGACTTTTCTCTCAATTTCGGCCTTGGGAAGCTTTTTGAGCTTGAGGCTATAGGCGACGTTGTCAAACACGTTGAGATGAGGGAAGAGGGCGTAGTTTTGAAAAACGATGTTGACAGGCCTCTTGTGGATGGGCCAATCCGAAATGTCGTTATCGCCCAAGAAAATCTTGCCAGCATCTGCCTTTTCGAGACCCGCGATGAGTCGCAGGAGAGTGGTCTTGCCACAACCACTTGGCCCAAGAAGGGCGAAAAACTTCCCTGCAGGGATATGCAGAGTGACTTCGGGGATAATCATTCCCCCATTGATCGTTTTTTTGAGTCTCTCGAGCTTAATGCTGCGCATCTCTTCTCTTGTGCCCTCCTCTTAGGAAACCCTGATATACCAAACGTAACTCAAGAATTGGCTTTGGCGCAGCCGATCCGACTCTTGAGTTACGTTTGGTATAAACCGCAATTTTATGGCCATTATAGGTTTATTGCATAGCAATTTTCATGACATGGGGAAAAAAAAGGACAATTTTTTTCTTCTGGGAAATTGGAGGGCTTACCTACAATGAATTTTCTCAAAATAGAGATCACTACACAGAGATTTACCATGGAAAGACGCAAGTTAGTCATTATTGGATCGGGCCCAGCGGCCTATACGGCAGCGATTTATGCAGCGAGAGCGAACCTCAACCCCCTGGTTTACGAGGGCTTCTTTTCAGGCCCCGCAGGTGGGCAACTGATGACGACGACCGAAGTGGAGAACTTTCCGGGCTTCCCAGAAGGGATTACAGGGCCTGAGCTGATGGACCGCATGCGTAAGCAGGCAGAGAAGTTCGGGACGACGATTTTGACAGAAGACGTTCTCTCAGTCAACCTGAGCGGTTCTCCCTACGTCGTTACCGGATCGACGACCACCGTCCAGGCAGATGCGATTATCATCGCCACGGGTGCCACCGCCAAGCGATTGGACATCCCAGGGACCAGGGATAACGAGTAT
>JAZJZV010000197.1:0-2030 GCA_040389485.1 Chlamydiota bacterium
TGAGCGAGCTTGGATTGGAAAGAGAGAATGTTCTTTTCAGGGTCGGCGTCCCAAGGACCGAGCAACGTATAGGTCACGCTTTGTCCTTTCGCATTGGAACAATCGACGATGACGCCGATGCTCACTTCGTTAGCCATGATATCGTCTTTGGTGATGACTCTTGCCTTATTCATCTGGTCAGAGAGCGTCTTGAGTTCTGACTGGAGCCTGTCGCGTCTTTCGAGTGCGGCTTTGAATTCAGCGTTTTCTCGCAGATCCCCGTGAGCTCTTGCGACTTCGATTTCTTTGGCGTTCTCCACCGTTTCTACAGTGGCAATCTGTTGGATGCGCGTCTGCACTTTTTGGTAGCCCTCAGCCGTTGTCCAGATGATGTCTTCTGCTGCAGATTTTTCGTGTTTCTTGCTCACTTTGGCAAGTGAGGGATGTGCTACTTCTGCAAGTGAATGGAAGATCTTTTGATCGTGGTCGCTAAATGAATGGCACTTGGTGGCAAGGAGTAAGAATTCTTTCACTTCCTCGATGTTGGAAAGTTCCATGATTTGACGGACGATGGCAAAGCGGCCGCCGGTAATGATGGCGTGGATTTTTTTGACGAGGTCGCGCTCTTCAGCGTCATTTTCGATGGAACTAAGCAGGATGAGCAGCCCTTCAAAAAAGCGGATTTTGCCTTCTTTGTTGTTGAAGGGGATCTTTGCCTGAGTCTGGATCTTTTGGAAGTACCACAGAAACGCATCTGGGTACTGCGCGGGATGGATGCAGAGGCTCTGGATCTTTGTTTTGAGTTCTTCATCGACTTTGGCAGACATGAGTTCCGTCAGAACGTAATCGCGCAGTGGCGCTTGATCAAGCTTGAAAATAAGGGTTAAAAAGATCTCTTTCCAGTCTGCTCTCAGCTTGCTCGCTTCAATGAGCACGCGCTTCTTTAAGCTGAGCACTTCGATTTGGCCCAGGAGCTCTTCAATGGAGGGAGCGGATTGAATGATCTCTGAAATGACGGAAGAATCTTTCGCGCCGTTGAGGTCCAAGAGGAAAAACTGGAGTTGCAGCTCTTGAGTTTTATTGATCTCCTTATAGGAGAGCATCTGCGTGAGTTTGTCGACGAGGCTAGCTTTGAATTCGCTGTTTTTGAGCGTCTCTGGAAAATCGCGCATGAAGCTGTACACCATTTGGATGAGTGTATTGGCATCGGGCTTATTCTCGAGAACTTGCTGCAGTCTTTGTTCGTGTGTAACTTCGCTTTTGCGCAGAAAGAAAGCTTCGCGGATGTCTTCTGGCGTGGAGATCATCGTGTCTTTTTTAATTTTAGCTCGAGCGCCTTGCCACCAACGCGTCCAATCGGGAGCGGGGATGACGAGCTCGCACAGCTCATCTTTGATTTCTGCTGCAGTCTTAGGACCTAAATCGCGTAGGAGCAAGCGAATGGTCTCTACAGAATTTTCTTTTGCTTGTTTTTCTAACAGGTCGGGGCTTCCAAAGCGCAACGCTAGAAAGTGGTCTTTGGGGATGGGAACCAAGGTTTTGAATGCCGTTGAAAAAGACATTTCTTTTCTTCCCGGCACGTAATCGAACTCGAGGCTGAGCTGTTCGCGCACGACGGAGACGTCGAGGATTTCACCCACTCCCCAACCGCTGGTGTGGAAGACGAAGTTTCCTTTCTCCATGTGAGTGAGAAGCTCGAAATGGCTGATGGCTCCCTGGAATTTGCCCTTAGTGCGCAACCCAATGAGGCGGATTTTATCGGCAAAGTGCTTGTCTTCAGAGTAGTTATTTTTTAAGTAAGCCATCGTCAAGTCGTAGAGATATTCTTGGTTTGTCGTTTGAATGTCGACGATGAGTTTGAGGAGTTCATTAGAAGCGGGTGTCTCAGGCAATTTTTGCCACAGGTGAATGACTCTTTCCACGTGGCGGCCGAATGGCTCGGCGATCGCGGGCTGATCGTGATCGCTGGGCGGTCGGGGACCGGCAAGACCACGACGCTCGCGGCGCTGGTGCGCGCGCTCGGCGAGCAGCGCCGGCGGGTCGTCGCGATC
>JAZJZV010000197.1:2040-15477 GCA_040389485.1 Chlamydiota bacterium
GATTTCAGATTTTTTTACATTGCGCAGGATCTCGCAGACCTCTTCAGGATCAATTTCATCTCCTGAGCAGTATTCTTCCCATAGTTTCGAAAGACCGACGAAGTCATGATTGGCGACGTGCGTGCTAAAATCCTTAAGATAACCCATGAAATACCCTTACTGTAATGGAAATGTCGTGCATAGGAGCCGAGTATAGTTTGGGAGGAAATTATCTTCAATTGAAAGTTAAACTATATTGCTGACGCTTAAAAGTTGGAGAGATTGCGGGCGCCGAAGATGCTCCTTCGGATAAGGCAAAACTCCCACTTTCAAGTGGACGCAGTATATACCATGAATGCGCAATTTCTCGAGTTCTTTTGAAGCACCCCGGCTGAAACCTTTTACTCGGATAGGTCCTCCTCCCCTCAAGTTCTTGCCAAAAACAGTATTTCACTTTAGAGTCTGACCCCTAGTTTCTTATAGAGAGCTGCAAAGTTGAGGTAGCGAGAGGGATGAAATTCTTTTTGGGCATATTGAAGCGATTGCAATGCTCCAAGCTACGTCAAAATCATCGTCTTTTCCGTGGCTTGGAGCTTTGCAATTGCCTCATATTGGCTATTATTTCTGCCCCTGTTGCTGCCGACATGTTTAACGTAGAAGAGGAGGGGACCCTCTTTCGCGACCTCGATTTGGTCTGCAAAATCAACAAAGAGCTCAAGGATGAGCTCCCCTTCTTCTATAACTTTTCCATGGTGGGTGGGTATTTCAACATGCCCTCTGCCCGCATGCCAGCTGCTGGCGCCATTGGGATAGGAGCTGCGATCGTCAAGCCCTATGATATCTATGGGCTCAATTTTCAGATGTTCGATCGACTGGAGCTAGCGCTCAACTACCGCGTCTATAAGGGGATTACAGAGAAAAACTTTGGTCACGAGGGGTTTGGCGACGACGCCGAAAGGATCGGGAATGTCAAGCTGGGGCTTCTCACGCCCAAAGATGGCTACCCCATGCTCCCCCAGATCTCTATTGGTGCCGATGACTTTATTGGAACAAAGCGCTTCAACTCCAAATATATTGTTGCGACAAAACAATTTTTGGATTGGAACCTCGAATGCACCCTGGGTTGGGGAAAAGGCAGACTGAAGGGGTGGTTCGGCGGCGTTGCGTGGAGCCCTTTCCGCTGGCTGGATGTGCCTTTGCTGAAAGAGCTCACTTTTATCGCAGAATACGACGCAAACAATTACAAAAAGCATGAGCATGAGCACCCCTCCGGACGCACGGTCAAATCGCGCATCAATGGAGGGATCTCCACCGTCGCCTGGGACGTACTTCAACTCTCGGTGAGTTCCGTCCGAGGAACTGAGGTGGCAGGATCTGCATCCTTGCGCTACCCTCTGGGAACCTCCGCTGGCCTGTTTCCCAAGGATAAGGATCCTTCCGTATATACCTCTCCCGTCGACACAGAGCCTTTGGGCATTGTCCGGACAGAGCGCGATTTTGCTCAGGAAATCGCCTATGCGCTCAGCGACCAGGGGCTCGACTTATACACCGCCTTTTTGTGTCATGACGAAGAAGGAAATCAAGGGCTGTGGCTGAAAATTGTCAACAACCGCTACCGCGAAGAGCGCGTGGTGCGCGATCGCGTGCAGCATGTTTTGGCGGCTCTCACTCCTTCTGATATCAAATGGATCCTCGTCGTCGTCGAAGCAGACGCCCTGCCTTGCCAAGCTTACCGCTATCGACTGGAAGATTTGCAGAAGTGGAAAAATGGGGTCATCAGCGACTTTGAGTTAGAAACGGTAGCCCCCATGCGAGAGGCTCCCGCTCAACCAAGTCCGTATGAGCACGCTCAGATTTTTCAGAGGCAAAAACCGATTTGGCTTTTCACGATCCGCCCTCGCCTGCTGACGTTCTTTGGTAGCTCGTCGGGAAAATTCAAATACAACATCAGCGCCGTCGCCTCGCCCGAAGGTTATATCTTCAATCAGGTCTACTATAAGTTCCAGCTGAGCTATTCGATCAAATCGAGCATGCAGGGGCTCGGCGGGCCCGATGTGGCAAATCCCTCGAGAAAACTCATCGTGCGCACCGATACGCTTAAGTACTTCATGACCAATTCCTTTTCGATGGAACAGGCCTACCTCCAGCGCAGCTGGAATCTCGGCAAAGGGCTCTTCTATCGATTAGCTCTTGGTTACTTTGAACCCGCCTACGGCGGAGCAGCCACTGAGCTGCTCTACTACCCAGTCAATTCTCGCTGGGCGATCGGCGCAGAGTTTGCCGCCGTGCCCAAACGGGACTACCATGGGATTAAGTTTTCCCGCACCACATTGCAGCTGCGCGGAGACAAGTACGTCAAAGTCCCTTTCATCGGCATCCAGTACTTTCTCGATTTATACTACGACTGGAAGCCGCTCAATATCGACTTTCTCGTGAGCGTCGGCCAGTTCCTCGCTAAAGATAAGGGAGTCCGTTTCACTGTAGGCAGGTACTTCAAAAGCGGCCTGCGCTTTTCGCTGTGGTACACCATCACTAACGGCCATGACCACGTCAACGGCCACACCTACTATGACAAGGGATTTGCCTTTGCGATGCCCCTTGACTTCTTCTTGCGCCAAAGCAGCCGCACTTATATTGGCTACGCGATGGCCGCCTGGCTGCGCGATGTTGGAGCAAGAGCTGCCACTGGAAAGCAGCTCTACTGGACTCTCGAAGAGGAGAGGTACCGGTTCAACTAATTAATGGGATGATTTGCGAGGCGGCATAAGTGAAGATGAAATCGGCGCCCGCCCGTTTAATGCTCAGCAGCGCTTCCAAAAAGACTTGGGGGGCATTGAGCATCCCTCTTTCGTGGGCAGCCATGACCATGGCATACTCGCCGCTGACGTGATAGGCGCACACAGGCAGGTGGGTGTTTTCTTTGATTTTGGAAATGACATCCAAATAATAGAGGGCGGGTTTGACCATGAGCATATCGGCTCCTTCCATCTCGTCAAGAGATGCCTCCCGCAACGCTTCGCGTACATTGGCGGGATTCATTTGATACCCTTTCTTGTCACCGCTTTTTAGACCCGATCCCAGCGCATGGCGAAAAGGGGCATAGAGGGAAGAGGCGTATTTTGCTGCATAGGACAAAATGCTCGTGTTCTGATGGCCGTGGGCATCTAGTGCGCGGCGAATCGCCTGAATTCTTCCATCCATCATATCGCTGGGCGCGACGATGTCTGCGCCTGCTTGTGCATGAAGAATGGCCATCTGGGCCAACACCTCCACCGTCTCATCATTCAGCACTTCATCACAGTCTCCGAGAATCCCATCGTGTCCGTGACTGGTGAAAGGATCGAGAGCGATATCTGTGATGACGCACAGAGAAGGAATTTTTTCTTTGAGGTACTGCACTGCCTGCGGAACGACTCCTTCCGGGTTCAGAGCATAAGAGCCGATAGGATCTTTAAAAGAGGGATCGATCACGGGAAAGAGGGCAATGGCGGGCACTCCCGCAGCATGAAGTCCTTCTGCCTCTTTGAGGATCAGGTCGATGGAGAGCCGATCGATTCCCGGCAGTGCAGAAATCGATTGGCGCTTTTCTCGTCCTTCGATGAGAAAGAAGGGAGCGACGAGATCGCGCGGAGTTAGCTGTGTCTCTTGCACGAGAGAGCGGATTGCGGCGCTCTTGCGGTTGCGGCGCGGACGTTGCAAGAGTGAACTGGGAAGTGTTTCTGTCTCTATCATTTGAATGTCTCGCAGCATCTATCAAAAGTAAATTTTAAGCGTCAGCTTTTTGCTCTTGATTTGTATACCCTAAGACATCGAGAAATGCACTCCATTTTTTGTCGCTCTATAGTGGCAGGGGGGAGTAGGGTCTTGTTTTTTCGCTTGATTGCGAAGAGGACAATGTGCGACGCTAGGGTATTCTCTTCGTGAATATAAAGGATAGAGGTCGATGCATGTTCGAAGGGTATGAGGAATTTACCGAAAGCCAGATCAAGATACTTCAACGCTATGTGACAAACACATCCAGCAATGTTTTTGCGCTGCGCAACCTTCCTGAGGTCATCAAAGGAGCTCTTTTTTCGCGGTACTCGCGCTCTAGCCTGTGCCTGCGCTCTTTGCTGTTAAAAGATTTTATCCTCAATGAGGAGACTGCATTTGCAGCGATCGCTGGAACGGCAAACCATACCGATCCGGAAGAGAGCCTCGAAGACCAGATCATGGGGATCAAGAAGGCGCAAAACTTCTACGATCGGATCCTCGATGGTTATGGCGATGATTCCATCGGCGAGCTCGGCGGCGCCCATTTTGCGATCGAGAACGTCTCGATGTTGGCAGCGAAAAATATCGAAGATTGTCGAATCGGAGGCTCTCCTCTCGAAAAATCGACTCGCTACGTCTACTTTGACCAAAAGGTCGACGGCGAATACCTCTTTTATCGCGAGCCCATCCTCATGACATCGGCGTTCCGCGAGCCCTACCTCAAGATGTGCAACAAACTATTTGAGACGTACTCTGTTCTAATTCCTCCTTTGACAGAGCTGCTGGAGAAAAAATTTCCGAAAGAGCATGAAGTCTCTAAAGTGGCTTATGCCGCGGCGCTGCGTGCCAAAGTGCTCGACTGTCTGCGCGGCCTGCTTCCTGCAAGCGCGCTGACGAACATGGGCGTGTTTGGCAATGGGCGCTTTTTCGAGTCCCTCATCCAAAAACTCAATGCGCACAATCTTGCTGAAATGCAGGACATCGGGAAAAAATCCTATCAGGAACTTTCCAAAATCATCCCCTCCTTTATCCGCAGAGCTGATCCGGCTCACAAATACCAGCGCTCCTTTTCCCAGTTCCGCGAGCAACTCGGCAATGATCTCAAGCTTCTCGCCGACCGCCACACTTCAACCGCTGGAAAAATGCAGAATCCGGGGGTGAGGCTGATCAACTACGATGAAGAAGCCCCCCTGAAAGTCGCTGCAGCGCTGCTCTTTGAGCACACGGATGCAGGACTTTATGAATTGCAAGAGGCATGCCGCATGCTCCCAGAAGAAGAGCTCAGCCGCATTCTCGATTCCGCCTCCAATTTCAGAGAAAACCGCCGGCATAAGTCGCCGCGCGCGCTCGAACATGCGACCTTCACTTTTGAAATTGTTTCCGATTTTGGCATTTACCGTGACCTGCACCGCCACCGCATGCTCACCCAGGAAAGACAATTGCTGGGCTGCAGCCTGGGGTACTATGTTCCGAGTGAAATTGTCGGCACAGAGATGGAAAAACCTTATCGCGATGCTATGGAAGAGGCCAAGGTGGCCTATGAAGCGATGGCGGAAGAGCTTCCTGAAGAAGCGCAATACGCCGTTCCGATGGCCTATAACATCCACTGGTATTTCCACGTGAACTTGCGCTCTTTGCAATGGCTATGCGAGCTGCGTTCAGCGCCTGCTGGACACCCCAATTACCGGTTCATTGCACAAGAACTTGCCAAGCAGGTGAGCAAAGTCCTCCCCTCTTTTGAGCGCTACTTCAGGTTTGTCGATTTCGACGGTTACGAACTCGGAAGACTGGGACAAGAAATTCGAATCTTTGAGAAGAAAATGGAGAGGAGCATCCATGAATGACAAGAAGGGTAGCGTCGTTGGTGGAATGCTTCTGATTGCGGGAAGCTGCATTGGTGCAGGCATGCTCGGATTGCCGATTATCACTGGGCTCTCGGGTTTTTTCCCTTCCGTGTCGATGATGTTTCTCGCTTGGGTGTTCATGACCGCGACAGCTCTATTGCTCGTCGAGGTTTATGGCGGGTTCAACAGAAGCGTCAATCTGCTCACCATGGTGAACCACTCGCTCGGAAAAGGCGGGCAGCTCGTCTGTTCGACGACATACCTCTTTCTCTTTTATGCACTGCTCGTCGCCTACATTTCGGGCATTGGCAACCTCACAAATTCATTTTTTCGACTGACGTTCAACGTCAACTTACCCGCTTGGCTGGGATCTCTTTTCTTCGTGTTATTATTTGGCGCCATCGTCTACCGGGGAACCCGCAAAGTCGACATATGCAATCGCGGACTGATGTTTGCAAAAATCGGATTTTTTGTGCTGCTCCTCTTTGTCGGAGCACAGTTTGTTAAGACGGGTTTGCTTCACCGCACCAATGCCATTTATGCCCCTGCTGCTCTTCCCATCTTGGTCATCGCTTTTGGCTTCCACAATATGATCCCAAGCCTCGCTTCTTACCTCAATGGCGATCTAAAAAAGGTGAGATTCACCATCATCGGCGGCAGCCTCATGGCACTTGGGATTTACCTCATCTGGGAATTTTTCGTGCTGGGGATTGTTCCTCTCCAAGGTCCTCACGGCATCTTAGTCAGCCTTAAAAACGACCACGAGGCCTCTCAGTCCATCGCTGCTATCATCCATTCTCCCTGGATCCGCACCTTCTCGCAGGGCTTAGCGTTCTTCGCCATCCTCACCTCCTTCTTGGCCCAATCCTTGAGCCTCGTCCACTTTCTTGCCGATGGACTCAAGATCGACTACAAAAAACAGGAGAGTTCCAGCCTATGCGTTTTGGCTCTCTTACCCCCTCTTGTCCTCTCCATCATTTATCCGCAGCTGTTTTTTAAAGCGCTCAATTTTGCTGGCGGTATTTGCGCTGTGATCCTCTTTGGGATCATGCCCGTGCTCATGGTGTGGATCGGAAGATACCGCAAAATGACCTCTTCCCCGTATCAAATGTCGGGAGGAAAGCCCGCGCTTTTCGGGATTTTGGCCTTTTCCGCGGTGATCCTTTTCATTCAAGTGTCGACGATGGCAGGAGCAAAATACATTCCAAAGCCGCAGTACGCCGCCAGTGTCGAACCTGCTGCACCCATAGATGCCCATGTTTCAGCTCAAAACTGACTTTATCGCTTGCGGCGACCAGCCTCAGGCAATTGACCGCCTGGAGGAAGGGCTAAAAGCGAAGAAGAAAGCGCAGGTTCTTCTCGGGGTCACCGGATCAGGGAAAACGTTCACGATGGCAAACGTCATCGCACGCTTTCAGCGGCCCGCGCTCATCATCGCCCATAATAAGACTCTCGCCGCCCAGCTGTACCAAGAATTCAAAGCATTCTTTCCAAACAATGCCGTCGAGTACTTCGTTTCTTACTACGACTACTATCAGCCCGAAGCCTACATCGCGCGAACAGACACCTACATTGAAAAAGATCTGGCCATCAATGACCAGATCGACCGGATGCGCCTTAGCGCCACCCGCTCGCTCATCGAAAGGACCGATGTCATCATCGTGGCCTCCGTTTCTTGCATCTATGGTTTGGGACTTCCCGAATACTACAGCCAGATGGTCCTCTCGATTAAAGTGGGACAGCAGCGCCGGCGGGACGACATCCTCCTCCATCTCGTCGAGATGCACTACAAGCGCAATGATTTCGATCTGATGCGATCCACTTTTAGAGCGCGCGGAGATGTCCTCGAGATCATGCCCGCCTATGAAGAAAAACGGGCCTACCGCGTCGAGTTTTTTGGAGATGAGATCGATAGGATCAGCGAGATCGATCCCCTGACGGGAAGAGTGATTCAGCGGCTCGAAAACGTTACTATTTATCCGGGCTCCCACCACGTGACCCCAGAGTCGGTGCGCCTACTCGCCATCGAATCGATCAAGGAAGAGCTCAAGGAAAGGCATCACCTCTTTGAGCAGGAGGGCCGCTTCGTCGAGATGCAAAGGATCCATCAACGCACGAGCTACGATGTCGAAATGATGAAAGAGATCGGTTTCTGCAAGGGAATCGAAAACTACTCCCGCCACTTCAGCCGTCGCTTAGCCGGCCAAGCGCCTCCTTGCTTACTCGACTATTTCCCCGAAGATTATCTTCTCTTCATCGATGAGTCCCACCAAACCCTCCCTCAAATGCACGCCATGTACAACGGCGATAGGGCGCGCAAGCAGTCCCTCATCGAGTTTGGTTTCCGTCTCCCTTCTGCCTTTGACAACCGCCCCTTGAAATTCGAAGAAATTTATGCACGCATGAAACAAGTGATCTACGTCTCCGCCACCCCCAGCCCATGGGAAGTGCAGGAGGCAGAGGGCGATGTCGTGCACCAGATCATTAGGCCCACAGGTCTTCTCGACCCCGAAATCACCATCAAGCCTGCAGAAGCGCAGGTCGACGACTGCCTGGAACAGATCCGCCAAGAGACAGCAAAAGGGAGGCGCGTTCTCGTCACCACCCTCACAAAAAAACTCTCGGAAGATCTCTCCAAATATCTCACGGAAATTGGAGTCAAAGCCAAATACCTCCACTCCGATATCGATACCTTGGAACGCGTCCAGATCATCAAGGATTTGCGCAATGGGATTTTTGATGTGCTCGTGGGCATCAACCTGCTGAGAGAGGGGCTCGACATCCCTGAGGTGGCCCTCGTATGCATTCTCGATGCCGATAAAGAGGGTTTTTTGCGCTCAGTCACAGCGCTCGTCCAAACCTGTGGTAGAGCAGCGCGGAATGTCGATGGAAGAGTGATCATGTACGCCGACAAAATGACCGAGTCGATCAAAAAAACGCTGGCGATCACGCAAGAGCGTCGTGCCCTACAGCAAGCCCATAATGAAAAACATGGGATCACTCCACGCTCAGCCAAACGCCAGCAGATCCAGGATCTCGCAGAGACCTTTGGAGAAGTGGTCGAAAAGCTCAAAGAAGAAGACCAGCCCTCCGCACATCTTTCCGCCGACGATGTTGAAGAAAAAATCAAAGAGTGCGAGACAGAGATGAGAAAGGCAGCCAAGGAGCTCCGGTTTGAGGATGCTGCACATTTCAGAGATCTTCTGCAACACTACCAGAAATTGCAGATGTTAGAGGGCGAATAGATGATCAAAGTCATACAGCGCTATCCACAGCTGCTGCTGCTCTTTTTCCTAGTGCTTCCCTTTCAGAAGCGGCTCAATCATTTTTTAAGAGGAGCCTCACGCGCACTTATTCCCACAGATCTGACCATCCCCGCCGGCTTTTCCCACCACCTCTATTTTTTTGCAACCGATGTGTGCATCATCGCAGCCGCACTGCTTCTTCTCTCTAAATTCCGCATTTCACTACGCACATTCTTTTGGGATGGCCCCTCCAAATACCTCGCCGCATTTTTAGTGATCGCGTGGATTTCAGCGACGCTCTCCTCGACATCTCACTATTTGATCCACTATCTCGTCATCCTCAAATTCTTCGTTGCAGTTCTTTTTTTCAACATTCTGAAAATCGCATTTGAAAAAATCGATTTTAAAAAATGGTTTCTCAGCTTTTGTTGGATCGTTCTGTGCTTTGCTTTAATCGAGTCCGCACTTGCGATTAGCCAGTACTTCTTGCAGCACAAGGTAGGTTTGGGATGGATGGGAGAGACGCCCATTCATTACCAGGGCTTTTCTAATCCTCTGGGCTACCGCTGGCTTCCCGATGCCCTCTTTCCCGTCCAGACGGCGAGAATCATCTTGCTGAGAGCGTCAGGGACGATGGGACATGCCAACGATCTGGGCTGTTTGTTATCCTTTTCGATCATCATCACCAGTTTCCTCTACATGCGTGAAGAGAGTCGTAAAAGGCAAATCGGGTTGCAAATGGCTTTACCCGTCCTTCTATTTGCCCTCTGCACCACCTTTTCCCGGTCGGCCATCCTCTTTCTCGTGTGCACCACGCTCCTATTTCTCGCCTACCAGTGGCGCTCACCGAACCGCAGTAGACTCATTCGGCTTGTAGCGACATTTGCTGTCACCGGGGCGGTGTGTCTCACCCTTTTCTATCCTCCTTTTTTCTGCCGAGGAGGGATCGTCAATTACAATGAAATCACTCGCGGAGCAGACAAGGAGCGCATCCTCTATCAGGATGTGGCGCTTCAGATGGTCCGGAGCAATCCCTTTTTAGGCGTGGGGTTCAACAATTTTCAATTTGCACTTCCTCAGTATTGCCCCGAAGGAAAGGCGCGCCCGCTTTCTTCTCAGGTGCACAACATCTACTTGCTGATCGCCTCCGAAACCGGTCTCATCGGCCTGAGCGCCTTTCTCCTCTTTCTCTTCTCGGTATTCAAAAAAAGTCTTAAAAAAAGATGGAGCCCAGAATCCAAGGTGCTCTTCTGCTGTCTTCTCCTCCTCCTATTGGCGGGAACCAGCGACAAGTACATCCTCATGAACCTGAAAATGCGCTTACTCTTTCTCTCTCTTTGTTGTTTCTTCTACGTCAGCTTCGATATGAAAGAAAGAGAGGTTGATCCTGCATTAGAGTAGGATTCTGATAAGTTGGATTAGGGCTTCTTATACACATGTCGGGGATCTGGCACTGCGTGTCCCGATCGCCCCGCTGGCCCCTTTGAGACTCATCTGGCTTTGCCAAATCACGTGCTCGGAAGGGGGCCGTGCAAAGCACTGATCGCCCCCCACCCTTTGGGCTTTCCTGCGCTGCGATTTTGCTTTGCCATCTGAGTCCATCGGCTGCTCGTGTGGTCGCTCCCCGCCGGACGTGCGTCCTCTTGGCGGGGCCCCTGCTCCCATCGACTCGCAGAGCCAATCTTAAATCCAACCCAAAGACTTATCCCACTAACAATCGTCCCATCCGATCTCAAGGGCGTAGGAATTTATCGAGAGATAAAAGAAGCGATGGTCTTCTTGAAAATGGGCTCTGCGAGTCGACGTGAGCCAGGGCCCCTTCGGACGCCCCATCCGACATGTCTTTTGAAGCCCTACTCCAACTTCGAACTCTAAATGAATCAGTCTTACTTCCAATGCTCACTGCCATATAGTGAATAAATCTGGCATTCGCTAGAATGACGTGACAAAACTAGGTGAACTGATGAAAATTGCTGTGATCGACCATCTTTCTAATCCGGGCGGCGGTTCGCGCGTCGTGCGCTCCTTGCTTGCTGCGATGCAAAAGGTGCGTCCAGACCTCGAAATCACTTTTTTTGGCAACCCACGCGGGATTGAAAGGGAGAACATTGAAGAGATCGCTCGCGCTCAGGGGATCAAGGTGCGTCGTCTTTCCTCCATGACATGGTCCGGAAGGGACATTTTCGGGATCAAGGGGAGTCGCCACATCATTGCGCTTTTGCAGCGGAAATTAGAGGGATTGCTCTCACTCCTACCCGTTTACTTTTCAGGAAGACTCGACAAAGAGCTCCAGCAAGTTGTCCAAGATTTTGACGTGGCCTTCTTCACATGGCCGTTTCACCTCAAATGCCCTGATTTGGAATGTCCGATGGTGGGCATTTTTCACGATTTTAACTTCCGCTACTGGTTCGGAGCAGGAATGGCTGCCCCTTGGATTCAAAAATTCCTCGAGGTTCATACTCCCATCCTTCTCGAACACATGACGCCTGTCGTCTCTACAGAGTACATGAAGACAGAGGTGCAGAAATTTTATCCTCAGTTTGGCGACAAGGTTCACGTGGCACCCATTGCGCCGATGAGCAACTTATCGCAGATCGATGAGGCGACCATTGAAAAAATCCATCAGAAGTTCAAGCTGCCCAAAAAATTTCTTCTGGCGCCGACGAATGCCTCTCAGCACAAAAACCTAGGTCCCCTCATGGCGGCCACGGAGATCTTGCGCAAAAGAGGGTATGACATCCCTCTTGTTATCGTCGGGATTGGAACGGAAATTTATAATGGCAGGTCTTGCCCCGAAGGGATTGAGCTCGGAATGGCCCCTCAAAATATCTATGGTCTCGGTTATGTCGACAACGTCGAAATTGATGGACTCATCCAGTCCGCTCAGATCGTTGTCAATTCCTCCCTTTACGAAGGGGGCAATGGCCCTGGATTTGATGCGTGGTCGCGCGGCATTCCCGTTGCGATGTCCAATATCCCTCCGTTCCTCGAGCACGTCGCCTACCACGATGTGAAAGCGGCGATTTTCAACCCCCGCTCGGCGGATGACATTGCTGACAAAATCGCTTACTTACTCGATAACCCCGACAAGGCTAGAGAGAATGCGGAGCATTCCTTAAAGGCCATTAGTCGGTTTAACTGGGAAATGACAGCGGAAAAATACCTGTCGGTGTTCGATCTGGCAATTGCATCCAGCAAGAAGCCCTAAACTTTGAGGCTAGAGACTATTGCTCTCGATCACAAATAATATTTTGCTCGCTTATGGCGCAAGAGCTTGGGCGATCGTACTTGCGCTGATTCTCACGCCGTTTTATATCCGCGTGCTCGGAATCGAATCCTATGCGATCGTAGGGATCACCTTTTCCATCCAGGCGATCATGTGCCTGTTCGATTTTGGTTTCGGTGGAGCTACGACACTTACTACTGCCTCTTATATAGCCAATGATAGGCGCACTGAGATCCGCAATCTCTTCCGAACAGGCGAGATACTCTATTGGTCTGCTGCACTGATCCTCCTTGGAATCTTCTATCTCTTTTCCGATGTCGTTGCACGGACCTGGTTTTCCAACGTTGCGTCTGATCAATTCGACCTCAAAAAAGTCATCTCTCTCATGGGAGGGATTGTCATCGTCCAGTGGCCCTGCATATTTTACAACGGGGGACTGCTCGGGCTTCAACGACAAGACATCGTCAACAAGATTCAGTTGCTCTCTGCAACCGCGCGTGCGCTCTTTGCTGTGGCTGCGATCACTCTTTTGAGCCCGACGATTTACAATTTCTTGCTCGCGCAGATGATTACTGGCTTTTTGCAGACATCCGCCACTGCCATTGCCCTTTGGCGATTGACCGACGGTGGATTTTGGAAGGGGCGTCTCGATAAAGGCGTTTTCGTTGAAACGGGCAAAAAAGCGCTGAAGATCAGCATGATCGCCGGAATCAATATCGTCACCTTGCACATCGATAAAATCGTCCTCAGCCACTATCTAGACCTCAAGTCTCTCGGCTATTACTGCTTTTCCTGGACGCTCGTCAATGGGATCTTTGGGCTTTGCGCCATTCTGAACACGATTTTTGGTCCTCGGTTTTCCCTCTGCGTTGCGAAGAAAGAGACAAAAGAGCTCGTTCACAGCTACCACCAGGGAGCCCAGTGGATGTCGATCATTATCTTTCCCATCACTCTCTTTTTCCTCTTCTTTTCCAGGGAAGTATTGACGCAGTGGTGCAAGAATCCCGATGTCGTCGCCAATAGCTACGTCGTTGCCTCGCTGCTCATCGCCGGTACCTGCCTGAGCTGTTTGGGCTTCATGCCCCATTGCCTGCAGCTCGCACACCAGTGGATGCGTCTCACCATCGTCATGAGCGCCTGCGCATTCGTCCTCTATTTTCCAACGATGCTCATTCTCAGCTTTTCCTACGGAATGGTAGGCGCAGCGATTGCCTGGGTGCTGCTGCAATTTTTCTTCCTGGTCATCTACCTCCATCTGATGCATCGCAAACTGATTCCCGAGGAAAAAAAGAAGTGGCTTTTTGAAGATGTACTGCTGCCATTTGCAGGCGCCTTTTGCGCTGCTGTGTTATGTAAATGGCTCTTGGGACCCCTATTACAAAAAAGCGGA
>JAZJZV010000197.1:15487-20975 GCA_040389485.1 Chlamydiota bacterium
CCCTTTTAATCACCGTTGCCATACTCATCTTTTGTGCAAGCGTGTCCCTGGCAAGCATCATCCGCAAAAATGTCTTTGAAATTCAATTCAAGAGGAGAGAGTCGTGAAAAAAGCATTCGTTACAGGTGTTACCGGACAAGATGGTTCCTATCTCGTTGAGCTTCTGCTTGAGAAGGGATACTCCGTTCATGGCCTCGTGCGCCGCTCTTCGACATCTAACATCAGCCGCATTGCCCATCTCACCCGCAATGAGAATTTCCACATGCACGAAGGAGATCTCTCCGACTCTTCCTCCATTGAAAGGCTCCTTGCGAGCATTTTGCCTGATGAAATTTACAATTTGGGAGCGATGAGCCACGTCAAGGTTTCCTTCGACGTACCCGAATACACTGCTAATGTCGATGGTCTTGGCGTATTGCGCATTCTCGAAGCGATGCGCAAAAATTGCCCACAAGCGCGTTTCTACCAGGCATCGACATCGGAGCTCTACGGAAAAGTGCAAGAGATCCCTCAATCGGAGACCACCCCCTTCTATCCCCGTTCTCCCTACGGCGTCGCCAAGCTCTACGCCTATTGGGCCGTTGTCAACTACCGCGAATCTTATGGCCTCTATGCATGTAACGGGATCCTCTTCAACCATGAAAGCCCCCGCCGCGGAGAGACCTTTGTTTCAAAAAAGATCACTTTAGCCGCAGCGAGAATCGCAGTAGGACTACAAGAGACGCTCGTTCTTGGCAATCTCGACGCTAAAAGGGACTGGGGATATGCAAAAGACTTCGTCGAAGGGATGTGGATGATGCTCCAGCAAGATACTCCGCAAGATTTTGTTCTGGCAACAGGCGAGACAACCACCGTCCGCAGATTCGTCGAAAGCGCCTTCAAACACGTTGGCATCGACATCGAATGGAAAGGCGCAGGCGTGGACGAGCGAGGATTAGATGCCCGTACAGGCAAACTCATCGTCGAAGTTTCTCCTGAGTTTTTCCGTCCTGCAGAGGTTGACCTTCTCATCGGCAACCCCGAGAAGGCCAGAGCTGTGCTCGGCTGGAGCTCCAGCACTCCTCTCGATGAGCTCGTGCGCATCATGATGGACCACGACATCAATACTGTTGGGTACGCCAAGCAAGTAGAGAAAATGGACGAGACTGCTTTGGTTTAATGGGAGAGTAGGGGAGTTATATGGCTCCCTTTATAAAAACACCCTGTAGTCAATGTTGAGTATTTTCGAGAGTTTTTGCGCCATTTTTTTACTAATTGGACGTTTGCCATGCTCCATTTCTGAAATGTGATGTGGGAGCACCTTCAGCTTGACAGCCAGTTGCTTCTGGGTAAGCTCGGCTCTAAATCTTGCACCCCGCAATGCCAGTCCTGTTTCAGAATACTTCTTAATGTTAGCCTTGGCAACTTCTCGCCAAGGGATGCTTGCCTCTGGCTTCTTGGGACGAGAGGTGATGGCTTTCTTTCTCGTGAGCCTAGTACGGCGCGTTTTCGTGAGTACCGACATAAAATATCTCAACCTTTTTTAATTTCTTATCTACAATAAACCAGCAACTTACGAAAGTAGGACGCCCACTCTTAATGTGGCAGTGGTAAGAGTGTTCTGGTAGGCCTTTTCCTTTTAGAGGGCCGAAATGAGGCCAATTACTTCGGAGGGGCCCCACTTTTTCTAATTCCAAGGCAAGTAAGTCGAGTGTTTCTTGAACTTTTTGTGGCAACTTCCTTCTCTGTTTTTCAGCTCTACTAGCGTAAGTTACCACCCATTTTGCATCGAACGTTCTATCATCCATCCTTACTCTCAGTTCCAACGGTATCACAAGTTACCAATTTTTGGTAATATAGTCATTATTTTTTTACTTAGAGCAAGAAGTGCTGCGCTTGAATCTATCAATCTGCTGTGGCATACTGCGATCAGTAGCCACGGGGATGAATGTGCAGAAAACAGCAATTGTTTATGACTGGCTCATCAATGTAGGCGGTGGAGAGAAGACTCTCTCTGCCATCTACGAAGAGTTCCCTGCGCCGATTTACACTCTTTTCCATCGGAGCGCACATTTCAAGGGAACGCCGCTCGAGGGCGCAGATGTCCACACCTCTTTCCTGCAGAAATGCCCCTTCTCGGCGTCCATCTATCGCTACCTGCTCGCCTTTTACCCGCTCGCGATTGAGCAGTTCGACTTGAGCGGATACGATGTCATTCTTTCCACTTCGCATGCAGTCGCCAAAAGCGTGCTCACCCATCCTCACCAGCTGCACTTGTGCTATTGCTTCACGCCGATGCGTTACGCATGGGATTTGACACACCAGTATCTCGAGCCGCTTGGCAAATTACAGCGCATGATCGCACGCCCTACTTTGCACTATTTGCGCAACTGGGATGCGGCGACAGCGGGAAGGGTCGACCATTTTGCATCGATCTCTCATTACATCGCCAAGAGGATTAAAAAGGTTTATGGCAGGGAATCGACGGTGATTTATCCTCCCGTTGATGTCGAAGAGATCGCGCTCGGAACGCAAAAGGAAGATTTCTATCTAGTGGTATCGCGGATGGTTCCCTACAAGAACATCGATCTGATCGTTAAGGCATTTTCCTTCCTTCCGGAAAAGCGGCTGGTTGTGATTGGTGACGGCCCGGAGAGATCTAAAATTGTGGCGGCGGCAGGGAAAAATGTTGAAATTTTAGGCCACCTGCCGGATGCTACAGTGCGCGATTACATGAAGAGAGCGAAGGGCTTTATTTTCGCTGCAGAGGAAGATTTTGGAATCGTTGTCGTTGAAGCACAGGCAGCAGGCACTCCCGTCATTGCTCTGAGAAGAGGGGGAGCTGTCGAGACGGTCGTTCAAGGGCAATCAGGCGCATTTTTCGAGGAGCCAACAATCCCTAGTCTGATCCAAGCAGTGGAATCTTTCGAGCGCATGGAATTTGATCCCCATCTTGTAAGAGCAAACGCAATGCGCTTTAATAAGCATAGATTTCAAGAAGAATACCGCGCATTTGTGCAACAGAAAGTTGAGGAATTTTATGAAGATCATCATTCTTGCCGGCGGTAGCGGAACCCGCCTGTGGCCTTTTTCACGCAAGCAATTTCCCAAGCAATTCTTGCATTTTGGCGAGGAGCGAACCCTCTTGCAAAAGACCATCGAGCGGTTCTTGGGAAAATATGCTCCGAGCGATATCTACATCGTAACCAATCAGGACTACTACCATCTCGTGCGGACGCAGGCCAAGGAGTTACTCCCTGCGATGGAAAAGCAAATCATCGTCGAACCCGAACGCAAAAATACAGCTCCTGCGATTGCACTCACGGTGAAATACCTTCAAGACATCTTACACGCTTCTGAGGAAGAATGCTTTCTGGTGTGCTCTTCCGATCACCTGATCTCTCCCAATGAGGTGTTCTTAGATGCCGTCGCAAAAGCCGAAACTGTCGCGCAGTCGGGTAGCCACGTCATTTTTGGAATCCGTCCCCATTTTCCCGAGACGGGCTATGGATACATCAGGGCCAAGGCTTCTGCTCCCAAAGAGGCGGTGAAAGTGGAAGAATTCGTGGAAAAACCCTCTTTCTCACAGGCATCGCAATACCTGATGTCGGGAGAGTACTTGTGGAACTCGGGGATTTTCCTGTTCCAGATTGGCGCGTTCCTCTCCGAAATGCAGGAGTATTGTCCTGAGATTGTGGCCCATTGCGGGGGAAGCTTTGCTGATGCGGTTGCCCATTTCCCTCAGATGCCCGATATCTCCATCGATTACGCGATCATGGAAAAATCGAAAAAGACCATGGTGATTCCCCTCGAAGTGACTTGGTCGGACGTCGGTTCATGGGACAGCGTCTACGATGTGATGGAAAAAGATGGGAACCAGAACGTCAAAGTGGGCAACGTCCTCGACATCGATACCAAAAACTGTCTCATTATGGGAGGCGATCGGCTCATTTCGACAATCGGTCTCGAAGATCTTCTGATCGTAGAAACAGAGGACGCCCTGTTTATTGGCAAGAAGGGAGAGTCACAGCGCGTCAAGGGGCTCGTCGAAGAGCTCAAGAAACGCAAGGCAAAAGAGTCAGATGAACACCTCGTTTCGCATCGCCCCTGGGGGATGTTCGCCATTTTGGAAGAGAAGGAGCGGTATAAGATCAAGCGGATCGTCGTCGAGCCTCAGCAAAGATTGAGTCTGCAGAAGCATTTTCACCGCAGCGAGCACTGGGTCGTCGTCAAGGGGACAGCGAAGGTCACCATCGGAGCCGTTGAAAAATACGTGCATGAAAATGAGAGCATCTACGTTCCCAAGGGCGATCTGCACCGCCTCGAAAACCCCGGTAAAGTGCCTTTAGAGCTCATCGAAGTGCAAGTGGGAGAATATCTCGGCGAAGATGACATCGTGCGATTTGAAGACATTTACGGCAGAACGCCTGCACTATCTGTATGATGGAGAAGGTCGAGCTTTGCTACCGCACTCTGAGGTTCACACCCCTGATCGCGGCGCTCGATCTTTTGTTCATTCTCCACTTTTTTATCAGCTGGTACCGCAGCACGAAAGAAACGGGTTGGAAAATCGACTTTTGGTATCTCAACCTGTTCCTTGCCTGCGTTCTCAACACCTGTTTGCTCTATCCTTTCAGCGCATCCCATTATCACTCGGTGATGGCCCCTGGCTATTACGCCGTTCTTGAGCCTTTTGTCGACCAGGCATTTTTGATCAGCCTTTTGGGATATGCTTTTGTGTGGGTGGGGAGGTATTGGCATGACCTCACCGCAAACCAGGGCATATTGGGAAAACTCTTCGCTCTATTCACTCCTTTTTCCAATGTCATTGAAAGAAATGTGAAATCGACAAAAGTGGTTTTGACGCTGGCACTCACGGTCTTTGCCATCGGGATGGGGCTCGTGCTGATGCAGTTCCAGATGGGTGAATTTTTCAATCTGCGGGGAGCTTGCCTCAAGAGCAATTGGCTGCGCCCCATTTTCAATATGGCAGCGACCCTGTTTCCCATTGCCCTCTCCGTATTGGCCCTGCGCTATTTACAAGAGAGAAAAAAGAGTTTTCTCTTCCTTTTTGTCCTGCTCTTGGCTGTGACGCTCTTTTTCGGCATGAGGGGACTTCTTCTTCTCAACATTCTTTTCTTCGTTCTTTATCAGCTATATCAGCGCGAGGGGAGATTTCAGTGGAAGTGGTTAATATCGGGCTGCGCTCTGCTTTTTGTTTTTGCGATTTACCTAAGCCAATTGCGCCGAGGAATCAATGACATTTCCGGGTCGGCCGCCAATTTCTTTTTCCATCTGTTCTATGGCAATAACTTTTCCGATATGCGGGATTTTGCGTGGCTGCTCAGTTTTTGGGATGGCGAGTACTTTTATGGAAAAACATACGCTGCAGGATTTCTTTCATTTATTCCGCGTGCGCTGAGCAATCTGCGGCAGGAATGGAGTTTTTCTCTCGTGACGAACCAGTGGATTGGGTTCGATTCTCAGGAAATGCCCGGATTGCGCCCTG
>JAZJZV010000198.1:0-3392 GCA_040389485.1 Chlamydiota bacterium
CGCGTCCCCATCTTCAGCCCTCCACTATTGTGGCGCCCGATACGTGGGAGCTCCAGGTCGATGAGGGGCGAACGAGCCTAGGGATGTTTTTTTCAAATAACTCAGAGGATTCGATTTTGAGAGGAATCGAGAAGCGGATTGCGGAGTGGACTCTGCTTCCGGAGGAAAATGGGGAGCCGCTCCAGGTCTTACAATACGAGAAGGGTGGAGAGTATAAGCCCCATTACGACTTTTTCAATGTCGCCAATGAGGGGGAGGCGTATTACGTCAACCTAGGTGGTCAACGGATGGCGACTGTGATCATGTATTTAGATGATACACATGAGGGGGGAGAAACCGATTTTCCTTATGCTGAGATTATGGTGAGGCCAGTCAAGGGGAACGCGCTCCTCTTTTTCAACTGCACCCCTGATGGGGAGGTGGACCCCATGACTTTGCATGCCGGGGTGCCCGTTCTCAAGGGGGAGAAGTGGATTGCTACGAAGTGGATCCACACGCAGCCCTGGAAATAGTGTTAAATCATTGATAACCAGTCTGTTATTTGAAAATTTAATAATATACATATTTATTGACATTTTAATTAGTTTAATTGTATAATTTATTATGAGTTTGAATACTTTTTAAACATTAATAAAAAATAGGTGTAATTTATGGCAGCTGTAGTAAATCCAAATGGTGTAGATGTTAATAATGTTACAAGAATGCGCTATGGAGTTGCTAATGAGCAAACTCATCAAGTGAACCTTCTTGAAGATCCCAATGGATCACGTCATCAGGGGGTTAAAAAATATGCGACGGTGTTGCAGACTAATGTCGCAGGTCAACTCGAAGTGATGTACCGCGAAATCAGAAAAGTGGGTAGCTTGGCGGGTTTTATTAAATTCGTTTTGGCGAGTGTGGCGCTAGGTGCGGCTGGTGGTGCTGCGACAGGAGCGTTGGTGGGTGCCGTTGGAGGAGGGACAGTTGGATCGGCAGTTCCCGTTATAGGAACGATTACTTTCGGTGTCAAGGGAGCAGCTGGTGGTGCCATTGCAGGTGCGATTGTGGGAGCCGTTGCAGGTGTGATTTTAGGCTCGCTTGTGTATGCCGCAGTTGCGATGAGCAGGTATGTTGTTTCTGAAGCTCTTCCCAACAATCAGCTGTACACACCTGTAGTAGCCATCCAACCGTAACGCTGTTGTCCATTGACGTTTTGATAAGGGACTGGATTTTTCCAGTCCCTTTTTTTATGCCCCTAGGGCGGTGTTAAATTTGCACGAGAGCGTTTGAAAGGCAATGAGAGCTGTCAGTTCGACGATGGCATCTTCACTAAAATAGGTCAGAAGTGTGGCGAAGAGCTCTTCGCTCACATCGCTTTTTTCTTTTGTTACTTGTTCTGTATAGAGAAGCGCGGTTTTTTCCTTTTCATCGAAGAGGGGACTGCAGTTGTATTGTGACAGGGCTCCGATCCTTTCTTGACAGGCCCCTTGTTGAAGCAGTAGCGCTGTATTCAAATCAATGCAAAAGGTGCAGGTGTTGATCTGAGAGACCCTCAAAGAGATCAGAGCTCTTAGTTCAGCAGGTAAAGGAGAGCGTTTCCGGTTGAGCTTTTTCCACATCGAGAGAAAGGCGATCATCACGGTCGGCGCTCTTCCCCACAGCAAAAGCGGCATGGGGACCGCGCCCCATTTGCGTTTCTGAAAAAAGAAGAAAATGCGCAAGTACCACGGGTAGCAATGGGCGGGTTTTGGAGGGATTCTTGCCATACCTTTTCCGCATAGCGCGTTTGAGATTGAAAATCAACCTGGTTTTGGGTAAAACTTAATCCCTTGTTAGTAATTTTCCAAATATTTATAGAAGGGAGGAAGCTCGCAAAATTCCAAATTCATCTGGAAATGAGTGGCGAGCTGAGCTGAGGTCGTGAGAATATGAATCTGCTGGATTGTGCGCAAGTTGTGGAGTGGTTGATCGATGCCGAGTGCGATGCAGAGCATCTCGATCGGATCCGCTCGGAAAAAATACGCAGGTTCCAACACGACAGCAGACAAGTGCGCGAAGGGGACCTTTTTTTTGCTCTTTCGGGAGAAAAGGTCGATGGCCACCACTTTTTAGAAGAGGTTGCTCAGAAAGGGGCCATTGCCGCTGTTGTTTCTAAAGAGTATCGCGGGCCCCATTTTGGACTGTGTTGTTTTGCGGTGAGCGACATTGTGAAGAGTCTGCAGAATTTGGCGCGCATTGTCCATGAGAAGAGCTCGACCCGCGTGGTTGCGGTGACAGGCTCTGTCGGAAAGACGACGACAAAAGAATTCATCTCCACTCTCTTGCAAACCAGTTTCCGCGTGGCCAAAACGCCGGGCAACGCCAACTCTCAGGTCGGTGTCCCTTTGAGCATTTTGAATGCGGAGGGGAATGCGGAAGTGTTCGTGATGGAAATGGGAATGAGCCAGCCCCATGAAATTGAGCGACTCGTGCAGATCGCCCCTCCAGAAATTGCTGTGATTACGAAAATCGCCCTCTCGCATGCGGAATTTTTCCCCGATGGTTTCGAAGGAATCGCCGCTGCAAAAGCGGAAATTTTATCGAGCCCTCACACGCAGCTGGCGATTGTGAACCGGCAGGTGATGCAATTTGAGGCCACAGCGCGAGCAAGCACTGAAAAGGTCTCCTACTGTTTGGACGAGGATCTGCAGGAGGGAGATTATGCCCTTAAGAGCGAAGGGAATTTATTTTATGTGGTCGAACAAGGTGTAGAGTCTCCTCGCTTCTCTCTTCCGTTTGCAGCCACCCATTTGTGCGAAAATTTTTTGGGTGCGGTGGCAGTGGCAAGAAGACTGGGGATGCAGTGGCCAGAGATTATTGCGCAGGCGCAAAAGCTTAAAAGTTACCAGAAGCGGTTTGAAGTGATCGAAAAGAATGGGATCACTTTCATCAATGACTCATACAACGCCAATCCCACTTCGATGCGGGCCGCTCTGATGAATATGCCAAGACCGGGTTTAGCTGGCAAATCGATTGCTGTATTGGGATCGATGAAAGAGCTGGGGTCTTTTGCGACACAGAGCCATTTGGAAGTGGGCCAATTGGCACTCAAGCGGGTGGATTATTTGATTTGTTTGGGGGAAGAGTGCCTGCCCATGGTCGATCTCTTCCGTTCGGAAGGGCGGCCCGTTGATTTTTATCTGGAGATCGCCGATGTTAAACAGCGACTCTTGCAGCTCGCAAAAGAGGGAGATGTGGTCCTTCTGAAGGGCTCTAATTCCAAACAGCTCTGGCGTGTTCTTGAATGATTTGAACTTGAGGGTTCCGTGATCCTGTTAATCTACGAATTTTTGACGCTGCGGCTGGGGTTGAAGATCCCTGCTGTGTTTGCTTATTCTTCTACGCGCATGATGCTCGCTGCCCTCACAGCGCTC
>JAZJZV010000199.1:0-4349 GCA_040389485.1 Chlamydiota bacterium
TGGCCAAAAATCCTCAGAAAAGCGACGAAGCCTTAATTCAACGACAGTCTCTTAGGCTTAGCCATCTGCTCCAGCATCGTTTCATTCATGACAGAGAGAGTGCGATGCAAATTGCTTAGCAAGTGATTTTTGCCCCAGTGAGGATCTGTGCTCGTATCTACATCCCCACGTCTTTCCCAGGTCTTGAAATGAAGAGTTGATTGTATATCGTCTGGCAAAGAGGCAATTGCTTTGTAGATATCCTCATAGCCTTTATTAACCACATAGGGAGCTAACCGCCCTGCTTTCGCGGCGCATGTATGGCAATAATCTGCCATCTGATCAGCATGTTCAAGAGGACGACGAGATCCAGGTTCGCCAAATTCGTTGATTAAGCGGGATACAAGTCCTCCGATTTTTCGAAGGGTTCCTACAGGATTTTGTCTCACCTGTATTGTGCTTGTCGCTATACCTAATGGGGCAGGCTCGGAAGTAGTGGAAGAAGAGGAGTGCATCTCGATTGAGGGCGGAGTGTTCAGAACGCCCATTCGCGTCAGAACAAAGCGGTAGACCTCGTGTTGGAGTTGATCATTCAACGTGTTAGTAACCGGACCCCTCGTGTAAGGGCAGAATTCTTGCTCGATCACATAATGATGAAGGTCAACAGTTGTCATGCGGCCGACAATTGCATTAAGCTTCTGATCGGCTTGGAAGAGTTGATGATCTGACCTAATGTCATTCCTCACGGCATATTTTGCGTCCTGCCGAGTGTAACAATTTTTCGCTCTACCACGTGACTGCAGAAGAGGCTCATATTCGTATGGGCTAAAGAGAGGGGATAAGTAGGTAGTACTAACACGCCGCTGAATAGGATCGATGTTGATCTCAACATGCTCAAAGTACTTCAGGAAGACGCTCTCGATGAGGAGATATTGCGGAAGGTTTTTGATCGTTTGTATGAATTTTTCTTTATCGATGGCTCTTGTTTTCTTAAAGGCTTCAGGCTCGAGAGTGTGTTCAGTTTTACCGCATAGGTGGGTTTGCGGAGCAACAAATAAACCACATGTGATGGGATCGTATAATTTTTCAGGTCCTTCGCTTAGCAGGTTAGGAAATTGTTCTTTTGCCCATGCGATCACACGCGCTTTATTTTGAGCGAGTTCCTGAGCTTTTTGTTCGGGAGTTCGCATATCGGAGGAACTAGATACATTCGCATTCTCAATAGAGTAGATCGTTCCTGCGATTTCCGATGTTTTCGAGTGGTGGGCGCCTGCATTATTGCTAAGTTCCCACAAGCGTTCAAAATTGATTTCAGTGTGACTTATTGCTGCCATAATAATCCTTATTAAATCATTAAAAAATAAAATATACTTTTTAAAAAACGTTAATTCAAGTTCGATGTGACATTAATTTATTATAAATGAAATAATCGAATAAGTCAAGTTACAGAATAAAAGCTTAAATCAACGACTGTCTCTTAGCCGCTTGGTCTTGCCGTCTGCTCTCGGATCGCAATTCGCACGACAGAGAGAGTACGGTGCAAATTGCTCAGCAAGTGATTTTTGCCCCAGAGAGGATCACTACTCGTGTCTGCACACCCACGCCTTTCCCAAATCATGTAATGAAGAGTGGATTGTATTTCCTCTGGCAAAGAGGCGATTGCTTTACAGATATCCTCATAGCCATTTTTTACCACAGAGGATGGTAACCTCCCTGCTTTCGCGGCGCATGTAGGGCAATAATCCGCCATCTGATCGACGTGTTCAAGAGAGCGAGGATTGAAGTGAAATCCTGTTTCGGTAAATTCGCTGATTAAGCTGGATACAACTCCGCCGATATTTTGAAGAGTCCTCATAGGATTTGCAGTCACTTGGGTCGTGCTTGTCATAGGCACTTCCGCTGGTGGCGCATGTTCTGACGAGGTAGAAGAAGAGGAAGGAGCGTTTAATATGCCCATTCGCGTCAGAACAAAGAGATAGATCTCCTGTTGGAGCTGATGATCATCAAGGCCATCCACAAATAGGGTTTTCGTATAGGGACATAAGCCCTGCACGATCACATATTGATCTAAATCAACAGTGGCCATGTGGTCGGCAATTTGCCTGAGTTCCCTATCGGCTTGTAAGAGTTGATCCTCTCTCCGAATGTCACGCATCACGGCATCTGTTGCCTGGTAAGGATCTTGATCTCTAGGGTATCCCGGGCGCAGCAGATCGATATGTGCATAGGGGGAATCCATGAAAAAACGCTTTCCGTATGTTACAAGATGCTCAAGGTGGGTGATGTAGAAATCGACGCGCCAAAAATGTCTGAGGATGACGCTTTCGATGAGACGGTATTGAGGCAGACTCCTGATGGCTTGTGTGAATTTTTCTTTGTTTAAGAATCTGGTTTTCTCAAAGGACTCAGAGTCGAGCTTGTGCTCCACTCTGTTGCACTGGTGAGTCTGAGGAGAGGTAAACAGGTCACATGTAATTGGGTCATAAAGTCTTTCAGGCCCCCCGTTGAGCAGGTCTGGGAATTGTTCTTTTGCCCACGCGATCACATGCGCTTTGTTTTGAGCGAGATCACGGGCTCTTTGATCAGAGGTTCCCACACCGCTAGAACTGGATCCATTCTCAATGGAGTAGATTGTTCCTGCGATTTCCGATGTTGTCGAGTGGGGGACGCCTGCGTTATTGCTAAGGTCCCACAACCGTTCAAAATCGATTTCAGTACGACTTGTAGCTGCCATAATCTCGAGTTTGTACAATTTTTAGCGAGCAGATCCGGAGATGCTGCTGCAAAATTGTACAAACTCGAGCTAATACTTCTCTAATGTTTTGTTTTTTACTTTGCCTCTGCCATTTTAGACTCGGTCATCAGCTCTCTCATCGTCTCGCGCACAACGGAGATGGTCCTATGCAAATTGGCATAAAAAACATGTTTGATAAATAGTGGGATGGTCTCATAACGCAAAGTTGACTCTAATCTCTGTTCATTATAGAGTTGACCTTTAGCATCAGGATAGAGAGATTCATGCGCCGCTTCCGCGCTTTTTTTTTATTGTCGTGCATCTTTGCCTTTGCATTCCTCCATCCCGTTGAGCCGGGCGCGTTTGCGCGCGGGGTGAAGAAAAGCTATGAAGCGAGTGCAAGCACTGCTCCAGAAGTTACGCAGCCAATCGTCATTCTCGATGCAGGCCATGGTGGTTATGACGAGGGAGCGAAGGTGAACACGCTGATGGAAAAGAAAGTCACGCTGCTCGCGACGAACCTTGTGAAAAAGCATCTGGAAGAGCTCGGATACCACGTCGTCATGACGCGCAGTCGTGACACCTACGTCCCTCTTCCCAGGCGCGTATCAATTGCCAACAAGTCTAAGGGATCGCTTTTTGTCAGCATGCACTTCAATTCTTGCCCCAATCCGGAAGTGAAGGGGATTGAGGTTTTTTATTACGACTCCAAGGAACTCTGGCGCACGAGGGCATCCAAGCGGCTTGCGAGCTGCGTGTTGCAACGACTGATCCAACAGACCCATACGCACTCGCGCGGCGTCAAACACGGCAACTTCCACGTCATCCGGGAAACGCAAATGCCGGCAGTCCTTGTCGAGGGGGGATTCATGACGAATAAGGAAGAGCGCATTAAGTTACGCGACCGGCAATACCTCGACCGTTTGGCTCTTGGGGTGGCTCAGGGAATAGATAAGTATATGAAGATGTAATGCCCTCGGCGCGAGTTGAACGCGCGACCTGTCGCTTAGGAGGCGACCGCTCTATCCACCTGAGCTACGAGGACAAGGGGTGAGGCTGCCAGTATAGCTCAACTAGAAATATAAAGCGAGGTTAGACATGACGCAAGGAACTGCAGATATTGGATTAATTGGACTGGCCGTAATGGGACAGAACCTCGTTCTCAACATGAACGATCATGGATTCACCGTTGCGGTGTTTAATCGGACGGTTGCCAAGGTCGATGATTTCATGGCAGGACCCGCAAAAGGAACTCGCGTCATTGGGACTCATTCCCTCAAAGAATTTATTGCCACTTTAAAGCGGCCGCGCAAACTGATGTTTATGGTCAAAGCAGGATCTGCCGTCGATGAGCTCATTGAAGAATGTCTTCCATTTTTGGAAAAAGGGGACATCGTGATCGATGGGGGCAATAGCCACTATCCCGATACTGAGCGCCGGGTGGAGGAGCTCAAAGCCAAGGGGATTCTCTATATTGGAGCAGGGATTTCCGGAGGGGAGGAGGGCGCACGTCATGGCCCATCGATCATGCCCGGCGGTTCGCCTGAAGCCTGGCCCCACGTCAAGGACATCTTCCAGTCAATCTCCGCCAAAGTCGAGGACGGCACGCCGTGCTGCGACTGGGTCGGCGAGGGCG
>JAZJZV010000200.1:0-612 GCA_040389485.1 Chlamydiota bacterium
GGGCTTGCCGATTTTGACGTCGAGTCCCGTCTCTTCTTTGACCTCGCGCATCAGGCATTCGTCGAAGCTCTCTCCCGGCGTCATACGCCCTCCGACGACGTCAAAGTAACCGGTATTAGAGCCTTCCTCGTAGCGATTGGATTCGCGGAGGAGTAGAATTTTTCCCTGAAAATGAATGAATGCCTTCGTTGCGACAAAGAGCTTGGGAGGCTGCTGCTCTTGGGCTGCGATAGCAACGGGGATAAGTGGATCTGTTGTGATGTGATGCAAAAAAACACCCCCATTTTCCAAAATGGGCCCGGACTCTTGAGTCCGGGCAGAAATTAGATGAGCAGAAGAGCGAAGACGAAAGCGAAGAGAGAGAAGGACTCTACGATTCCGAGCGCTGCAAAGCATTTTCCAATGATGGCCGGCTGTTTTGCAGAGGCCTGAATTCCAGACGCCGCGCACATTCCTTGGTAGACAGAAGAAAAGAGGAGCGCAAGGCCAACTGAGAGGCCGATGCCTATCCCTGAGAGGGGTGACAGAGAGCCTGCGATGATCGCATCTTTCATGAGCAGCATCAAAACGAATCCGTAGATCGCCTGTGAGGAAGCCACTGCAGACATCCCG
>JAZJZV010000200.1:622-8566 GCA_040389485.1 Chlamydiota bacterium
TCTCTTCCACGCGGCTCATCACAGCGTGAGAGGCCATGCCTCCGATTCCGCAACCGATTGAACTTCCAACGCATCCGAGTCCCAAGACGAGCGCTGGTCCTATCATGCCATAGTCCATATGTTATTCTCCTATTGATCTTTAGATTTTAGCCGCATGAGTGGACGAAATAAACGCCCTCCTCCATCAAAGCAATAATGATACCATTCGATGAAATTAAGACGAAGCCCGTGGATCACTCCTGCCATGATGCCGAGCAAGATGTTCACGCCATGTCCGAAGACGATGACGAGCACTCCCAAAAAGAGCCCGACGTTCTGGCCCATCTCATTAAAATTTTTCGCCATGATCGATCCCGCAAGTCCCAAGGCATAAAGACGCAGGTAAGAGAGGACGTCGGCAAAGATCTGGACGAGGTTGGAAATCTCAGCAAGTCCTTTGAGCCGCTTCTGAATCAGAGCGAGAACGAGCGCCGCGATAATTCCGGTGTAGATGAGTTGCAATCCAATTTCGGGACCGGTCGTCTTATCGACGATGCCGAGCACGTTGAGGATCGATGTGGAATTGAGGATCTTGGGGAAATACATGTACGCCCCTGCCATAAAAGCGATCCAACCGATTGCCGCCCAGTTGCGAAGTAGGTAGCGTAGCAGGCCGCAGGCGATATGGATGACGCCGATAATCAGAGAAAGCTCGAGAAGGATCGTATCGGAAAAGGCATCGTACATCTCATAGGTCACCTTCTCTCCTGAAACCTTCGTCGCTCCATCGAGAATTTCCTTTCCTGAGGTGAGATTGGTCAGGCTGGCATAACGGGCGACCCACTCTTTTTTGACATCATCTTCTAGAGCGAAGTGGTAATTGGCTTTTTGTATCGCGAGATACCGCACTCCAGAGAGCTCACCTAGCCAGCTAGTGGGCTTGATCTCAAGACCAAAAAAAGAGGAGGTGCATACGCCCCAAAGGACACACGCGGTGGAAAGGATCGTGGCCAACTTGAGGTAGCGCTTAGTCGCACGGCTTTTCACCGGCATTTTAAATTTGAGATAGATGCACAGACCGAGATACATCAGGCCGTATCCTCCGTCGGCAACAATCATTGCGAAAAAGAGGGCAAAGAACCAGAAGACCCAACCGGAGGGGTCATTGTCTGTCGATGCGGGAACGTCGTAGATGCGGACGAGATCCTCGCCGATCTTTTGGATTCCCCTGTTTTCCATCTGTGTCGGGATGCGATCGCTGCCTTCGATCAGGATGGGTTCGCAATGAATTGCCATGCCATCGATGATGGAATAGAGAAGATTGATTTTATTGACAGGCACCCAGGCTTCAACGGCAAAGAGGTTCGTGTGTTCGATCGGAAATGACACCTCTTTTTTGGCAAGGGCCAGGTGAAAGGTGTTCAAGTGTTCGACAAGGGCCTCGTTCAGGAAGTCGATATGGCCGGCATATCCTTTGAGCTCCGCTTCTAACTGGTGCAAGGACTCCGCGGTAAAGTGCAGGTGCGACTTGAGCTCTCCATAGGGGCGGTCGATCCGCATTTCCACCATATCAGGATAGCTCTCATGCATCGAAGAGATCGAGACAAAATAGTCGAGGTCGTAATCAGTGCCCACGTAAAAAAGGGTATCGGGCAACTGCATCAATTTCGCCTTGGCGGTTTTCATGCAGAAATACTGGATCTCAAAACGCCCTACCCTCTCGATGAAGTCGATATCATCTAAAGAAAAGTCGCCAAAAGGAGCCACCCGGGAGATTTCTGCGGCAGTCAGCCTCTTTTCTTCAGTGAGCCGTTCAATTTCGGCTTTGAGCTCCAAAATGCGGAGTGCTGTTTCTTCCGCAAGTTGTAATTCCTTAGGGCCTTCATACACCTTCTTGACAGGCAGCTTGCGCAAAACGCGCATCGCATCGTGCAAATGCTGGATCTCAAGGGGAACTTCGAGCGGTTTTTTCGTGAAAGGAGAAATGAACTCGATGATCCCTTTTTGCTGGGCTCTATCGAAAAACCGATCGATATCTTCTCTTGTGCCGAGGATGAGGTACTTTTTGACATCAATAATCATATTTTCCCTTCCTGGTTGCGGAGCAGGATCTTTTTCTTGGCGACCTTGGCCTGGGATACTGCAGCAAGCTGCTGATCGCCGAGGAAAATCTTGATTTTTTTAATGTTTTCCTTAGAACGCGGGATGAGAATTTTTTCAAAGAGGTTGACGCGGATGGAAACCTCGCGCAGCTCTTTTTCCAAAGCCCGTTTTTTCTCTTCGGAGATTTTCGTCTTTTCTCGGAGGGTGATCAACTCTTTGATCCCCAAAATGGCTGATTCAAACCATAAGGGTGTCTCAAAAAGGGAATATGTCGATGGATCAAACTGAATGTTCTGGAAAACGGGGATATCGAGCCCCGCGACGTTTTCGGTAGAGCGGAAGACGGAATGGACCTGGACAGCGGAAAAGAGATCGGGAGCGCTTCTCTCTGTGAGCAATGCCGAGTATTTCGACACTTTCTCAGAGGCGATTGCAAACGATTGCGTAAGAGCATCGATCTCCAATTGTGCCTGATTGACCTCAATCTGAAGCATGGCTTTTTTAAGTTGGAGCGTCGGCAAATATTTTTGCAAGCGCTCCAGCTTCAGCTGTTGGATCCTGAGCTCTGTCTTGGTGAGTTTGATCTCCGCCACCGCGTGGACTCCTTAGGTTGCGCCGTGTTTGGGCCAGTATTTGTCGACGAGAGTCTGCTTAATACCCACTTCTTGCTTATCAAAACATTCCGCAAGCGTTTTCCATCCCAAATCGATTGCGTCTTCGAGTGCGAGGTTGACCTGTAGGTTCATCATGCGGTCTTCGAAAAGAGTGGAGAAATTGAGGAGTTTTTCATCCCAGCGCGATAGGCGGAAGCCCATGCTTTGGCGCTCTCTGGCCTTCTTGGACTCGGCGTAGAGGCGAATCTGGGCGTTGGCAACGTCGCCATGGTCTTCCCGGGTCACTTTGCCGATCACCTGCTGTTTTAAGCGCGAGAGCGAACCAAAGGGATCGATCCTTCCGCCGTGCAGGTAGAACTGCCCTTCGGTGATGTATCCCGTGTTATCGGGAACAGGATGCGTAACGTCGCCACCTGGCATCGTCGTGACAGAAATGATCGTGATCGCGCCGCTGCCGTCGATATCTACGGCTTTCTCATAACGAGAAGCGAGGTCGGAGTAGAGAGAGCCTGGGTATCCGCGGTTCGAAGGGATCTGGTCCATCGTGATCAAGATCTCTTTGATCGCGTCGGCAAAGGCTGTCATGTCAGTCAAGAGCACGAGTACGTTCTTGTCTTGCACGGCAAATTGCTCGGCACATGCAAGGGCCATGTCGGGCACTAGCAAACACTCCACTTGAGGGTCGGTGGCGCGGTGGATGAACATGATCGTCTTGTTGAGCGATCCCGATTTTTCCGAGTTGTCGATAAAGGCCTGATAGTCATCGAAGCGCAATCCCATGCCTCCGATGATGACGACATCGGCATCGGTCTGGTTGGCAATCCGCATGAGGAGAGCATTGTATGGCTCACCTGCAACGGAAAAGATGGGGATTTTCTGCGATTTGACGAGGCAATTAAATACGTCAATCATCGGGATATTCGTGCGAACGAGATCGCGCGGTATAATGCGGCGCACAGGGTTGAAAGAGGGTGAACCAATTTCAATCGAGTCTCCCATGATGGCTGGGCCCCCGTCAATCGGCTCGCCGGCGCCATTCAAGCGGCGTCCAAAGAGCGAATCGCTGCAGGTCGCCTGCATCTGCCTGCCTAAAAAAGTGACGCGGTCGTTGGTGGCAATCCCTCGGGTATTCTCAAAGCATTGGAGCGTGATGAGATCCCCATCGATGCGCAGGACGGAGGCGTATGTAGTACGGCCGTTTTGCTTGTGAATGCGGGCAAGTTCGCCCATGCTCACATTGTGTGCGTTGACAGTGAGCAGGTTGCCGCGCATGTCGACAATTCTGTCATAGACCTTTTTCATCATTCCACCTTGCTTTTCTTAGCTACTTTTTCAATTTTCGATTCGATGTGGGCAAATGTCTCCTTGTAGCGATCGGAGCCGTAGGGCATAAAGTTCATATTTTTGACCTCGTTTTGCAGTTCGAGGAAATAGGAACGGGCCGCATCGTGGGATTCAAAAGAGAAGGGAGTTTCAAAAATGCGGAAGATTAAGCGGTTGAAGAGTTCGATCTGTCTCTCTAATGGACAATAGCAGTCCTCTTTGTCAAACGCATTCTGTTGCAGGTAGCAGAACTCATAAAGTTCTGATTTGAGGAAGGTGATCATATCATGGAGCGAAATCCCCTCTTCTCCAACAACTTCCATCCTTTTGCCAATCTCATCTCCTTCGCGCAAAATGGCGCCCGCTTTGTTGATCATCTTTCCCCAGCCGTTCACCTTAGCGTCGAGCTCTTGGCTCACATCGCCGATATACTTGCTCCAAGAAATCAAGGGATCGATCGCAGGGTAACGACGCGCATCCGACCGCGCTCTTGAGAGAGCATGGAAAGCGCCGACGACAGAAAGGGTCGCTTGGGTCACTGGCTCTTCGAAGTTGCCTCCCGCAGGAGAAACGGTACCTCCGATTGTCATTGAGCCCGTTTTGCCGTTTTTGAGTGCATAAACACCCGATCTTTCGTAGAAGGCAGCGATTCGGGAAGAGAGATAAGCGGGGAACGCCTCTTCTCCGGGAATTTCCTCGAGCCTTCCCGACATCTCGCGCATCGCTTGCGCCCAGCGGGAAGTGGAGTCTGCAAGCAGCAAGACATCGATGCCCATCTGCCGGTAGTATTCGGCAATTGTCGCACCCATGTAGATGGAAGCTTCTCTGGCAGCTACTGGCATAGAAGAGGTATTGCAAATGATCGAGGTGCGGTTGATGAGGGGGTCATTTGTATGAGGGTCTATCAAGTGGGGCAAGCTTCTCAACACTTCGACAACCTCTCCTGCGCGCTCGCCGCAAGCAACGATGACGACGATGTCCACAGAGGCATATTTAGAAAGGTGATGCTGCAAGACCGTCTTTCCTGCGCCAAAAGGGCCAGGCGAGCAAAACGTGCCTCCCTTTAAGACGGGAAACTGCGTATCGATGATGCGCAATCCGATATCCATCATGCGGGAGGCTTTGATCTTCTCCCCTTCAAACAAGGGCATCTTCACCGGCCATTTCTGAACCATAGTGAAGTGCACTTCGTTTCCTTTGTCATCGACGGCACGTGCAACGACGGTGTCGATCGTATAAGAGCCTGGCTTGATGACCCAGTTGATTGTGTACTGGCCAAAATGGCTGAAAGGAACCATGATCTGGTGATGAAAACGCCCTTCCATCGTGTAGCCGAGGGAATCCCCGCGGCAAACGACGTCAGAGGGTTTTACGCTCGGGTGATAATCCCAATGGCGGCTGCGGTCAAGTGGGGGAAGATAAACACCTCGCGTCAAAAAGAGGCCACTGGCATCTGCAACTTTTTCCAATGGGTTTTGCAGTCCGTCAAAAATGGAGGTGAGAAGTCCTGGGCCCAGCTCTGCTTCCAAAAGATGAGTGGAAAACTCGACAGCTGTGTGCAAGCGCACTCCGCGCGTGTCTTCAAAAACCTGGATTTTAGCGACATCGCCGATGACCTCGATGACCTCCGCCTTGAGGGAGACTCCTCCTCCAATGCGCACCATCGCGACCTCACCCTGATAGATATTGCCTTGAAATTCGACGTGGAGCAGGTTTCCGAAGGCTTTAACCACTTTCCCTGTCGCCATGAGTTTTTCTGTAGTATTAGACATTTCCTATCCAGTTTTAAAAGTATCCAAAATCATTTTTCCCCTTTCCTCATTCAGCTCGTTGATCGTTTCGATCATCATGAGCTGCGCCATGTAGGAAAGGACCTGATCGATCTTAAAGAGGGGGCCTTCCGCTAGCTCTGCGATTTTGCTGAAACGGTACTCGGCAAAAGCGCGCTGCTCGAGCCAGGGATCAGCGTAATTCGATGCGACTAGATCTTTGAGTTCTGCATATTCAACGGGGGGATCATAACGATCCGAATCCTTTTGCGCTAGAATTTGAGCGACGAGCGGATCGGTGAAATCTTCGAACTGCAGCTCATGCGCGACGTCGCGTCCAATCGTTTTTGACCGAATGCCCACGAGGACAAGTCTCCACTCTCTTTCAAAGGTGAAGTACTTCTTCAAAAACCCTTTTTGCTTTGCAATCTCTCGATTGAAGAACTCTGCCAGCAGGCCTGAAAAGTGGCGGATCTTCTCCGGCGCTTTGTCGTAATGCGAGAGGAACTCGTAGACATAATCGGGAAGCACAGATTGCACGAGTATCGCTTCATCGAGGTCCTTTTCGCTTAAATTCCCGCGCGGATCGATCGGCTCCTCCATCAAGAGGGAGCGGATATTACAGATGTCGACGAAGAGGCGCATGGTGCGCACCTTCTCTAAATCCTCCTTGCTCAAGCAGGATTCTAAGCGGTCCATCAATTCCTGGAACGTCAGCCCAGGCAAATCGCCAAGCGCCAAAGGAGGAAGAGAAGGGACGACGAAATAGTAGTTACGCATAAAAACACTTCATTTAAAGCGCACCGAAAATGAGCTCGCGGAAATCCTTCCGGATGTACCTAGCGACCAATTCCTTCAGCGCTGTATCAGATAGGTCAAGAGTGATGTTGTCTTTGTGGAGCTTGACCTCAAGTCCGCCGGCAAGAGGTCCGACGAGGACGCTCTTTTCCTTCAATTTTTCTAAAATCTCCTTAGCGAGCAGTGCATTGACGCTGCGCGCGGGAACTGATGCAGGAATAGTGACGCTTAAACTCGCATCTATCCCCTCTCTATTTACCGCATGGACAACCGCCTCGATCAGCTGAACGAGTACATTGGGGTCTTGAGTGTGCTTAGCGATAATTTTCACCAGCTCTTGGTTGAAGAGTTTCTCTTCAATCCCTTGCTTTAAAGATTCGAGAGCCTGTGTGCAGGCCTGTCCTAACGAAGACTGGAAAATGTTTTTCTGCCTTTCGATTTCTTCCTTAGCTTCAAGGAGCATTTTCTCCGCTTCTTTACGGGCAGCCTGAACAATCTCTTCGCGCTTTTCTTTGGCAGACTGGATGACCGCCTCCGCCTCGCTGATCGCGGGCTCAAGCGTTTCGCGACGCAAGATGTCGCAGATTTTCTTAACTTTGTCTTTACCTGATTCTGTGCCTTTCATTGACAATTCTCCATACCTCTCTAGAGGTGGTTGCAACACTCGCTTTCGCACTGAAATCTGATGATTTTAGTGCCAGTTTGGTTCCTCGCAAATCGGCATAGGCGACTTGCGGGCAACCAAACTGGCACTAAAAGCGCAGACTTGAGTCGAAACAGGAGTTTTGCAACCACCTCTCTGTACATTTATCGGCTTTCTCTGGATATTTTTCAATGTAAAACACAAGAATGAGAGAAGATGCAAGAAAAAATTGCATGAAAGTTTCAGTTTTGCGATAGTGCTGCTTTGAGTTTTATTTTTGACCAAGGTGAATAGACCATGAAAAAGATACTCGCCTCTCTTGTGGCTTTGAGCATTTGTTCTTCCGGGTACGCAGAATCCATGGAGCAATGGAAAAAAGACACTGAATCACTTTGGCGCACCGGAAGCGGTGTCGAAGATGGAGCCTATACTGCCATCGCGACATCAATGCTCGGATGGGGATTGGGACTCAGCGCGGGGTTCGCAGTGCTTGCCTCCGTCCTCCACCAAAGTGCTGCCGGCCACTCCTCTAGCCATTGTTCGGGCAGTTGATGAAACAAGTCCTCGCTTACGCCCTTCTTACGCTATTAGCTCCCCTGCCCCATTTGCGCGCAGGAGAGACCCCTCTGGAATCAGATTCTGCCATGCAGCAAGAAGCCATGACGCTACTTACAGACGAGCGAGAGGCCTTAGGTGACGCTTCTATCGCTGAGGT
>JAZJZV010000200.1:8576-12671 GCA_040389485.1 Chlamydiota bacterium
CTAGCTAATAGCCCTATGACCGAGGCAGATAAGCGTCTCACTGCCAGCCGAAAACCAGCTGATGAGATGAGTAAGGCCCAACAAAACAGCTCCACTGAGTGTTTTTTCGTACCTCCCAAAGGATGGGATTTGGTTGACCCCAGCACTTACTCACGCCATGTCAAGATCGCCTTTCTCAAATCAGGGGCCAAGCATTTTTCTCCTTCCATCAACCTCGCCATCGAAGAGACGGACGCCTCCCTCGCAGACTATCTCAAAGCCGTCAAAGGAATTCATGAAAGGGATCGCAAGAACCAGTGGCGTGCTCTGGGAAAAGTACGCACCGTTGCTGGACTCGCCCAACTGACTGAAATCGATTCCACTTCAGACCAAGGGGCCTTTCGGATGCTCCAGCTCATCCTCGTTAAGGACAAACACGCCTACATCCTCACTGCTTCTGCTCTCAAAGAGGACTTTTCCGACCTCTATAAAGAGTTCCAGTCTGCTTTTCGCTCTCTCACGCTCACAAACGATCTCTTTAGCGCCATTCCCCAACTTGAGCGCAAAGAGAACCTGAAAACGCAACAGCAAGAACTCATCGCTGCCTGGGAAAGGACACTCCCCTCTTTGGAAAATCCCATACTGCCGCAGGAGAATGAAGAGTTTCAAAAAGCGCAGTGGACTCCCTTCGAAAAGGGCATTTTAGAGCAGTGCCAAGACATGGGCGCCCACTGGCAGTTGCTCATGCTGAGATCTACGCAGGAGAAACTCCTGAATTTACCAAAAAAACGCGTTGAATAAATTATATCCCCTCTCTAAGATGAGAATCCAATTCTAAAAAGTTGAGGAGTATACCCAATGAAAAAATGGATCCCTTCCGCTCTGATCATCTCTTCCATCTTCTGTGCTCCCCATTTGCGAGCAGACTCTGCCCCTGATGACACCACGGATGCCATCGTAGGCGATCAAGGCATTTCGCTGGATGACACCAATGAAGACGTAGGCACACCTGTTGGACAAGGGTCTGACGAAGGCGCCAAAGCGGCAAGAAACCGCAGATGGCAAAACATCGCTATTGCTGCGGGTGCTGTTGCAATCGCAGTTACCGCGCTTATCCTCGTCGCAAATAATGATGGCCACAAATAACCACCCGATTCGCTCGCTGCACGTTCTACCCGCCGCAATGGTTCTTTGCCTATTGCTTCTTAGCGCGTGCAGCAAACAAAATGAGTGGGCATTTGATCAGATCGAATCCCAGCACAAAGAGCACTCGTCATCCAAGCTGACCTTTGTCCCTCAAGATCCTTACAATGGGATTTACGTCGACTGGGTGCAAACCTCCGACATCTTAAAGGTGTACCTCACTGTCAATTCAACACCCATTCCTCCCCATCAAGGAGAGGCTAAGGAAGCGAAAGTCGTTTTCTTCATCGCAGGAAATAACCACACTTTTATCGGTTATCGTTTCGAAGGGGGGCAAAAGATTCTCCTCGATGAAACAGCGACCCATTTGCTGAACGCAACCTTGGAAAGGGGGCAAAACGTCACCATTGCCCTCACCGGGTACAGAAGCACCATCCACCCCAAGGAATTCCCGCAACAGATTGCCAAGCTGTACCCAACTCCCAAATGGAAGCAAATGATTGATAGTTATCTTTTCTTTTGAGGAATTCCCGATTACAGTACTATTAACCCAAGCCTCAAATAGTTGACGATCGGCGTCAGCGAGGCACAGCCAGATCAGTTCAAGCGACGAAGGACATAGCCAAAAAGGCTAGGCCGAGGAGGAGAACTAGTCTGGCAAAGCCGCAGCCAGCCGGTTGTCAACTATTTGAGGCTTGGGTTAATAAGACATTCAATATTCGAAGGAGGCATCCGTTCATGAGCAAACTTGATCTGTTAAAGAAAATGACGACGATTGTGGCCGACACAGGTGAATTTGAGGAAATCAAAAAGTACTTACCCACAGACGCCACGACAAATCCCTCGCTCATCTATGCCGCCTCTTCTATGCCTGAGTACCAATCCCTTATCGACGAAGCAATTCAGTGGGGAAAAAAACATGCAAAGAATGCCTCTGAAACGCTCGAGTATGTCATCGATAAGATCTTCGTCAATTTTGGACTAGAAATCCTCAAGATCGTGCCTGGCCGCGTTTCTACCGAAGTGGATGCCCGCCTCTCTTTTGACGTCGAAGGTAGCCTTAAAAAAGCCCGCCGGCTCATCTCTCTTTATGAGGCTGCTGGCATTGACCGCAAACGGATCCTGATTAAGCTGGCATCGACCTGGGAAGGGATCCAAGCTGCCGAAGTTCTCGAAAAAGAAGGAATCCATTGCAACATGACCTTGATGTTCAGTTTGGCCCAGGCCATCGGCTGTGCCAAGGCCGGAGCCACTCTCATCTCCCCCTTTGTTGGCAGAATCCTCGACTGGTACAAAAAGAGCGAGGGGAAAGAATCCTACCCACCTGCCCAGGATCCCGGGGTCCTTTCCGTCAGCCAAATTTTCAATTACTACAAGAAAATGGGCTACCGCACGCAAATCATGGGAGCTAGTTTCCGCAATGCGGATGAAATCCTCGAGCTCGCAGGATGCGATCTGCTCACCATCTCCCCCAAGCTCCTCGAGGAGCTCAAGAATGCCGAAGGCGATGTTCCTCGCAAACTCGATGCCGAAAAAGCCAAGTCACTCGCCATTGCAGAAATCCCCTTCAGCGAACCTGTATTCCGCTGGGAGCTCAACGAAAATGCCATGGCAACTGAAAAATTGGCTGAGGGAATCCGCAACTTTGCCAAAGATCTAGTGAAATTAGAAAAAATCATCGAGAAAAAAATTTAAGTTATGATCCGAAATTGCGCATCATTGAATCAATTGAACTCGAGAGAATGTCTCTTTGGGACGCTGTTCTTCGCAGGAGCCGGGGCCATCGCCGCTCCCCTCTTGAATGGCCTCAGTCCCTGGGGAGGCTCCATTTATGGGATAGGGTTCTTTGCAAGCAATCGCCTGTTCCATAAAATTTGCGATAAATATCAAATTGAGGCAGAAGGTAGGATCGCAAAAATTGCCAAGTCAATGCTCTCCCTTACCGCTAGTATTGCTGGCGCGACCTTCATTTCCCAGCTAGCGGGGTTCTCAATCACGTTCTTGGGAGGGGTTTCAATGGCAGGGTCCATTACGATGACGACCCTACTCTCCACCCTCATTTTTTGTGGGTGCCTCGGTCTCACCACGGCAATTTCAGGCACCTTTATGAATCCTAAAGGCGCCCGTACTTACGTATAGTGTGACGAAGAACACCTCTTAGAATTCAAACTTAAACAATTCCTCTTCTATGCTTTTCACGCGCTTCAACTGTAGCCCTGCAGACAGTTGCGAGCTGTGCGAAGAAGAGCTAGAAGCATCGTCCACTGAATCTGCTTTAGGTATAATGGCAAAGGGAGATTTTGGATGATGACTTGGAGATTGCTGCTGAATATTCCCGATCGCAGTCAGGTTTGAATATCTATTATTCCTTCTCATACCAATAACAGGAGCGCTTGGTTCCGCGTCCACTGCGAACACAGGAGCTGCTATTGAATCGTAAAGATGGGAAACCTTTGGGCTGACAATTCTATCATGACCATTTTCATCAATGGGAGACGCCAAAGGTGATCTTACCGGATAGAGTCTCTCTACGGGACTCTTATTTAATTCATTTGGCAGAAAAGGAGCAAGGGGGGCGCCCAGGTCGATTTCGACAAGATCCTCGTCGATTTCGACAAGATTATTTGCAGGATTTACAACGGGCTCTGCGATTAACCCCTGATCTTCCTCTCTATCTTGAGATGATGCTTTCTCTACAACTGACTCCTGCTTAGGACTTGACTGCCAATCAGCCCATGAGAAAACACTTGCGTTATTCACATAACGCATTCCAAGCCTGTTTGGACCCACTTCTTCTTTAGGAGAAATGGATGATGAATCGGAAGAAAAGGATGAAGCGTCTGTAGAAAAGGATGAAGGATAGCTAGAAAGTGCCGATATAGCAGAACTAACTGATAATCGATCAGAAGAAGAGGGTGATGAGTCGGAAGAAAATGAGGATAGAGCAAAGACATTTACCTCATTTACAAAGAC
>JAZJZV010000200.1:12681-13347 GCA_040389485.1 Chlamydiota bacterium
GGTTGAGAAAACACAACGCTATTTGATGATGGAGAAAAAGCGACGGTGTTTGATGATGGTGAAAACGCAACGGTATTTTCAGCTGGAGAATCAACATCTTCATTGAGGAGGTATCGATCCTCTTCCAATTCAAAGATTCCTCGAAACTCATCATTGCCATCTGATAGGAGGCTTGATGATGAAAGCGGAGATTTTTGTAAGAAATCACCATCTTCAACCTGTTCCGTTTGATCTACTGCCGGTTGAACTAAAAGACTTGCATGGACACTTGGTCTAAAAGCTCCAGCTGTAAAACCTTCTAAAAAGGAATTCTCAACGGGTTTACTAACGACTTCTTGAACTCGCTCAGCAATATCCCTACCCAATCGACTACTGTTTTGATTAGATGGTCCTGGGGAAGGGCTGGAAAAGGGAATGGGAGGAGTCGATCGGAAGGGAGATGATGTCGCCACGCGATGAGGGGTAGCTGTTGGGCTTGGTGTAGCCTCATTACTTGGACTGCTGCTACGTGAATAGCTCTCCGTTCCGAATACACTTCCTAAAAATCCATTAATAATTGGTAGTAAAGAAGATTTGGTAGATGAAATAGGTTATGAAGGCGACCCACTTGCCGAAAAATTAAATACTCCAAAAGCAAAACGCTTTGATACACTTGCCAAACAATAC
>JAZJZV010000201.1:0-3758 GCA_040389485.1 Chlamydiota bacterium
CCCAAAGATCCGCCAATTTGCCAATGGCGATCATGGTCATACTCAAAACGATGGTAAAAATACTTGCAACCCACTGCAATTGAAAGATGTCAGCTTGTAAAGCAGTTTGAATAAATGGAAGCGCGGTGTTCACAATCGTAGCATCTAAGAAAGCGGTAAAAGCCAGCACACAAACGCCAAGAAGAGCCCACCATTTATAACGAAATCGTTCCCGTTCTGTCATATGCACACACTATCGCAAAGTGGATTAGATGACAATCTGCGGGCACCTGCATCAAATTTAGTGGGGACCGGTCGAACATCTGCGCCGCGAGGATCAACCCTGAATGATCGGCGTCTTTTTTATCCGGAGCTTCTCCAAATAGAGATACAGAATGGGAGTGATGTAGAGCGTTAAGAACTGCGAGAAGAGCAGTCCGCCGACAATGACGAGCCCAAGGCCGCGGCGGGTCTCCGCACCAGCACCGATGCCGATGGCAATCGGCATCGCGCCCATGACGGCAGCCACTGTTGTCATCATGATAGGGCGGAAGCGCACGAGGCAAGCCTCGTGAATGGCCTCGAGAGGAGAGCGTCCGTTGCTTCTTTGCATCTCCAGGGCGTAGTCAATCATCATGATGCCGTTCTTTTTCACAATCCCTATCAGCAGGAGGAACCCGACCATACTGTAGAGCGACAAGGGCTCTTTAAAGGCGAGCAGCGTCAAGATGCCTCCGAGGCAAGCAAAGGGCAATGCCGAGAGGATGGTGATTGGATGAACAAAACTCTCATAGAGGATGCCGAGAACGGCGTACATCGCCACGACAGCCAGCAAGAGAAGAAGAAGGGTGTCTGTCTGCGTGGAATCGACCATATCCGCTACACCTTCGAACTTGCCCGATACGGTAGCTGGCAGTGTCTCTGCGGCGATTTTTTTGAATGCGACGAGTGCTTCATTGACGGCAACTCCCTTGGCGACGTCGAAATAGAGGATAGCGGCAGGGAGCAAGTCGATGTGCTCAACGTTTTGCATTCCAGTAGATTCTTTCCACTCGGCAACGGCTTTGAGCGGAATGGAAACGCCGGAAGGCGTTTGCAGATAGAGCTTAGAGAGCGCTTCGGTGTTCTTTTGAAACCGAGGATCCATCTCGAGGATCACGTTATATTTCTCAGAAGATTTTTCAATCTTGCCGACACTGCCTCCGGCATAAGCCATCTGGAGCAGACTCTGAATGGATTGGCGCGTCAACCCATACTTTTCTGCCTGCGCTTCTAAGACGTGCACTTCCAAAGTAGGGTTATCGGCCTTGATGTTGAGGTCGAGATTCACAAACATCGGCTGGGTGAGCAGCTTTTGGCGGAGAGCTTCTCCTCCCGCACGCACTTCATCAAAATCGGCGCCCTTGAGGACAAACTGGTAGTTGCTCTTAGCGAAACCGCCGCCAGGAGATGAGACCAGCTGCATCCCTCTCATAAAAGCCTGCGTGCCGGGGACGGCGTTGAACTGCGATTGCAGCTCCATCACGGTGGCACTTTGAGGTGGGCGTTTTTCGGGAGAGACGAGGCGGACCAGATAGATGTAAAAGTCTTTGAAGTTAAGCGTCACGCCGCTTTCGACGGCAGGGTGCTTCTGTGCGATAGTATTGAGCTTTTCCTGGTACGCTTCCGCATCCTTCACCGAAAGACCGCTGGGAGCTTGGACCCAGCTAAAGATAAACCCGCGATCTTCCTGTGGGAAGAGATCGACAGCCATGAACCTTGCAAAATAGACGGTCAATACGACGCAGAATATGCCACAAGAAAGTGTCGTCTTTTTAAAGCGCAGGCACCACTTGAGAGTTCTCTCGTAAAATCCCAGCAAGAAGACCTTGCGCTGCTGGACAGGGGCATGGGAATCTTTCAGGAACTTGCTGCAGAGCATGGGCGTAAACGCCAGAGAAACAAAACCTGAGACGATGATCGAAACCGCTAAGGTCACGCTAAACTCGCGGAAGAGTCTACCCGTCACATCTTGCATGAACAGCATAGGGATGAAAACGGCGACGAGAGAGAGTGTCATCGAGAGGATCGTGAAGCTAATCTGTTTAGAGCCGACAAGCGCCGCTTGCATCGTCGAGAGTCCCTTTTCGCGGTGGCGCACGATATTTTCCAAAACGACAATCGCATCGTCGATCACAAAGCCCATCGCTAAGGTCAGAGCCAGCATGGAGAGAATGTCGATGCTAAAACCCACCATCTGCATCACGATGAAAGTGCCAATGACAGAGAGGGGAAGCGCCGTTGCTGCGACGAACGTCTCGCGCACTCTTCTCAAGCTGAGATAGATCACTCCAATGACGAGGGCAAAGGAGAGCACGAGCGACCATTCGACGTCTTCAATCGCCTCTTTGATCCAGTTCGCCTTATCAAACCAGAGGCTCAGTTCCATCGTGGGGAGCAGTTCTGTGCGGATCGACGGAAGCAGTCTTTGGATTTCGCGGGAAATTTTGACGGCGTTGGCATCGCCCCGCTTTTGGACGCCGAGGACAATGGCCAGATTGTTTTCATCGGGAGTCAGGTAATGAAAGACCTCTTCCGACTCGAGCCCGTCGAACACTTCAGCGATGTCTTTGAGATAGACGTCATCTGCCAGTCTGAGATGGGAAAAGTCCGCGGCATTTGTGAAATACCCAGGCACTTCGAGAGAAAATTTGCGCCCAGGCGTGTCTAGAATCCCCAGTGGTAGAGTCCCCGTCGCCTGTTGGATCGCTCCCTGGACATCCTGAAAAGTGAGTCCGCGGGCAGACATCAGCTCGGGATTGAGCTGGATGCGGACGGCATAAGGAGATCCATGGACTTGCACAGCGCCAACGCCATTGATGCGCGCAATTCTGGGCTCCACACGCGTGTGAGCGTAATCGTAGAGTTCGGAGAGAGTCGATGTCGCCGACGTCAGCACGAGATAGATAATGCTCTCTTGGTGGGCATTGGCTTTGTAGAGCGTAGGGCTTTCGTCCATTCCGCGTGGAAGTGCGCTCTCGGCCTTGCGCAGGCCCTCTTGCGCCTCGCGCAGCGCTTCATCGACGTCTCGCTCGAGATCAAAGATCAGGGTGATCCAGGTCATGCCGCGGCTGCTCTGCGAAGAGATGGTCTTGATCCCGTTGATGTTGATGAGTTCTTTTTCGAGAGGAGATGCGACAGTGCGCGCCATCACCTCAGGACTTGCGCCTGCAAGGGTGGCCTTGACATTGAGGATCGGATACTCGACGTTCGGAAGGTCGGTCACCGGCAGTTTCAAAAATGCAACAATCCCCCACAAAAGCAGCGCTGCCATTGCAATGGTTGCCATCACAGGTCTTTTGATGAAAGGGGCAGAGAGATTCACAGTACTTCCTCAATTGTAGATCCCGGAAATAGGCGAAGCTGGCCTTCAGTCACGACTTTTTCAGTGCCGCTCAGGCCTTCCTCGACAACGATCAATCCATTTTCTTCACGACCGAGCTTAACGTCTCTGGTTTCAACCGTATTATCTTCTTTGACAGCGAAGACATAGGGACCGTTCTGATTGGTCTTGACTGCTCTGACAGGAACCATGATGGCTTGGTCTTGTTTTCCAAAGATCAGATGGACGCGCACCGACTGGCCAGGCCACAAATTCTGCGTAGCATCAATTGTTCCACGCATCGCCAGCATGCCTGACTTGGAATCGATGTGGTGATCTAAGAAGTTCACACTTCCCGTCGCAAGCAGAGCATCTGATCCCGCAGGATAAATTTCGAGCGAAAGGTTTTTGGAGAGTT
>JAZJZV010000202.1:0-2129 GCA_040389485.1 Chlamydiota bacterium
CACGCTCAAAACGAGACAGATTCCCGATAGCCAGCATCCCAGCACGACGTGGGTGAGACGGTCAATGACAGAAGGGTTGAGCACCATCTCCCAAAAATTGGTCACCTGTGCTCGAGCCTGCATCCCCTCTCCCACCACCTTGTAGCCCGTCGGCGTCTGCATCCACGAATTGGCAACGATGATCCAAATCGCGCTAAAATGGGCACCGGCGGCCACGCAAATCGTCGAGATGTAGTGCAAACGCGCACTACACTTTTCCCATCCAAAGAGCATGATTCCCAGAAAACCGGACTCCAAAAAGAAAGCAAACACCCCTTCTGCTGCAAGAGCGCTTCCGAAGACGTCCCCGACAAACCGGGAATAGTGAGACCAGTTAGTTCCAAAACCAAATAGCTGAACAAGACCTGTCGCAACACCTAACGCAAAAGTGAGAGCAAACACCTTCACCCAAAATTTGGTGATCTGCTTATACAGAGGATTTTTTGTCTTCATGTACATGCCTTCAAAAATCACCAGGAATAGTCCCAACCCGATGCTGAGTGGTGGGTAAATGTAATGGAAACCGCTCGTCAGAGCGAACTGAATCCTGGAAAGAAGTACAACATCCATAGCACTCTCGCTTTGCAAAGAGACCATCCTACAGGAATTTTTTAAATTGTCAAATAAAGCTGTGTTGGAGTGAGGATGTAGTGATGGAAAGGGGCTTCACCTCCACACCAACCCACCCTCGAACCCACCTCACTCCAATCGAGCTTGTGGTTCTTCCTGCGTTTTGTTACAATGAGTTTGAAATGCGGGTGACGAATGAGTCCACTGTTCCACGGTTTTACTCCCTTCGTTGAAATCATCATTATTGCAGTGATGATCAACTACCTGCTTTCGTTTTTTTGGAATACCCGTTCTATGGACCTCGTCCTGGGACTTTTGGCGTTCTTGCTGATCTTTGCGATCTCTTCCTGGCTCAACCTCCCCATCTTGCACAAGATCATGTTGTTGATCGGTAACGTCGCGGTAATCGCGATCCTGATCATTTTCCAGCCAGAGCTGCGGGTTGCCCTCTCGAAATTGAGCCTCAAAGGGCGTCGTTACAGACAGCTCACCGAGTTCGACAAATTTTTGGACCAGCTCGCCAATTCGACCTACCGGCTCGCTGAAAAGCGGATCGGCGCCCTGATCGTCTTGCAGAATGAAGATTCGCTCGACGAATATGCGAATAAGGCCGTCATTCTGAATGCCAACTTCTCTTCAGAGCTGCTCGAGTCGATCTTTGCAACAACCACGCCCTTGCACGACGGAGCCGTCATCATCCGAGACATGACGCTGCTTGCTGCGGCCGTGATCCTGCCGCTGGCAGAGGATAGCTCTCAACTCTCCCGCTCGATGGGAACGCGCCACCGCGCAGGACTTGGCGCCAGCCAGCTCTCTGATGCGCTCACTATCGTGATCTCGGAAGAAACGGGAAAGGTCTCCATTGCAAGAGACGGCGTCATGACCCCAGGCGTCAAAATCGACCGATTTAAGGGAATTATCCGCAGCATCTTCACTCCTCCCCCTGCTGCAGATTTCAAAAGCCAATTTAATCTACGGGAGTGGCTCAAGCAATGAAATCCCTAATGATGAAAATCTTCGTAGAGCACTGGCCGCGCAAACTGGTGTCTGTCGTTCTCGCGATCGTCACTTGGATGGTCGTCAACCACACACTGACCAGCACGCGCAACATCAGCAATGTTCCCGTCCGCATCATCAACTTGCCTCAGGGTAAAACTGTTGAAGGGATGCAACCAAATGGTCGTCTGGCCAAAAAGCTCACACTTACTCTCGTTGGCAACAAGTCGGTCATCGACGAAGTGACCTATTCCGATCTGGAGGTCGTGATCGATGCTGCAGATAAGTCCGATGAATGGATCGTCACTGTTTCCAAGAAGAACCTGGTCTCGCTCAACCCCGAGATCGATGTCGGCAAGGGGATCTCCCGCGTCTACCACCCCAACTTCATCATCCGGATGACCAAACTCGTCACCGACCAGATTCCCATCGTCATCACGCAGCCCATTGGCGAGGCTCCGCGCGGCTATCAGTTTCTCGACGTATGGCCTTACCAGCTGAACTTGACTGTGAATGGTCCTGAA
>JAZJZV010000202.1:2139-6105 GCA_040389485.1 Chlamydiota bacterium
GCATCGGCGCCTACGTCTCGGGCTACCTGATGACCGACGTATCCTTCGGCGCGATACGGAGGGCGTAGGGATGGCCCCTCTTTGGCCCGGAGAGCCCCGTACGGCGCGGTTAGCCCCTAGCGCGGGGGTTTCTACCGTTTGACCCTCACGGCCAGCGGTCCTGAGGAAGTGATCAAACGCCTCAAGATCAAAGAACAACGCATTACATTCAATCTCAATGACATCTCCAAGTCGCAACTCGACGACCTGGCGAGCAAAACCGTGGAAAGCAACTCCGATGTCGTCAGCTTCTTCGTTCCCGACCAGTGGAAGCAAATCAACATCCCCATCCTTTCCGATATGCCCATAGAGATTGACGATGCACAAGCCAAGGGATTAAGAATCGACTTTATCCGCTACAGCCACTTGCCGCTGAATGCGCCCATCCCCATCTCGCTCTTTTTCCCTCCGCAGAACCTGCAAAACTTCAATCCCTCAAACGTCCAGATTTCACCTAGCGATTCGATCAAGGTGATGGACTCCGTGCCGCTGATCAACGCCCGCCTTTTTGCCACTGGCGTCGACTCCCTCTTCCTCGACACGGTGAAGGACATGATCGAGGTCGTCATCATCGTGGCAGAAAGACCCGACCGCACCCTCCTCGACTGGAGCGTACAATTCGTCAATCCAAGACAGCTCGAGGACAGATACGTCACAGCCCTAATGTCCGACGTCTCCGACAACGACATCCGGCTGATGCAGCCGATCCTGCGCGAGGAATACCTGCGCAACCGCTTCCGGAGCTACATGAACCACTTCCAGCTCTATGAGTCCGAGGATAACAAATTGGATTTCTCAATTTTCCTCAAAGACCGTCAAATCTACATCAATAAGGGCAATGCACTCTCCTCTTCCACCGCAGTCCGATAAAAAGATCGCCCTGATCAAAAGCAATCTCTCCCACAAGGGGGGAATTGAAAAATACACCTGGGCCATGGCTAGGCACTTTTGCGATAAGGGCATCCCCGTTACGATCCTGACAACGCGCTGCTGGAAACCCGCTTTCGAACACCCCTTGCTCGAGATCGTCAACCTCGTCCCCCACTATCCCGTGAGCGTACTCAACTTGCTGCACTTCGATTACGCCTGCTCACGCTATCTCAAGAAGCACCCCTTCCCCGTCGTGTTCAGCCTCGACCGCAATACCTACCAAACGCATCACCGTGCAGGCAACGGGGTGCATGCCGCCTACCTTCAATGCAGAGCTCAAGAAGAAGGGCTCTCCAAAAAAATCAGTTTTTGCCTCAATCCCCTACACCGCGCAATCCTCCATTTGGAAAAAAAGACATTTGAGTGCCCAGAGCTCCAACACCTCATCACTAACTCCCATATGGTGAAAGAGCAAATCCTCAAACACTACAGAACAGATCCTTCCAAAATCGAAGTGATCCACAATGGGGTCGAGTGGCAAGGTCTTCAGGAGAGCTTTGATGCTTGGGAAGAAGGAAAGAGAGATACTGCTCTTCGACATGGACTCGACGTTAGAGCCTTCCAGCTCCTATTTATCGGCCACAACTTCCGAAGAAAAGGGCTGGAAAAACTGCTCAATGCCTTATCAAAAATCCCCGATCGGAATTTTCAGTTGAACGTCATTGGCAAAGACAAGGATCTTCCCTTTTTTAAAAGAAAAGTGGAGCAACTGCGCCTAGATGGAAAAGTATTTTTCCATGGCCCGCAAGCAAACGCCATCCCCTTTTATCAACTCGCCGACGCCCTCATCGTCCCCTCGCTCTACGATCCTTTCGCCAACGTCACGCTGGAAGCCCTCAGCATGGGTCTCTTTGTCTTCTCTTCCACATACAATGGCGGCAAAGAAATCCTCACGCCCGAAAATGGAGCAATCATCCCCCATCTCGACGATGCCCATACTTTCGCAAACATGCTAGATCATGGCATGAACAAACAAAAGACCATGCAAAGCGCAACTGCCATCCGCAACAGCATCAAACACCTCGACTTCTCTGCGCAGCTTCAAAAGATCAGCGATCTATGCGCTCACTAATCTAATTGAGGCTCGGGTTAATATTTAGTAAATTGAGTGCAAATGCCACTCCATCCTCTTCTTGAGAAATCCTGTAATCAGGTGTGACCCCTACCCCTTCCCAATTTGTTCCCGTATGAGGATTGATTGCCTTCGCAAATGGAATCGTAGCACAGATATGGTCATCGATGACAAATGACCTAACAGGATGGGCTCCTCCCCACGTTGTTTGGCCAATAAGCTCCGCCCTTTCAGAAACTTTAAGGTTGTATGCCAATTCTTCTCCTCCAGAAAATGTTTTCTGACTGATCAAAACGTAAATGGGCTTTTTCCCTCCAAATACCTGTTCCAACTTTTCAGGCTCTGCAAAGAAACAGGTCGTTTCATCGCTACAGCGTTGGTAAAGACGATTAATCAATTGTTTTTCATCAAACAAATAGCTAGCTACGATCGCAACAGTCGAAGCATCTCCCCCACTATTTTCTCTAAGATCGATAATCAATGCCTTGGCATCGACGATCTTTTTCATTGCTTCATCAATAATCGTACGGGTTTCTGAAAATTCCGCATCATCAAACATATCAATCTTGAAATAGCCAATCTCTGTGCAAGGGAGGATGTGCGACTGCACTTTTGTTGAGAAGTCTGGCCTTTCCCCTTCGAGAGATTTCAGATAATCCTTTTGTTGATGTGAAAGCTCATGTTCCCCAAGCTCTCTTAAGCTGCGCGCAGGGTCGTATTCAGGGTAAGGTTTTTCGGAGAACGTGAGTCCCAAGTGTTTATCAGGACAAATCTCCTGCAAGTCCTGAAGAATCAATTGCTTGAGAGTCTCAGGATCTTTTGCTTCATCATAACCTCCACTCGCGAGATTCTTTGTAATCACTGTGGACATTCTCTCTGCCATCTCTTTATCGATGTAAAGCTGGATTAGCCCATCAGATAATCTAGTGACCACTCCCCTTGTCCATTCCTGGGCTTGAATCGAGGGACTCAATACCCTGGAAGGGGCACTGCATTGATTTTGAGATACAAAAGATGTCATTTTTAACGCCATTGTTTTTACAATAAATATATTTATATTATATCAACAAAAATAAACAATTGTCAACACATTTAAAACCAGCAACAAGCGCGCATTAATTTAATAAAAAATGTGCATACTTTATTGTTGAAAAGCTTACGAAAGTCACTTAGAATGATAGATTTGCAACAATAAGAAATTAACAAAATGTTGATATTTATTAATATTTAGATTAAAATTATAATAGAGGCCTGCTCAAATAAAAGCAGCCCACTTTAATTATAATAAATAAGGAGGGAAGTATGTCTTCTCCGATCACATTACAACAAACACAGCAAACTGAGCTGATCCAACAACTACAGCAAATCCAAGATTTGCAAAGCTCTGATAAAACCCAGAATTCGGGAAATTTAGGCTTGGCTCAGTTTGGAGATACAATGGGAGCTGCCGGCCCCGCGAACGCCGATATCGCAGCATTCACCACTCAACAAATAGATGCTTCAAATCTTGCATTGATGCTGAGTTCCAACTCTCAAGGTATACTGGGATAAGCCTCAGAGGCTGTCGTTGATTTAAGCTTCTGTCGATTTTCTGGGCCTCTTTCTCTTCCGCACAAATCCACAATGAATGCGGGAAGAGCAAAAGAGGCCTTATGCACCTCGGGAGTGTAGTACCTCATCTTTCCCGCGATTGCCTTCAGCCGCTCTTGGATCACTTCCACGGAAACCGCCCGATGCTCTAGGCAATCACTCGCCCAACCAAACGCCATTAACCCTCCAAAATAGGTCGGAATGGCCGCCACAAAATACCCCACATCGCGAAAGTGAGGCTGTCGGTTCCTCATCGTTAGCGCAATTTCATCGCCTTGTAAAAAGGGCACCCCGTTTTGGTTCACGAAAATTCCCCTCTCATTGAGAACTCTTTT
>JAZJZV010000202.1:6115-13065 GCA_040389485.1 Chlamydiota bacterium
TGTAAAGAGAACCTTCCCAGGCCCCACGGGATCCGTGGAATCGCAGATGATCACATCAAAACGCTCCTCTGCCGTGCGCACGTACTCCGTGCCATCTGCAATCACAATTTCTGCCCTCGGATCGTCAAATGAACCACGGGACACCATCGGAAACATCTCCCTGCACATGGCAATCACAGTGGGGTCAATTTCAACGAGCACGACCTTCTGCACTTGGCCATGGCGCAGGACCTCTCTCAGGGCGCCCCCATCTCCTCCCCCAATGATCAACACCTTCTCCGCCTGTCCATGCGTGAGAAGCGGTACGTGCACAATCATTTCATGGTACACATGTTCATCGGCCTCTGTCAGCTGGATGATCCCATCTAGTGCAAGAACGCGCCCTAGACGCGGATTCTCAAAGATGACCAGGTCTTGCTCGCTCGTTTGCTCTCGGTAGAGGACGGGATCCATTTTCATTTCCTGGCGCCAATTGGGATAGTAGGTCTCGGCATACCATTCTTCGGCACAGAGGGCAGGCAGCGAGAGAGTGCATAGTGATACGGCGGCAATGAGAGTAGGCAGTGTCATGTTTCTCCTGGTGTTTGAGTCCTATTGTCGAGGATTTTTTTGCATTAAAAACAAGTTAAACACTCCCCTACATTTAATTCGAAGAGAAACCCCTATTTTTGCTATGCTTCTGTCTATGCTGATGCACCGCCTATCTTACGCTTTTATCTTGCTGATCACCTGGCCCATGCGCTACCTCCCCTTCTCGGCAATTCACCGCCTAGGGGGTGTACTCGGGCTCGGGATCTACCATCTCGTCCCCAAATTCCGGAAGCGGTCCTTGAGCAATCTGGCGTTAGCCTCAAATCTAAAATTGACAGAAGAAGAGCTGAAGAAGCTCGCCAAACAGTCGCTGCAGAACCTCATGATCACCTGTTTGGAGTATTCCAAATTTGCTCAGCTCAAAAAAACGGACTCCATCGTGCGCTGCGAAAACCCCGAAGTGGCGGCTAGTCTCATCCAAGAAGGAAAAAGCGTGATCTTTTTCTGCGGCCATCAAGCTAACTGGGAAGTGCTCTTTTTGGAGGGGATTCAGCGCATGCCAGGCATTGCCATCGGCCGCCCGGTCAAGAACCAGCTCCTCTACAACTGGATTTTATCCATCCGCCAGAAATTCGGCGGCAAGATCATCACACCGCAAAATGCCATCCGGGAAGGGCTGAGAGGATTAAAAAAGGGAATTTTCATGGGCATCGTGGGTGACCAGGGCATGCCCGATAGCGGCTACTCCTCCCTCTTTTTGGGAAGACGTGCATGGACATCCCCCATTGCCGCCATCTTGTCTCATCGCACCGGCTGCCCCATTTTCGTAGCTTCGACTAGAAGAGAGGGCGGCAAGTACATCATCCACTACTCCGACCCGATTTGGCCGCACACAGATGCCCCCATGGACCAAGAAATCGACCGCCTGATGCAAGCCTCTCTTGCAGAACTTGAAAAGACAATTGCCGAACGCCCGGGAGAGTGGCTCTGGTCCCACAACCGCTGGAAGCAGCAGACCCCTGAAAAGCTAAAAAAACGGTTTCGCCATGAGTCAATTCTCGTGATCCTGCCGAAAGAAGGCAAAACCCTCGGCAGCCTGCGCGTCATGCGCGAGGTCTACCCCACCGAATTCATCACCGTTCTTGCTCCCGAAGGAACTGAGGTGGACCTTCCGGGTGCAGAGATCCTTTCCTACGCATCAGAAGAAGAAGTGCTGAGAAAAGACTACCGCTTTAAGCTCGTCTACGACTTCTCCTCCTCAAAGAAGGTGAAAGCCCACTACAAGAAACTGGCGACATTCGATGTCGTCGGCCTAAATGAAGTGTTTCCCGATGAAACCGCACCCTTCGCTGATCAATTCAAATCTACCGTGTTGAGGGAATATGCCCCATGACCGCTTCTACATCGATGCCCCCTTCCGCAATGAAGAAACCGTCTCGATAGAAGATGCGGAGTGGCACCACCTCGTCAACGTGAGCCGGGCCAAAAGCGGGCAGGCCGTGGACCTTGTCAACGGCAGAGGACAGCTCGCCCACGCACGCATCTCGCAGTTAAACAAAAAATCGGCTGACCTCATCATCGAAGAAATCACCAACTCCCCCAAAGAAGCAGCTTCCCCTATCATCTTGGCTTTGGCTCTGCCGCGGATGAACCATCTCGAATGGGTTGTCGAAAAAGGCACAGAGCTCAATGCTTCCGCTTTTTGGCTCTTCCCCGGAATGCTCAGTGAAAAGAGCTCCTTAAGTCCCTCTCAACAACAAAGACTTAAGCATCTCAGCGTTGCGGCGATGAAGCAATGCGGCAGACTCGACCTGCCTAAGGTTGAACTGAAACCTCCCCTCCTGCAATGGCAGCCCCTATCAGGCACCCTCCTCTATGGAGACGTTTCTCCTGACGCCCCCTACTTGTGGGAACTCCCCCGCGCAAAAGCTCCTGTCATCCTCTTTATTGGTCCGGAAAGTGGATTTAGTTCCAAGGAAGAGGCTTATCTCAGAGATTCCCTCGGAGCTAAGGGAGTTCGCTTGCATCCCAATATCTTACGGGCTGAAACCGCTCCATTAGTTGGATTATCTCTCATCCAGTTAATTATAGTTTGATAATTAATTCGATAATTAACATAATAAAGTTAAGAAAAGAAATCCTATTAGGAGTCAGATATGTGTGCAATGCAATCACAGCCAATGAAAGAGCCTTCTCCCCTTGCCAAAGAAGCACAAAAGATCAAAGGACGGGTGGACAATCTGCTCTCTAAAATGCTCAAAGAGCCTAAGTTCACACCGACCCGCGAAATGCTCGAAGAGTGCGCGCAAGAAATCATCTACTTTATCAGCAGAAACCACGAAAAGACCCTACCGCACGAATCCCATCTGAAAGCAGCGATCATCGACCTGACAGAAGTGCCTGAAATGTCACCGCAAATGCAGCGCATCGCTTTCCAGACCTGTCTGAAAGACGCCTCTAGAGAAATCGAGCTCTATATCAGCTGCTGCTAAAAAGCGGAGCAAATGGTGGGGATCATCTCTTCATCGTTAAGAATCGAGCCTTTGTAGACGATCCCTTTTTCGGGATCGAGAGTCACCACTTGTCCCTCTTTCAAAAGACTCATGGCCCCGTCCGCTCGCGTCAAGAGAGGGATATTCAACGTCTTGGCGATCGCAATAGCACTCTCTTCTGAGTGCACATCATCTGGATAGTTTTGCAGCACGATTCCAAGAGCATTTTTTAGATAAGGCGCGTAGCTGTCGTCGCAACGGGCGATGACGACAATCCGACCCTGCGTTACCTCTTGCTTCTTCTCCACCGGCGAATGCACTACTGTCACCTTCCCATGAATCCTCGCTCCACCACGGGGATGTCCGCGGACAAGCACATCGCCGATGCTCTCGACGAGCATCATATTGGTCGTTCCGCTCACGCCAAAGGGCGATCCGGAAGTGACCACCACGAGGTCTCCATATCGCGTAATTCCCTTCTTAAGGCAAAAGCAGCTGGCGATCGAAAATGCCTCCTGGGCATTCCGCGCTTCCTGCGGGTCTACTGGAATGATGCCCCAGTTGAGCGCCATTTGATTGTAAATCTTCGTACGCGGTGTCAATGCCACAATCGGCATTTCCGGCCTAAACCGCGAGGCTAGCCTGGCGGTAAGACCGCTGCTGGTGAAACAAAAGATCGCACTCGCATTCGAATTATAAGCCGTTTTGACGGCGGCTAATGCGACAGAATTGGAGACATCGTTGTAGTCAGAGCGAGCATCCCGAATGAAGAAATCGCGGTAATTGAAATTCTTTTCCGCCTCTTCCACGATGCTGCGCATGGTTTTGACCGTTTCGATGGGATATAGACCGACAGCCGTCTCTCCAGAGAGCATAACAGCAGAGGTGCTATCGTAGATGGCATTAGCAACGTCAGAGACCTCAGCGCGCGTGGGCCGCGGCGCCTTGATCATCGATTCGAGCATCTGAGTCGCCGTGATCACGGGCTTTCCCGTCTGGTAACACTTGCGGATCATCATCTTCTGGAGATGGGGCACCTGAGTGAGCGGCATTTCGACGCCCAAATCGCCTCTTGCGACCATGATGCCATCTGCCACCTGGACAATATCATCGAAGTTGTTGACGCCGAGACTATTTTCAATCTTGGCAATGACAAGCACTTCAGATTTATTCTTTTCAGTGAGGAGCTGCTTGATCTCCAGCACATGCTCAGCAGAGCGGATGAAGGAAGCGGCAATGAGATCTATATCTTGCTCGCATCCAAAGGTGATGTCCTTGACGTCCTGCTCTGTCATGGCAGGAAGGTCGACGTCGACGCCCGGGATGTTCACCCCTTTCTGGCTTTTGATATGCCCTGGATTTTCAAACTCAATGACGATCCCCTTCGCGCTCTTCTCGACCACTTTGGAAATGAGGTAACCGTCATCGATGAGAACCGTCGTCCCCACCTGCAACGTGTCCACCACAACCGGCGGAGTGACCTGCATCTTCTCCGCGTTGCCCGTCACAGATTCTTTAACGAGAAGCAATCGATCGCGCGCCTTGACCTCGAACTTATCACCAGCCACCATCCCTAGTCGGATTTCTGGTCCCTTGGTATCCATCATGATCGCCAGGGGGAGCTTTTTCTCCGCCCGCGCTTTTTTAAGCATCTCAATCACCTTGCGATGCTCTTCATGAGTCCCATGGCTAAAATTGAGGCGTGCAACATTCATTCCCGCATCAATGAGCGCGCAGATGCTCTCATAGTTGCTAACCGCAGGACCAATGGTGCAGATGATCTTTGTTCGGGTGTGCATATCCCCTCATATAGCAAATGAGGGGATATCAATCGAGAGATTTACCATTTTAGAGACTGCTGAAACAACGGCGCACAATGTTAGACTTCTTTAGAGACTGTCGTTGAATTAAGGATCCGCCCGCTTTTCTGAGGATTTTTGGCCAATTTTCGCTCCAAAATGCGGGGGGTAATATATCGACAGAAGCTTAAATCAACGACAGTCTCTTAATCATCTAAGTAATGACCTACGTCCAACCACCAACAAGCCCCTGGCCCTGATTTCTCAACTGCGGTGACAAATTTAGACCAATGTCTGAAAACATTCTGCTCTCCAAAATGCAACCTCTCTTCCTTTGAGACAGAGGTAGTAAATCTACAGATAGGCCCTTTATAGGCTTCCCAGATGTTGAAATAGACTGTTTTCTTACTCACATCGGTTATGTCTTTGAAAGCCTTATCGGTTAGTTCATTGAAGGCCTTTTGAACGAAATCTCTTTTAAAAAGTTCCACCAAACTCACCCTTCTTTCCTGATTGTGGATATTGCGATCGATTAGTTCCTCTATTGCTGATACCGTTAGCGGAGGGATGTCGTTGTCCTCCAATCGAAGTGCTGTGAGCGTTCCATTGACTCTAAGCGCTTGTTCTATGGCAGCTCCGCCAGCTGACCCAAGCTTATCTTCTCTTAAATCCAGTAATGTGAGGGTGCTGTTGGCTGCGAGTCCTGGAGCAATTGCTATGCCGCCAAGCTCTCCAAATTCACTCCATTCCAACTTAAGTGATGTGAGGGCATCATTTTTGGTGAGTAGTTGAGCTATTCCAGCTCCCCCAGATTCTCCAAGCCTTATGCCCCTCAAATAAAGTGTTGAGATGGTGCTGTTGAGGGCGAGCACTTCTACCATTTTCTCTACTGCAGCTTGTCCAAATTGATTACATCCCAAATTAAGTGTTGTAAGACTGCTGTTGGATTCCAGCCCCCGAGCGAATGCTTCACCCGCATCTTTTCCAAAGTTACATTCCTCCACATCAAGTTCTTTGAGGTTGCTGCTGTGAGCAAGCGAATGGCCTATAGCGATGCCCGCTTTTTCTCCGAGCGGATTACATCCCAAACGAAGTGATGTGAGGGCACTATTAGTTGTAAGCGCCTGAGTCATTGCAATACCCGCGGCTTCTCCCAGTCGATTGCCTTTCAAATCAACTGATGTGAGAGTGCCGTTAGTTGTAAGCATCAGTGCCATTGCAATGCCCGAATCGTCTTCAAGTTGATTGGCTGACAAATCAACTAATGTGAGGGTACCGTTAGTCGCTAGCATCTGAGCCATTGCAATGCCCGCAGCATCCGTAAGATGATTATCCGACAAGTTAAGGGATGAGATGGTAGTGTTGGTTTTGAGAGCCGTTGCTAAGACCAGGGCGTGCCGCTCGGGACATCTTCCTTCGCTGAATTCAAGAGAGGGCCCCTCTTCAAGACATCTCTTGAATATCTCAAGGGATGGGGCATCTTCGCTAAGACGTCGAAGCAGAACGATTTCCTCAAATGGCGTCAAGTGTGGATTACAGCGTGATACAGCCATAACTAATTTTCCTTTCAAAATTTAATTCGCAAACTCAAATAGTTATACCGATTCTTTCTATATAAAACATCTGAAAAACTTACGTCATCAACTGAAACAAAATAGTTTGATCTATACCGAACACGACTCAAGAATCGGATTTCGGCTGTGCGAAAGCGCAAATCCAATTCTTGAGTCGTCTCTGGTATAGCAATTAGAAGCTGTTGCCGCTCTTCAGAGGATTCTTTGCCGCATTTGGAATGAAAATCGGCTCAAAAACCCTCAGAAAAACGACAGAAGCTTAATTCGACAACAGACTCTTAGAACTTAAGATTCACCGCTTTTTCCAGATAAGAGTGGAAGAGCGAGCACACTTCTGTAGAAGGACGTTCAGAAATTAAAAAAGGAGGAGCCTTTTGCGTGGCTGAACTATGAAAAATCCCCTTCACATTCGTTCCATCCGACTCAGCCCCGATCTTCAATCGCGCATGAAAGAGCTCTCCCATACTGGTGAGTTGATCAATGGGATCAAAGCTGTGACAGTAGAATGGAGAGGAATCCAGCTCCGCTTTGGGGATAATCAGCGCGTAAATCTC
>JAZJZV010000203.1:0-9499 GCA_040389485.1 Chlamydiota bacterium
CTACGCTATCTGAGGCTGGGCCAATCGTTGCAACAATCTTGGTTTTTTTGGAGATTATCGACCTCCCTATCTCTCGTCAGAAATACACCTGCTAGACAACCTTGGCAGGACCAAGGTTGTTGTCGGAGAGAAAGTGATCTCTCCTGAGAAAAATCCCAACTTCCAATCGCTTATTTTAGAGTCTGAAAAGTTTACCGGCTCAGAAGTGGCTATCCTCCTTCCGAAAAACTACCGCGATATGGGGATGAAAGTAGGAGATACATTTTCCTCACAAGGAGAAGAGTACACAATTAAAGCGATCCGCAGTTATCTCTAGCGAAAAAGTAGTTTCAGAGATATATACCGAACCTGACTCAAGAATCGGTTTTGGCTGAGCCAAAACCCCGGAGTGTTTATGGAACGCGTACTCGTCATTGGTAGCAATAATGTTCACAAGATCCGAGAGTTTCGCTCGATGCTGAAAGGCCTTGTGGACTTCGATTTACTCAGTCTCATCGATTTTCCCGGATACATCCCCCCTCTTGAGACAGGCATCAGCTTCGAAGAGAACGCCATCCTCAAAGCCGAACACGCCGCCAAAGCTCTGGGCCACTGGGTTCTCTCTGATGATTCTGGGCTCGTCGTGCCCGCTCTCAACGGAGCGCCTGGCATTTTTTCCAGAAGATATGCAGGGGAACACGCCACCGACAAGGAAAACCGACAAAAGCTCTTGCAGCAGCTGCAGCACGTCCAAGAGATCCATCGCCAAGCCTATTTCGAATGCTGGATCGCCATCGCTTCACCAGATGGTATCAAAAAGACCGCCAAAGGGGTCTCAGAAGGGCTGATCACTGAAAAAGAAAGAGGGAGCCTGGGATTTGGATACGACTCCATCTTCGTCAAGCACGAGTACGGCAAGACCTTTGCCGAATTAGAAGAAGAAACCAAAAACCGCATCTCGCATCGCCGCAAAGCCATCGAAAAGATCCTCCCCTTCCTCGAAGGCATCGATGCACTACCTCGTTGATGGCTATAACCTGCTGTTCCGCGTACTTAAAAAGCAGGGGCCGCTAGAAAAATCGAGAAACACTCTTATTTCCGACCTCAATGAAATCGCCTCTCTGACCCGCATGCACATCGTCCTCGTCTTCGACGGGGCCAAAGAGATCCGTCTCCCCACAACTAGAAGCCACTTCGATGAAATCGAACTCGTCTACACCCGCAAAGACCAATCTGCCGACGAATACATCATAGAAGAGCTCGAATACTCCAAAAAACCGGAAAAATACACGATTGTCTCCAACGACTCTGAATTGCAGAGAAAATGCCACCATCTCAAGGCAAAATCGCTTTCCATCGATGACTTTCTCGCCGTGCTGGCAAAGAAAAAAAGAGCAAAAAAACGCAAAGAAATCAGACCTGAGGTCGTCTTCCGCGAGTCCCCGTCAGAGCTCAACCGGCTGCTCACCATTTTTGAAAAAAGATTGGAGGAAGGAGACGAACAGGATTAGGGGTCTGCACACTCTAATGAATTGAAAAACCAGAAAACTGAAGTTCGCTCGCTCTAGTAGAACTCTTCTCAAAGGAAGCCTCCGGATAGCTGAGCTGTAGCTGATGAAAGAATTGATCAATCTCTTCCTCTTCGCCTTGGACAGCGATCTCCACCATTCCATTGGGAAGATTTTTGGCATAGCCCATCAGATTAAGTTCCATCGCAATTGCCTGCGCTCTAGCGCGAAAGCCCACTCTCTGAACAGATCCTGAGGCTATGGCTCTAACTGCGATTAACACTGGACCTCGCAAGTCTCTTCTACCTTGTCCACTTCTGAGAAATCCGCTTCGTGCCAAGGATAGTTGGCAATAAAACCGCGCACTTCATCAATCGAAGTTGCTCTGTTCACAGACTCGCGCAAGTGGCGCATCCCTCTCGCATTGCGCAGGAACCAGCAACCCACGCGTCTCAAATCCAGAAGAGCTTTTCTCTCGACCTGATAGGAAACGATGTACTCAAGATGCTCGAGTAGCGCATCTCGGTAATCAGACGGAGTTCTGATGAGCGGAGGCTCATCAGAGAAATGTCGATAAATATCATCGATCAGCCAGGGCTTTCCCATTGTCCCACGGGCGAGCAGCACGGCATCGCATCCCGTGTGCAAAAACATCCGCTCGGCGCTCTCTGCATCCATGACATCGCCGTTGCCGATCACAAGGATGTTCTTTGCTACGGACTTGCACTCGCGAATGTAATCCCAATTGGCAGGGCCGCGGTAAGCCTGAGAGCGAGTCCTTCCGTGGATGCAAATGGCCGCAGCTCCTGCCGCTTCCGCAATTTGAGTGATGAGCGGAGCTACGATGCTGCTGCTGTCCCAGCCAGCGCGCACTTTAACGGTAACGGGAATCTTGACTGCTGCCACCATATTGGCAATGATTTCACCGATCAGATCCACACTCTTGAGAAGTCCTGAGCCGCTGCCATCCTTCGTGACCTTGTCCACAGGGCATCCGCAGTTGAGATCGACCACGTCAAAGCCCAGATCCTCCACAATTTTTGCGCACGGCCCCGCAAGAGCCGGCTTGCTTCCGCACAGCTGCGCTCCAATCGGGTGCATCGAAGGCTCGTAATCGAGATAGCGAAAAGTGTTCACGTCGTTGCGCACGAGCGCATCCATCTTCACCATTTCGCAATAGATCAGACCTGGGCGGTACTTCGATGTCATCTTTCGGAAAGGGACATCAGAGCAGCCCGCCAAGGGAGCGCAAAAAATATTAGAGGGAAGAGTGATCGAGCCCAGTTTAAAGGGCTTCTTGAGTAGTTGAGATTTCATCACAAAATCACAGATAAAATCATTTTTTCAAGGATCTGCAGCACGAAAAACGCGAGCAGTGGACTGAGGTCGAGCCTTCCCCCAATCGGTGGGATCAGGCGGCGGAAAAGGTTGAGATAGGGGTCGGTATAGAACGCGATAAAGCGCATGATCTTATGGTTCGCAAAAGAGGGAAACCAAGACCCGATGATCCGTACCATGATGAGTAAAGTGTAAAGCGTAAATAGCCAATGGATTACGACAGCAATATACATTAACATAAGACCCCTAAAAATGAATGGTCCATTTTACACGCCTCTTCTCCAAGAAGCAAATAGAATCTCGGGGTTTAACGGTTCATTTCCAGAGCCGAAATGGTTACGCCTGGACGCACTCAGAAATTCTGACTTGGCAAAACAGAAAACGATTGATAGAATTATTTTTTAAAACGGTAGGATCTGATGAAATTCTATATTGCGACATCACTTTCGAGAATGACTGCCCATCACATGGTGAGAGATGCCCTAAAAACTTACGGTCATGAGATCACCTATGATTGGACTTTGCATGGGAGCGTGAAGTCGGTTAGCAAAGAGCGCCTACGGGAGGTGGCTGCGCTTATGCTAGATGGTATTGATGAAACCGATTTTGTTGTTGTTCTCCTTCCGGGAGGGAGCGGGACCCATCTTGAGCTGGGATTCGCAATCGCAAAAGGGAAGAAAGTCCTTGTGCATAGTGAGGACCCTTTATTATATGAGCTTGGCCCTCAGACAATTGCATTCTATCACCATCCTGATATCACCCGTCTTCTCTGCCCCTTAGCTGAGGTAGGAGCCGCAGTACATTCTTTACTCGCGCAACCTGCCATACAAGTATAAGAAGCCGCCTCAAGATTGCTTGAGTATTGAACCGCCTCCGATGTATACTCCCACCTTCTCAAACTTGGGCTTAAGTTCACATGCGCTTTATTGGAATTACATTAGAGAACAACCCGCAGGCTCTAAAAGCTGCCATCCTCAAAAAAGAGGGGGGGGCTATCTCCATTGAATCGCTCGAGGAATCACCCGCAAGTGTAAAACCGTTTTACAATCTCGGGGAAGTGCACATCACTTCAGCGCTTAGCGGCTCTCAAGTATTTATTCGCAGCCTCCAGCTTCCCCTTACAGATAAAGGCAAGATCCTGGCCGCCTTGCCTTTCCAGTGCGAAGCCATTCTTCCCTTTCCGCTTGAATCGTCAGTGATCTGCCCGCAAATCAAACAGATCGACAAACAGACGAGCTCGGCCACTCTTTACGCGACTACACAGTCAAGCCTGCAGCGCCACATCTCCGCCCTGAAAGAGCTGCAAATCGACTGCGATGCGATTTCCTGCGAACCCGTTGCCCTGGCGCGTTTTGCTCACTGGCAATTTCCCAAGGTGCCCAAAATCCTTTCTTTTCACACTCAAAACGACGCCCTCCTCTACACTCTCTCATACAAAGGGGAGATCCTCTTCTCTCAAACGCTCCTCTTAAAAGAAAAATCGTCTCTTGCTATTGAGCTGCAGAAGCTCGAGATTTTCCTCAAAGAAAGAGGGATGATCGATGAACACACTCCTTGGCTTTCTGTAGGAGATGGCGATGTAAACGCTTTTACGGGAGAGCAGCTGCTGATTGAAGATCTGAAGATCCGCTCCTATGCACTCGCGATCGGCTTGGGACTAGATGCGATCGCAAACGACAGCCTCACCATCCAGTTTTCCAAAGCGCAATTCACTCCCCCTCACACGCAAAAAAAGCGCAAGAAACTTCTGCTCACCTATCTGGGAATCTGCTGCCTCGCCACTTTGCTCGTTGCAGGAGCCAGCACTCTTTTCGTCGGCAAAAAACAACGCGTCCTAGTGGAAAGACTTAAAGAGGAGCTTCCCAAAGAAATCATCATTACTCCAAGTGCTTCGATCGAAGCCGTAGAGGAGAGCCTTTACGCATGGGAAGCTGCCCTCAACAAACAGAAGAGCTCATTCCCCTTCCATCCCACCGTTCCAAAAGTGAGCGACGTTCTCAGCTGGCTCAGTGCCGACCCTCACTTCACTTCCGAGGATGGAGATAAAAAAGAGGGGATTGAGATCCAGTCCATCCACTACCAGCTGATCAAATATCCCAAAATCGGCGAAGCCGGCGCCCCCTACACTGCTACCCTCGCGATCGACTTCAATGCGGAGACGCCGCGCCTGGCCCGCGATTTCCACGAAGAGCTCCTCAAAGGCTCTCCCCTCGTCAACAACAAGAAGGAGATCCGCTGGCAGGTCCAGAACCAAAACTACCACACGAGTTTTGAGCTGGGCAAAGGAGTCTCTCCATGAAAACAAGTTTTAAAAACCCTCTGTGGATCTTGATTGCCATTGCGCCGCTTCCTTTCTTTTATTTTTCTTTCGGACTCTTTTCGAAATGGCAAGCGCTGGAGCAACTCGATGGAGAGTTCCAGAGGATTCAAAAAAAATCCACTCACTTACAGTCGGTGCAACTCGGCGAAAAGTCTCTCCGGGCTGCGCTGCAAAACCCCGACCCGCATTATTTGGATAAACACGTCGAAACGCTCACTTTCCTGCTTCCCGAAATCAAAAAACTCGAATCTCTGCGCGCAGAAAACCGCGAAGATGATCAAATCGCCAGCCGGTTGCAGTTTTTAAAAGAGGGGAAGAACCGCCTCGTGTTCACGGAAGAAAAGATTCGCACGAACAGCATCTTTCAAGAAGTCGAAGAGAAACAGCAGCACCCCATCGAACTCAACGAAGAAGACCTGAAAAAACTGCTCTGCTTCATTGAAGGGGTGACCATTTGGCCCTATGGCCCCAAAGAGGGGAGGCCGCAACTTATCATCACCGATTTTAAACTCTCTAAAAAAGAGATCTCCCCTCAAGAAAAAGTGTACGTTGCCACACTGCAACTCATCAAACGCGAAAATTTGGAGACCCGTTGAATATGATTGCCCCGTTCAGAACACTCATGTTTTTGGCATCACTCCTACTCCTCTGCAGCTGCGGCCACAAAGCCCCCCAAGATAAGAGCCAAACGATCATCAGCATGCAGATCGTCGACCGCAACGGCTTCACCGAAACCATCAGCAACAAAGAGCGCCTCAAGGCATTTAAAGAAACGAACTTCGACTCTCCTCAGCCCTACCAAAAAGTGCTGCGCGTGTATGGACGCAATCTCTTTGGACAGAGCATTTCCAAAATCACCAGCTACCATGAAAACGGCCACATCTGGCAGTCCCTCGACGTCGTCGACGGCAGGGCTCATGGAGCCTATCGCGAGTGGTATGCCAACGCCCAGCTAAAAATTGACGCGCCCGTCATCGAAGGAGTCCCCGACATCAACCAGATCGCCCAAGCGTCCTGGATCTTCGACGGTTTGAGCAAGGTCTATGACGAAGAGGGAAACCTCATCGCCGCAATCCCTTACGAAAAAGGGCTTTTGCACAACCCCTCGCTCTACTACTACAGCACCGGGCAATTGCAAAAAACGATCCCTTACGCAAAAGGGCTCGTCCATGGCACTGTCCAGGTGTTTGACGTCACCGGCACCCTCATCGAAGAAATCCCCTATACAAACGATGAAAAACATGGGATTGCAACAGCCTATTGGACTCCTGAGAAAAAAATGTACGCTGAAGAGTACGATCTCGGCAGACTCATCCACGCCTCCTATTACAATGAAAAGGGAGACTGCGTTGCGAACGTCAAGGACATGGAGGGAAAACAGGCAGCATTTAAAGGAGAGAACCTCTACTCCTTCATGGATATCCATCAAGGCTATCCCGAAGGACAGCTGGAGATCTTCCATCCCAATGGCGTCCTCTACCGCTCCATTGCCATGAAAGAGGGCCTCAAGGAAGGGGAAGAATGGGAATATTACCCCGCACAACCAAGCGAACCCCTGCGACCCAAACTCAGCCTGAACTGGCATGAGGATAAAATCCAAGGACAAGTCAAGACCTGGTATCCCACCGGACAAATTGAGAGTCAACGAGAGATTAGCAATAACAAAAAGCAGGGGCTCTGCTTCGCCTGGTATAAAAATGGAGATCTGATGCTCATCGAAGAGTATGAATACGATCGCCTTCTCAAAGGCTCCTATTACAAAAAAGGGGATAAGGCCGCTGTATCCAAAATCGACGCAGGAAAAGGCACCGCAACCCTTTTCTCCAGCGATGGCATTTTGCTCCGCAAAATTCCCTACGAAAAAGGACTTCCGCAAATCAATGACGAACTCCGACGCTGACTCAAAGTGGAACATCGAGGCTAAATCTCTTGTCCGAACCCTTCTCAGGCAGCGGCGCGCAGCCCTTGGCGAAGAAAGAAAACGCGCAGCAGCAGCTGCACTGTTCTTACAACTCTTACCCCTATTGGAAAATGGCGGCGCCGTCCTGTCCTTCGCCAGCCTTCCCGAAGAGATCGACACCGCACAAATCAACGCCTATCTCGAGCAGAGTGGCAAGCTTCTGCTGCCCAAAGTAGAGGGAGAAAAACTCCAGATCTACCGCGTGAGTAACTCTGCGCTGCAACTCTGCCAGGGTTCCATGCGCATCCAGGAACCCGATCCTACCGCCACAGAGATTGCCTCTCTTGAAGAAGTTTCATGCATCCTCGTCCCCGGGCTTGGATTTCATCCTTCAGGAAGCCGCATCGGCTATGGCAAGGGACATTACGATCGACTGATTTCTGAACTGAGGCAGAAAGCTCTGCTGCCCATCACCATCGGGATCGGCTTCTCCGAGCAACTGCTCGATGAGCCTCTGCCACTCGAGCCGCACGACCAACTCCTCGACCGCCTCCTGCTCGCTTGACTACTCACCCATTTCAAACTGGTAGAAAGCAAATGATCCAACCAGCTATAAAGCTGTCTGGAAACGCAGTAAGATTTCAAACATTACAACTTTAGGTTGACGATGCCTAACGATCTAAAAACCTCAGCTAAGCGCGTTCAAGATTTCTTGCATCAATATATCCCCGATGCAAAGGTCATCGAATTCAAAGAACTCACACGCACATCTCAAGAGGCTGCCAATGTCATTGGATGCGAGATAGGTCAAATTGCCAAGACTTTGATATTTAAAAGGAAAACAACAGGATTGCCAGTCTGTATTATTGCCAGTGGCATCAATAGGGTCGATGAGAAAAAAATTGCGTCCCTTATTGGCGAGCCAGTGGAAAGACCCGATGCGGATTATGTGCTGAAATACACAGGGTTTGCGATCGGTGGTATTCCTCCGATAGGGTTTAATTTGGATAAGCCACCTCTCATTGATGAAGATCTGATGCAATACCAGACAATATGGGCTGCGGCAGGAACCCCCCATGCCGTGTTTCAACTCACTCCTGATGACCTAACCCGAATCACTCAAGGTCAAGTAGTGAATCTTAAGAAATAACCCTCTCATTATTTACCATAGAGATTAAAATCATTTAAAAAACTTTTAGAATGGTGTATGAGTTGATTTGGAGAGGACTCATGCGCAATAAGATCATATTATTTAATGCCAAACCCTACGATAGGGAATTTTTCGAAAGCGCTAATCGCTCGCATGGATTTGAGATCCAATATACCGAATCCCACCTCACTCTTGAAACGGCAGCGTTAGCGCGCGGGTTCCAAGTCGTTTGCGTCTTTGCCAACGACACTCTCACAGCTCCCCTCATTGAAGCGCTCTATCACAATGGAACCCAGCTCATTGCCCTGCGCTGTGCGGGGTATAACAACGTGGACCTCAAAGCAGCTAAAGACAAAATTGCCGTTGTGCGCGTCCCCTTTTATTCCCAGACAGCGGTTGCAGAGCATGCTGTGGCCCTGATGCTCGCGCTCAATCGGAAATTGCACCACGCCCATATGAGAGTTAGAGAAAACAACTTCAGCATTGTCGGATTAATGGGCTTTGATATGCGCGGAAAGACCGCGGGAGTGATCGGCTGCGGGCTCATAGGAAAAGCCACAATCAACATTCTAAAAGGCTTTGGCATGCGCGTGCTTGGCTATGACATTGCACCTGAGGAAGTGAAAAAGGCGGGAGTGGAATTTGCCGACCTTCCCACGCTGTATCGCGAAAGCGACATCATTACCCTGCATTGTCCACTCACTGCTGAAAATACGCACATGATTGATCGCCGTGCCATTGCGCAAATGAAAGACGGAGTGATGATCATCAATACGGGAAGAGGAGCTCTCATTCATACGGCAGATCTGATCGCAGCGGTTAAATCGCACAAAATCGGGTCAGCTGGACTCGATGTTTACGAAGGGGAAACCCCCTATTTTTATGATGATCTCTCACTCTCCATCATGTCAGACGACGCCTTGGCGCGCTTAGAGACCTTTCCGAATGTCCTCATCACTTCGCATCAGGCCTTTTTCACTAAGGAAGCTCTGGAAAATATTGCGAATACCACACTTCAAAACATTGCCGACTTCGAAAAGGGAAAACCTCTTATCAATGCGGTGAGCTAGCTCTCGATTCCCGTTTGGCTTAACGCAGAATCGCAAGGACGCAAAGAAAAAAGCGGATTTTTGCGACTTAGCGACTCAGCGTCTTTGCGTTTTCTCCCCTTCTTAGAGACTGTCGTTGAATTAGGGCTGCTGCTGAGCGGGCTGCTCAGGATGCAGGTAGTTGCCCTGCGGCTGTTGGGGGTAGTAGTTGTCTTGTGAGCGGTAGGGGTATTGCTCTCGCTTCTGAGGTTTGCA
>JAZJZV010000203.1:9509-25728 GCA_040389485.1 Chlamydiota bacterium
CCGTTGCAGCTCTGCGATGTCACATACGCTCCCGTCGAAACTGTATCGCATACGCCATAGCTCCCGCCATCCAGGCAGTACCAGAGCACCGTGTAGGGCGTTTGAGAACGGGAATCCTGGTTGTTACGCGGATTAGCTCCGCCTGACATCCCATACTGCCCGGAGGAATCACTCCAAATGGATTCCTTTTGCGCTTTGACGATAACCTCTCCCAGAAAAGTCCCATCGCTCCCGCGAATGACCGCCCTCAAATCATAGGGGCTATTGTTCATCAGCCGCACCGAGTTGGCATAGACTGCGCTCGAGAATAAGAGAAAAATCGCACAAAGGACAGCTTTCACGTTGTCACTCCTGGATATTGTTTGCATTGGGGCACTCTTGAACACCGCCGCAACTTTGCGCTGTCACCACACTCCCAGTACCTACCTGATTGCATACGCCAAACGGAGCGCCTGCCATGCAGTACCAATTCACGGTGAAAGGCAATTGGGAAGCGTCCGACGATTCATCGCGCGGGTTGAGGACGAACTCGCCGAGCTGCGTGCCATCAGCTCCCACAATCACTGCGCGCAACGTGAAATTCGAATCGTTGACCAAAGCCAATGAGTTGGCATAGCACAACCCTTGCACCAAGAGTCCTGCTAGCATCAAACATATACGGAAAATCTGTTTCATCTTTTATCTCCGGTAGCGGCAATGGTTCCGCGGTCATCATCCCATTTGGCCCATCTGAAGTCGATCATTCCCATCGAGGAGAGAGCCACATCTTTCAGCTCGGGTTGGTTGAGATATAACATGGTGAAGTAAAAAATGGGAATAATTGGCATCTCATCGATCAAAATTTTTTCTGACTGCATCAGCAATTGCCTGCGCACATTGCTATCCGCTGCACAAGTGGAGCGATCGAGAAGATCGATATAAGCTGCGTTTTCCCAGCAGGTATTGTTGGTGCCGCTCGACTTGTACTTGAAAACTTCGAGAAAGTTGATCGGATCGGCAAAGTCAGCGACCCAATCCGCCGTGCATAAGAAATAGTCTTGTTTAGAGAGTCGATTAAAAAAGACCTTGGCCTCTAATGACTCCAACTTCACCCAAATGCCAAAGGCTTTGAACCACTGTTCTTGCAGCGTTTGAGCAATTAGATGGTTACGCTCTCCTGCGCGGTACATCAGAGAGATTTCGGGCAATTGATCGCGCGTTACGCCCATTGCTGAGAGACCCTCCTCGAATAACTGCTTAGCCTCTTCGACGGCGTTGTCGCTAAAAAAGGGAGCAGTTTGCAATCCCAAACTGGGAGGGACGAGCCCCGTCGCAGGGATCTGATTTCCCTGTGTGACGTGGTCCACAATGGCACGGCGATCGATGGCGTAAGCAAAGGCTTTGCGCAGGGAAGCATGGTTGAGAGGCTCTTTTGCAGTATTGATGCGCACGAAATAGGTCGCCAGCATCTCTTTGGTTTTAAATGGATCGCTCCCTTTCAATGATGCGATGGCATCGACGGGAATCGTCGATAGAGGAGAACCCGCCCAATCGAGTTCATCCTTCTCAAACATTTTGAGCTCAACGCCCTCCTGCAGCATTGCCATCTGTAACCGCTGGATCTCTACAGAAGAGGCATCCCAAAAGCGCTCATTCTTATCCACGACGATTCCATCTTGATGCTTCCACTCTTTGAGAACAAATGGACCGTTGCAGACAAATGTCTCTGCATTCTGCGCCCAAGAGCCATTGAGCTCGTCTATCTTTCTGTTGACGGCAAAAAAGGAAGGAGATGCCAGTAATTCGAGGAAATAGGGAACGGGATACTCGAGTTCAATCTGCAAAGTGCGCGCATCGATTGCGCACGCTCCGAGAGCACAACTTTCTGCCTTGCCCTCTTTGATCTGCTGGGCATTTTTGATCGCGTATAGACTAACTGCAGTATCAGAGGGGAATTCAGGAGAGAGCGTTTTTTTCCATGTTTCTACAAAATCAAAAGCGGTGACCGGATCCCCGTTGGACCAAACGCTCTGTCTCAGGGAAAAAGTATAGGTCTTGAGATCGGAAGAAATGTGCACGCTGTCTGCTAGGGCCAGTTCGGGCTTATCGTGCAGATTGACGCGCGTCAACCCCTCAAACAGCATCCGCACGATCGTCACTGACTGCAGACTCCTCACTTTCCTGGGATCGAGCGTCTGAGGCTCATCCTTGATATTGAGCCGCACAGGCTTGGCAGAAGAATGCATTCCCTTGTTAGGCTGCGACTGACAGCCCGCACCCATCAAAAGCAATAAAGCACACCCCAATCCTACGATATTCTTTAACATTGCCCTGCTCCGCTAGATAACTAAATTGTTCCAACGCTAACAAAAAATGGCAATTCGGTATATACCGAACGTGACTTAGAGACTCTTGTCAAATTCGCGATTCTTAGATACCTTGTGTCCATCAGGGAGTCAATGATGAAGCAGTATCCGCCATTTGCATTGGTCAAGGCGCCAGCACCGGTGTTCAACACAGCTGAGTTGGGCCGCTGGTTTGGCGGAGAAGAGAGAAACTCCCTTTTGCTCGACGATGAGCAGCTATTGCGGTGCACCGAAACCGTGCTGCTCCCTGGCTCTAAAGTCAAGATTCTAGAGCCCTGCACGAGTGGATCGGCTCCCCTGTGGAAAATCAGCACGCGGGAATACCCCTTTGGCGAAGAGTTTTACGTGCATGAGCACTTCCTCGATTTTCAGGAAGAGGAGCCCAAGGAGCGCGCGCGATTGCTCCCCAGTAGAGAGGAAATCCTCTCCCGATGCGAAGGCCTCTTGGGCACGCGTTACATCTGGGGAGGGAGCTGGCCCGAAGGAATTCCCTCTCTTGTAAAGCTCCATCCTCCGCGCGATTCTTTTGAGCTGCTCAGCCGCAGCCTGCAGGAGATGTGGACGCTCAAAGGGGTGGACTGTTCGGGGCTTCTCTACTATGCAACTAACGGTTTTACGCCGCACCGCACTTCTGCACTCTTCCACTTTGGGAAAGAGGTTCCCCTTGCTGGCAAAGGGGCTGAGGCTATTGCTGCGGCATTAGAACCCCTTGATCTCATCGTCTGGCAAGGACATGTTCTCATCGCAATAGAAGGGAATCGGTTGATTGAAAGCCGCAATCCCGCAGGCGTTGTTGCAACGGACAGCGTGGCGCGCATTGCGGAGATTTTAAAGATGCGCAATCCTATCGATTTCGCCCTCCGCCGCTGGCATCAACGCGATGAGTCACTATTAGATTACCCTCCATGCATTTAAATAGCTTACAATCAGATATTTAAGATTAATACGACTTCTGACAATCTGTTGTTGGCTGCGCAGCAACACTTCGTTTTTGCAGCAAGAAATAATCAAATTATTAATAATATTAACAATGTTTTTATTAAACTAATTAAATTGATTAATATTTCAAAATAGAATATACTGATAATGCAATTTTATTAAAAACTAAATGGAGACTATATGGCAGCCTTATCTTCAACAACGCGTCTTTCAAACTTATCGTCTGACACTCCTGTTTTGCAAGCAATCGAGGAAGGGGCTCTAGCACTTAACTTGAGCATGGGAGCGTGCTCTAATGCATTTGCCATTACCTTAGCAACGGAGCTTAGATACAATAGCAGCCTCGTATCACTTGACTTGGGGTGCAATCAACTCAAAGATGCAGCAGCTTTTGCTACTATGCTCACAACGAATACTACACTCTCATCACTTGACCTGTATGCCAATCCCATTGGAGATGAAGGAGCTGAACTTCTGGCTGTCTCGCTAGCTGCAAATAGCACCCTCAGATCGCTTTCTCTAGGGGATACTCGACTGACTGGTGTAGGAGCGGCTCATCTTGCGACCGCGCTAGCAACAAATAACGCCCTCCGGTCCATTTGCCTGTTTAATAATTCACTCGGAGATGAAGGAGTAGGACACATTGCTACTGCGCTTACTACAAACAGCACCCTCGAATCTCTTAATTTGGATTGCACTCTGATCGAGGATGCAGGAGCCAAAGCTCTTGCTACCGCTCTAGCAACCAATAGCTCGCTTTCTGCTCTTAGTCTGTGGAACAATCAACTCACAGACGTTGCAGCAGAGGGTCTTGCTACCGCATTGAAAACTAACACCGCTCTCACATCACTCAATCTGTGGACAAATCAGTTCGGAGCTGCAGGAGCTGCGCATTTTGCTTCCGCGCTGGGAACTAATAGCACCCTCTCATCACTTCAGCTGTGGCACAATCCGCTTATGGATGCAGGTGTAGTGGCACTTGCTACTGGATTAGCAGTGAATAGCGGCATCTCAACACTCGATTTGAGGGACGCTCAATTTACAGATGCAGGAGCAGAAGCTCTTGCGATCGCGCTGAGAGTCAACAGCACTCTCACATTCCTTAATCTGGGCTTCAATCAGCTCACAAATGCAGGAGCTATACATCTCGCTACTGCGCTTACCACTAATCGCACCCTTACAACACTTCTTTTGAAGAACAATCAAATCGGAGCTGAGGGAACAGGAGCTCTCACTGCCATGCTGAGCGCCAATGGAGTCCTCACATCAATTGAAGTGGGAGAGGCTCGACATCCCCCCGCAATGGGTGTTTTGATTGAGAGAAATCTTCATAACAAAGAGGCGAAGGTCTCTCTGCAGACGCTTTGCGCAAGAGCCCTCGTTAAAGACGTCTTTCAACGGAGCGATGAATCTACCAAACGCGTCGTTCAAGAAGCGCTGTGGATACACTTTTATCTCTCTAATGGTGAAATGACAGGAGGCGAAATTAATGTATATAGGCTCTGGTCAACATTTGCCCAAGCGGTTCAGTCTAATCGCATTGATCTTGGACGCCAGACGATAGAGCATTTCGATCTACGGTCGCGTCTTTTCGCTGATAAAGCCGTTCTCTACATTGAGAAAACTTTCAACATGCCGTGATGATAGGGTGTACAGACTCTAAGAAGTGAGAGAAAACGCAAAGTCGCCGAGTCGCGAAATGCGTTTTTTCTTTTTTTGCTTTGCGCCCCTGTGACGTTGCGACTCTGCGTTTGAAAGCTTTAAAGCAGTAGGTCAAACGGGAATCCAGAGCATCAACGAAACGTCGCTTCTGCCCAAGCCCTGATCTCATCGACTTCACCTGGAGATAAATTATGGGGATTTTTATACCGTTTTTCAATGGCATCCATCATATTCACTTTTGCAGCTTTCAGTGACGCTAAGAAGATGGACCAAGAAGTAAAGACATGCTTCTTACCAAACTCAAGATCTCCCTTGGGACACTCAAACTGTTTCCAAACATGAAACTCCACATTCGCTCTTATGTGATGCATCAGGCTTTGATAGATTGGTTTGACTAACTCCCGGCACCATTTTTCTTCGTTGGAGATTGCCCCCATTTCGTAGAAAATTTCACGCTCGACAATTTCCTGGCGGATATCGATAAGGGAAGCTTCTATCCGTTCGATATCTGCATGCGGAGCAGGCATCTTATCTGTCTTCGGATCCGGGTCCTTTAAAGGCTTAGTGAATTCCTGGGTGGAGGGCAGTGTCAACACTCTAAGCGTCGGGTTGCTCTCTAAAGCCTCTTGCAAAGCCTCTAGTCCTTCAACCCCCAAGGTAGGATCGTTTAAATGCAGCTCTATCAAGCTCTCATTCTCAGCAAGGCCGCGTGCGATCGCTTTTGCGCCCGTGACGCCGATTGCGTTGCCGTCCAAATTGAGAGAGGTAAGGGTTGCGTGTTTCTTGAGAATGGTTTCGATTCCCTCTGCTGCAGAAGCCTGCAGGACGCGGCCACTCAGATCCAGAGCTGTTACGGACGTGTTGGTGAGCATCGCCGTCGCCAGGCGATCTGCGAGAAAAAGAGCCTCTAGCGGATTGATGGATCCGGACTTTGCACCCAATTGAACGGTTTCAATCGGCGGGGCTCCTGCCCGATAGGGGGAGTTGGTTGCAACTGCCTGGAGTATGCCTGCTAGGTCACACTCCATTCGATATAATGATGATGCCATTTTAGAGCGTGCCTCTGAAGGTTTCGGTTGCCCATTTGGATAATTCCAAAAGGTTGATGTCGGTCAATTGAGCGCAATGGCTGCTTAAAACGTGAACCATATCTACCTCCGCAGCGCGCGTGGACGCGACGAAAATCTGCCAAGAGGTAAAGACGTTTTTTTTCCCAAAAAGCATATCGCCCTCAGGAGATTCAAAACCTTTCCAAACAAAAAACTCCACTTTGCCCTTCGTTCGGGCATCCAGCTTTCCGTACACATCCTTCACGAGCGATCGATAGCTGGCCTCTTCCGGAGATAAGCTCTTGGATTCAAAGCTATTTTCATTTGCGACGATTTTTTTGCGTATTTCAATAAGTGCCGATGAGATCCTCTCCATCTCTTCACCTTCAAAAGCAAGTGCAAATTCCTCCTTAGAAGAGAGGGTCAGGTGCCGCAGCGTCGCGTTGGTTGCCAAGGAGACATGCAAGGACTCCACGCCCCGAATGCCAATGGAGGGATCACATAACTCGAGCTCAGTGAGGCTTTGGTTCTCTCTCAGTGCTGCAGCGAGTTTTTGAGCAGCAATGCCGCCGATGGCATTCCCACTCAACTTTAGAGTGGCAAGCGCCGGGCGGGCAAGCAGTGGTGAAAGCCCATCCACCACTTCACCCCCGAGTTGCTGGCCTTGGAGATTGAGATAGGTGAGTGAGGTGTTCGTTTTGAGCACCTCGCCGATATTAATGGCGAAAAAAGACTGACTCCTGGGATTCAGGGGTAAGAAGCCTCTGCTCAGTTCTGCTCGTTGCAATGGAGTTGTTTCCCCACCGAACGGTTTGTTTTCGCCAATGGCGTCCAAAAGATCCAACAAAGCGGGATGCATTCTACAAGTCGCTGCCGTTGCTGCCATTTTCGCCTCCCGAATTATACTTCTGCCGTTTCTAAACTGGCTTCAGCGTCCTTCTCTTTGAAAACAGGAGCTTTGCCTTCCGCCACTTTCGCAAGGATGGCCTTTTCGATTTCGTCTGCCATTTTCGGATTGCGTCTGAGCTCTTCGCGCGCTGCCTCTCTTCCCTGACCAAGACGAGTGGAATTGTAACTAAACCAGGTTCCCTTTTTCTCGATGATCCCCATTTCTGTTCCGAGATCGAGAATGGAGCCAAGGCGGGAAATCCCTTCGTTGAACATGATGTCAAATTCTGCCACTTGGAAAGGAGGTGCCATTTTGTTTTTCACAACTTTAACTTTCGCACGGTTGCCAATCTCAGTGTTCTCAGGGCCTTTGATGCTGCCGATGCGGCGGATGTCCATGCGGATCGATGCGTAGAACTTGAGAGCGCGTCCACCTGTTGTCGTCTCGGGATTTCCAAACATGACGCCGATTTTTTCGCGGATTTGGTTGATAAAGATTGCGCAAGTGTTGCTCTTGGAGAGAGAGGCGGTGAGTTTGCGGAGCGCTTGCGACATCATGCGCGCCTGAAGACCCATGAAGGAATCGCCGATCTCGCCTTCGAGTTCATTTTTTGGCACGAGTGCGGCCACGGAGTCAATGACGATCACGTCGATTGCATTCGATCTGGCGAGCATCTCTGCAATGTTGAGAGCTTCCTCTCCCGAATCGGGCTGGCAGATCATCAGTTCGTCGAGGTTGACGCCAATTTTCGCAGCGTAAGAAGGATCCATCGCATGCTCAGCATCGATGTAGGCAGCAATGCCTCCATTCTTTTGAGCGTTTGCAACGATGTGCGTTGCCAGTGTCGACTTTCCGGAAGACTCAGGACCAAAGATCTCCACAATTCTTCCGCGGGGAACTCCACCGATTCCCAAAGCAATGTCCAAATTGACGGCTCCCGTCTTGATCACACTCATCTCTCGGGCGGCTGAGTGCTTGCCAAGAGTCATGATCGAGCCTTCGCCAAACTGTTTTTCAATCTGCGCAATCGCGGATTCGAGCGCTTTTTTCTTTGCCGAGTCTTGCATTTGGGCCATGTGGGATCTCCTGATTTATGTGCCTCCAGATTGACTGGAACCCCGCTTTGCGTCAAGAGTTTTTCTATACGTGCGGATGAGACTAACTTGGCAAAAAGACAAACAGGTTAGCAATTATTAACTCGACCCTAAAAAACAAATCAGTCAATTATTTTGACTCGTGGTTAATAGACATAAAAGAAGTATCACAGTATTAAGAAATAAAAGGCGGGTGTAATGTTTATTGCGGGCGATGTTGGGGGAACGAAGGTGCATTTGGCGTGCTATGAGGAAGGCACTCCCTTGCGCTCCACTTTCGATGAGAAGTATGCCAGCCGCGACTTTTCCGATTTTCCCTCTCTCATCCAGCAGTTCCTCTCCCGTTTTGAGCATGGGCAGTTGCGCTCGGCGACATTTGGCATTGCAGGCCCTGTGAAAAACGGGGTCTGCCAAGCGACCAACCTTCCTTGGATCATCTCGGCAGAGAAATTGCAAAAAGATTTGGGAATTCCTCAGGTCTTCCTGATTAACGACCTGGAGGCCAATGCCTGGGGACTCAAGTGTCTTGGCAAAGACGAACTTTTTGAACTCAATAAGGGAGAAGAGAACGTGGGTAACCAGGCTCTGATCTCCGCAGGGACCGGTCTTGGCGAAGCGGGGCTCTACTGGAATGGAAAATCTCATTTGCCTTTTGCTTGCGAAGGAGGACATTGCGATTTCTCTCCAACGTCTGAAGAAGAGATCGACCTTTTGCGCTACCTGAAAGGACAATTTGAACACGTCTCCTTTGAAAGGCTCCTTTCTGGAAATGGGATCTATCAGCTCTACCGCTTTTTCGTCGATACACAGAGGGAGAAAGAAAACCCCACAATCGCCTCCTCTGCGAGCAAGGAACCACAACGGCTGGTATTCGAGCAAGCCACCACGCAAAAATGTCCCGCATCGACGCGGGCCTGCCAGTTATTTGCGCGGATTTATGGAGCGGAAGCGGGTAACTTAGCTCTCAAACTACTTGCCACTGGCGGTGTTTACGTGGGAGGAGGGATCGCGCCACGCTTCCTTTCCTTCCTCCAGGAAAATGACTGTTTTATGAAGGCCTTTACAGCCAAAGGGCGCTTTACCTCTATTCTCAAGGCGATTCCCGTAAAGATCGTGCTCAACGATCAAACCGCATTACTCGGAGCTGCCCGCTATGGCCAAGAAAAAAGTCGATGAAGAAAAGCTCCGCTTGAAGGATCCAGGTAAAAGCCCCGTGCCGCAGTGGCACAAATGGGGGCCTTACGTCTCTGAACGCGCTTGGGCGACAGTCCGGGAAGATTATAGCAACGACGGCGATGCGTGGAACTATTTCCCTTTTGAGATTTCCCATCAAAAGGCCTACCGCTGGGGAGATGATGCCATTGCGGGATGGTGCGACAGGTATCAGATTCTGCTTTTCGCTCCCGCTTTCTGGAATGGAAAGGATCCCATCCTCAAAGAGCGCCTCTTTGGTCTCAATTCCTGGGAGGGCAATCACGGCGAGGACGTCAAAGAGATCTACTATTACCTCGATGCCACTCCGACCCATTCCTACATGAAATACCTCTACAAGTATCCACATGCAGAGTTTCCCTATCAAAAGCTCAAAGAGGAAAATTTCAGAAGAGGAACAAGCGATCCTGAATTCGAACTGATGGACACGCGCATTTTCGATGAAGGGCGCTATTTCGACGTCTTTATCGAGTACGCAAAGAGCACGCCTGAAGATCTCTGCATTAAAATTGAGGTGTGCAATCGCGGAGATGCGCCCGCACCTTTTCATCTGCTCGCACAACTGTGGTTCCGCAACCAATGGGCCTGGCTGGAGCAAAGAAAACCTTCGCCTCTCGTCCTCTCTGGAGAGAAAAAAAAGGAACACATGTGCATCATTGCCGACGAAGCGAGTATGGAGCCACCTACCAACTTAGGGTTTGTCTACCGTCTGGGCAAGCGCTATCTCTACGGCCCCTCTAGCGGCGAGTGGCTCTTCACGGATAACGAGACGAGAGAGAGCGGCAAAGAAAAACCCAACCACTACTACAAAGATGGATTCCACCGCCACTTGGTTGAAAAGCAGAGCAGCGTGAATCCCTCCCATCGCGGAACTAAGGGCTGCCTTCACTACGCAATCGACAGCGTCCCTGCAAAGCAATCGGTTGTCTTCTATCTCCGCTTTACTAATCAGGAAATGGCAGACCCCTTAAAAGATGTCGAGCAAATCGTTTCCCAAAGAAAAGAGGAAGCGGATCAGTTCTACAAAGGCATTCACCCCGCAAAAGCGACCGAAGAAGAAAAGAAGATCCAGCGCCAGGCAATTGCAGGCGTGTTGTGGAACAAGCAAATTTACCTCTTTGATGTTCACTTGTGGCTCAAGGGAGATAACCAGAACTTCCCCCCTCCTAACTCCCGCTATCACATCCGCAACGTTCACTGGCTTCATCTCAATTCCATGCGGATCCTGACGATGCCCGACAAGTGGGAATATCCCTGGTTTGCCTCATGGGATCAAGCCTTTCAGTGCCTCATCCTCGCTCTTGCCGACATCGAGCTTGCCAAGGAGCAATTGTGGCTTCTTCTTTTCGATCAGTTCCAACACCCCAACGGCCAAATTCCCTCCTACGAATGGGAATTTTCCGACCTCAACCCTCCCGTTCAGGGATGGGCAGCCCTGCATCTATTCCGCATGCAGAAAGAGAAAGAGGGGATAGAAGACATCGCCTTCCTCGAGCGCTGCTTCCACAAACTCCTCATGAACTTTTCTTGGTGGGTCAACAAAGTGGACAGCTCGGGAAACAACGTCTTTGAGGGCGGCTTCCTAGGAATGGATAACATCAGCATTCTCGACCGTTCCCAGCGTCTTGCAGGCGGCATCAAACTGCAGCAATCAGATGGAACCGGTTGGATGGCGCTATTTTGCCTCAACCTCATGCGCATCGCACTCGAGCTTGCTAAAACCAATCGCGTCTACGAATCGCTCGCGACCAAGTTTTTCGAGCACTACATCTACATCGGCCACGCGATGAAAAATCGAGGGAACCGCAATTTTGAGATGTGGAGCGACAGCGATGGATTTTTCTATGATGTGCTGACCTATCCCGATGGCAACTACGCCAAATTCCGCGTGCGTTCGCTAGTGGGCATCATCCCCCTTTACGCCACCGAACTCATTGAAGAGAGCGACCTCGAGCAGTTTCCCGAATTCCGCAAAAACTTCGAATGGTTCCTCGCCAACCGCAAAGATCTCGTCGAACATTGCATCATTCCCATTCATAAAACAGACGGGAAACACTACCTTCTCACCCTCATGAACGAGCACCAGCTTTTAAGTGTGCTGCGCTACGTCTGGGATCCTGAAGAATTCCGCTCCCCTTATGGTCTTCGCAGCCTCTCCAAATTCCACGCCAAACACCCTTTCGAATTCGAAAACAAGCGGGTGTGCTTTGAGCCAGCGGAATCATCAGAGAAAATTAAGGGAGGGAATTCGAATTGGAGAGGACCGATCTGGATGCAGACGAACTACATGCTCATCGACGCACTCAGAAAAATTGCAAAAGCTAAAGGTGATGACCTGAAGGTGATCGTGCATGGAGAGCCTGCGACCACCCTTGAGGAGATGGCAGGCTCTTTTGCAGACAGGCTCATCTCCCTCTTTGTGAAAAACGAAAAGGGAGAGTTGCCACTCTGGGGACCGAATTTCCCATATCCATCAGACCCGCACTGGAATGAACATCTCCACTTCTTCGAGTACTATAACCCCGAGACGGGGCAGGGCCTCGGAGCATCGCACCAAACGGGATGGAGCGCGCTCGTCGCCAACCTCATCGACGAGTTCAGAAAGTAAATTAACTATTCTTGGCGTTTTCAATCGCATAGCGAATCAGGATGTCACACATCTTCTCAAAAGAAGGAGTGAGCAGCGCTAGCTCCTCGAGCTCTTTTTTCAAGAAGCGCATCTCTTCATCAAAGAGCAACAGGGCGCGGTCCTTACCAATGAGACGCGCAATACTAATCTCGCGCTCATTCTTTTCATCCTGCTGCAAATCGCCCAAATCATCTGCCGTCTGAAACGCCATACCGAAGTGATAGGCAGCGCGTTTCACCTTGTCAATGCGATTGACGTCGCCTCCACCAAACACCCAGCCTAGCACAAAGGAAACCTCAAATAACGTCACTGTCTTCTTGTAAATGACCTGCTTGACTGTTTCCAAACTTTGGTTGGGGGGGAAGAGATCCATAAACTGGCCGCCGGTGGCGCCTAAAATCCCTGAGCAATGCGTCGCAACCTCGAGGGCGATCGTGCACGCTTTATCGCTAAAGTGACAAAAAGGAGCGGGAGCATTGCGCATCACGACAGAGTTGCGATGGATCTTCTCAAAGCCAGCTGTGATGAGGGCGTAGCTAGCAAGAAGTGCAATCGCTTCTCCGTACACTTTGTGCGTAGAGGGTTTGTCTCGGCGCTCATCGTCGTTGTCCATGCAAGGCATATCATCTGCGATCAAAGATGCCGTGTGAAAAAACTCCACCGAAAGAGCAGCTTCGCAAACATTGAGATGGTTCCCTAGCGCTTCCGCAATCAGAATGACGATGAGAGGGCGGAATCGCTTGCCGCCATTGGTGAGGGCATACTCGCACGCATCGCGCAGCTTCGTCTTTTCACCAAAAGATAGAATGCTCATGGCAATTTGCTGTTCAATGCGGTCTCGATGCAGAAAGAAATGGGAATTGGTAAATTTATTGAAATCAGTTGAGGGATTTTTGAATGCTGTTTGCGCTGACATTGACTTTACTCCACGCTATTTTTCATTGCCGGCTTCACCTTTCCATTGTCGGGAATATGGCCATAAATATTGAGACAGGGGAAACAAAACGATTTCTTACCGAGAATCGTCCCCGGGTTGATCACACAGTTGCACCCTACCTGGGCGCCATCGCCCACAATCGCTCCCAGCTTCTTAAGACGCGTCTCGATGCGCGCGCCCTCGAAATCCACCCGGATGCATTCATGGTCGAGTCTGAGGTTGGCACACTTCACCCCCGCTCCCAAATTGACATCGTTGCCCAAAATGGAGTCGCCGACGTAATTGAAATGGGCCGCTATCGCGCGGTTTAAGAAAATGGAGTGCTTCACTTCAGTATCATGCCCGATCACACAGCCATCTCCCGTGATCACATCCCCTCGAATGTACGCTCCATGGCGCACCGAGCAACCAGATCCAATAATGCAAGGTCCTTGGATGTAAACTCCGGGTTCGACAACCGTGTTCGCACCTATACTAATGCTTTCAGGATTAATGAGATACACAGAATTGGGGAGCTCAACTTCGATCTTGCCGAGAGGCTGCTTGCCCAGGTAAGCTTGCAAGCGCTCTAGAGCTTCCCAGGGATACTGGCACCCCTCAAAAAGGGCCTTATGGGCATAGTCCTCTAGTGAAAAAAATGGTAGCAAAGTCAAGGAAGTCCCTCCTATGGCTACTAAAAAAAGCCATTCTAAGGAATCTCCGACTTTAGAGGTATAAAGGAAATTACAAATCTCCAATTTTATCCCTTGAGACGAGACCCTCAGATCCCTAGACTTTCTTCTTTAATAATAGATCTCTCTTTATCTCTTCTTCTTCTTAAGCTGTGGAAGTGTTGATAAGTCGATCTTTTCATAGGGAAAGCGAGCGTTCACAGATTGTCAAGAGAGCGGCGATAACTCCCCACTTATAGACAATGATCAATCCATGAACAGAGTTGTGATCAGGCTTATGATCAAGTTTTCAACATAGGCTTGTTGCTTTGCGAACCAAATCAGATAAATGACCTTTCAGCTTGTAATGCTCAATCGTCCTGCTTCCCAGACCAATATCAGCACGCACAACGGCTAGAGCAAATTTAGACCAAAGTCGAAACGCGTTGTGTTCTCCGAAGCGTTCTCTGAACTGAAAATCACCTGGACGACCAAAGGCTATCCAAACATGGTAGTAAACTTTGTTTCGAGACCCTTCGTCGATTAGACGAGTGAAAACATCTCGAACTAGTGTCCTGACACAAAGCCTCTTCAATGAATCCTTTGCTTCGAAGTTGTGAACATTTCTTTCGATGAGAGAGTTAACCTGCAAAGCAGCTGGTCCACTCAAGAATGCTATGTCTAGTGATAAAAGAGTGCCATTTTCCGCCAACGCTTCTGCAAGAGGAGAAACATCTGTCAGTCGATTGCCCGTCAGGTTAAGCAATTTGAGGGTCCTATTAACTCTTAGCGCTTCTGCAATAGGAAAAGCATCTGTAAGTTGATTGTGCGATAGGTCAAGTGATGTGAGGGTACTATTCACTTTGAGAGCTTCTGCAATAGGGGAAGCATCTGTAAGTTGATTGGTCGACAGGCCAAGTGATGTGAGGGCGCTATTAGCTGCTAGCCCTGTTGCAAGAGCTGATAGGTCTGTAAGCCGATTGTCGCTCAGTCTAAGTGAGGTGAGGGTGTCATTAGTTGCTAGCGCTTTCGCAAGAGGGGAAGCATCTGTAAACCGATTGTTCGACAGGTCAAGAAATTGGAGGGTGCGATTAGCTGCTAGCTCTACTGCAAGAGGGGAAATATCTGTAAACAGATTGTTCGACAGCTGAAGTGATTTGAGGGAACGATTAGCTGCTAGCCCTATTGCAAATGGGGAAGCGTCTTCAAGGCGATTGAACGACAGCTGAAGTGATGTGAGGGCCGACTGAACCGTGAGTACCTTTGCCACCTGAGTGGCGCTAGTACACCGTCCGAAGCTCCAATCTAGCGAAAATAGGCAGTTGCTACCCACGACCGCTTGCGGCCTCCAATCTCCGGATGATGATGCGACTGAAGAACTCGTTGCTTCTGCTGCCATGCTTCACTCATTTTTTTGATTTAAAGAGATGAATTGTGTATTTAATTGCAGTAAATTTCAATGATGAAAATAATTTAAGTTGTGTGTGAAATGTGATGATTTAGTATATAAAAGCAATGTTAACTATCAGATGTGGTGCAGTAATTAGCAAATGTGCATGTATAAACAACATGATGCACTTGGTTTTGGCGATATCTTTTTTATTTTGTCTGTCAAATTGATTTCTGTTATACCGAACGTGACCGGTCAATTTTTAAAATCAATGAACAAACTCCCACCTATTCTCACTTGCCGCTATTTTCCTGAGTGTTCGGGATGTGAAATCCATGGAGAGATCACGCCCCCTCCGGTAGCTAAGGAGCTTGCTGCATTTTTTAAGGAATGCGCCGCTCTTCCCGATTTCCCTATTGCCATCAGCGAGGTGAAGGGATGGCGCACGCGCGCAAAGCTCGCTGTGCGCGGTACGGCAGAACACCCGTTGATCGGGCTTTATAAAAGAGGCACCCATGAGGTGGTGGCGATTGAGGATTGCCCCTTGCATCATCCTGCCATCAATAAGGCAATAGCGCAGCTCATCCCCCTCATCCGCTCTCACCACATCCTTCCCTATGACGAACTGAGCCACACGGGAAAGCTCCGCTACCTCCAGTTCTTTGTCGAACGCAAATCGCGCAGGGTCCAACTCACCCTTGTGGTCAATGCATCCTCTTTCGATGCGATGCTAAAATCGCTTGTAAAACAGCTGTACGCTATAGGGGGATTTCATTCGATCTGGCTCAATTTTCAAACCGACAAAACCAATGTGATTTTGGGGGAGAAGTGGGAGTTTTGCGAAGGAGAGCCCTACCTTTGGGAAAGAGTAGGAAGTGTCGATTGTGCGTTCCATCCTGCCTGTTTTTCTCAGGCCAATCCCGCTCTTTTTCAGACAGCTGTGGAACGGATCCGAGAGTGGGTCATCCCCCAATCCCATGTCCTTGAATTATTTTCAGGTGTTGGCGTGATTGGACTCAACCTCGCCCATCTAGGGTGCGAGGTAACGGCTGTTGAGATCAACCCTTATGCTGCTGAGTGCTTTGAGCTTAGCCGCCTCAGACTCCCCCCAGAGGTACAAGGCCGACTCCGCATGGAAACGGCCTCTGCTGAAAAGGCGCTCATGCACCACCAGGTCCTCGTTGTCGATCCTCCCCGCAAAGGATTGACAGCTCCTTTGCTCAAGGCGATTGGCGAGGCGAAAGAGCTTCAGCAGATTCTCTATTTGAGCTGTGGTCCGCAGTCGCTGCAGAGCGATCTCAAAGTCCTTTTCTCTCAAGGGTGGAAAGTGGAAAAAGCGGAAGGCTACCTCTTCTTTCCTGGCACCAACCACATCGAAACTCTCTGCAGTTTAATGCGTAAAGAAAGAGCGTAATTCATCCAG
>JAZJZV010000204.1:0-6266 GCA_040389485.1 Chlamydiota bacterium
CCCCTTGCCCCGCCGCCGAGCACATACTCCAAGGAGAGTAGAGCTCGGCGGTGGGCTGGCGAAATGGCTCAAAAGGGCGTTTTTTCTGAGGTCCGTACTTTTGTAATTGCCTCTCTACTTAACGGTTGACTACATTTATCCTTTGTAGCATCATTTTTGTCATCTCCAAGGTGGCATAGCCAAGTGGTAAGGCAGAAGCCTGCAAAGCTTCCATTCCCCAGTTCAAATCTGGGTGCCACCTAATTAATAGAAGTAGTTCTGTGCTTTATCTCGTTGCAACCCCCATCGGCAATCTAGGCGACTTCTCTTTCCGGGCCATAGAGACGCTGAAAACCTGCGATTACATCCTTTGCGAAGATACGCGCCACAGCCGCATATTGCTCCAACACTATTCCATCGACATCCCCCTCTACTCATTTGATAAATTCAAAGAAGCGCAAAAAGAAGAGAGAGTGATCGGCGACCTTCAAGAAGGAAAAAACGTTGCCCTCATTTCCGATGCCGGCACGCCGCTCATTTCCGATCCCGGTGAAGCACTCGTCAAACGGTGCAGAGAACTCAACCTCGAGGTCACCGCTATCCCCGGCGCCTCCGCTGTAACAACCGCCCTCATCCTCTCTGGACTCCCCGCAGCTCCATTCCAGTTCATCGGATTTCTTCCCAAAAAGCAGCAGGAACTCCAGCATACACTCTCCCGTGCGCTCTTCTACCGTGGAACGACGATCTGTTATGAATCTCCCCACCGCATCGTGGAAACTCTCACCGAGCTGCAAAAGCTCTCTCCTTCTACCCCTCTATGCATCGCGCGCGAGCTCACTAAGCAATACGAAGAGTGCTTGAGCGGCACAGCACAAGAACTATTGGAGCATTTTGAAAAGCATCCCCCTCGCGGCGAAATGGTGCTCCTTCTCGCTCCCCTACCTCCTGCGCATCCCTTTGAAGAATGGGACCTAAAGCAGCTCGTTGCCCATCTTCAGGATGAGCTCTCTCTCTCCAAGTCGGAAGCCATCAAGCTCGCCGCCGAGTTTCACCACATTCCCAAGCGCCAAGTCTACAAAGAATTCTTCAACACAGAAGAAAACTAAACCCCATCATTCTTTGCGCCAGCTGCGTCTCTCGCGACTTTGCACTTCCGTATCAAGAAATAATTTCACCATTTTACTGTCTCTGGAATGGCTCAGTACCCAAAAGGGATTGACGATTGAAATGGAACCGGTATACAATGCTGCCGGACTTCCTCTGATCTAGGGGCATGTGATGGCTTTTGATCTCGTCATTGATATTGGCAACTCCCGCGTCAAAGCAGCGCTATTCGATGGAAGTAAGACCGTCGATGCGTTTGCAGCACCTGTGGACTCCTTGGGAGCCGAAGAGTGGGAGCGCAGGCTTAAGAATGCGTCGATTGCCCGCTGCATCATCTCTTCGGTAAACTCCAAGGCCGAGGCCCCTCTCTTCGCCTGCTTGGAAAAGATGAACATCCCTTACCAGCTCATCGACTACCTGAAAATTAAGCTAATTCTCGACGTCGATGAACCAGAGCAGCTCGGCCACGACAGGATTGCCAATGCCTATGGAGCGCTCACCCACTTTCCGCTGAACGACTGCATCGTGATTGACATTGGTACGGCGATCACGGCAGACTACGTCGCAAAAGAGGGAAGATACGCCGGAGGGATGATCTACCCCGGCGCCACTTTATGTGCCAAGGCTCTCGCCCAATACACGGACAAACTTCCCGAGGTCAGTCCCGCTAAAACTGACTCTGCCCTCGGCAAGACTACTGAGACCCACATTCAGAGCGGCATCTACTGGGGACAGCTCGGCGCCATCGAGAGGATGATCGCCGAACTCAAAATGACATCCGCCGCACCAGCTGCTGTCAAAGTGCTTGCAACAGGCGGTCCCACGCGGGATGCAGAATTGGCCCAGGATTTGAGCGAACTCGTCGATTTAATTGATCCCCAATTGACCCTATTGGGATTACTAGAAATTGCAGAAAAAAAGGAATAAACATATGTCAAATGCAAAGGAACTCATTTTTAGCGAAGAAGCGCGCAACAAGCTGCGCGAGGGAATCGACAAACTCGCTGACATCGTTGGAGTGACTTTAGGACCCAAAGGGCGCAACGTAGGCCTCCAGGCTTCCTGGGGAGCTCCCACCATCACCAACGACGGCAACAGCATCGTCAAAGACGTCGAACTCAAAGACCAATACGCTAATATGGGTGTCTCCCTCGGCAAAGAAGTCGCAGCCAAGATGAAAGAGATCTGCGGCGACGGTACCACATCGAGCATCCTCCTTCTCCGCGCTCTCGTACAAACCGGCGTCAAAAATATCGCCTCAGGCGCATCTCCCATCCTCATCAAACGGGGAATGGAAAAAGCCCAGGAAGCAATCGTGCAGGAAATCGAGAAAAATGCGATCTCCATCCAAGATGAAAAAGAGACACTCAACATCGCCATCGCCTCCGCATCGGGCAATACCGAAATTGGAGCAATGATTTCCGATGCCATCAAAAAAGTGGGCAAGTCAGGCGTCATCACTATCGAAGAAGGGAAAGGCACTGAGACTGCCATCGAGATGGTCGAAGGCATGCAGTTCGACCGCGGCTACAGCAGCTCCTACTTCTGCACCAATGCAGAAAAGCTCTGCGTCGAAATGCACAACGCAAAAATACTCATCACCGACAAGAAAATCAGTTCCGTCCAGGAAATCCTACCCATCTTGCAATCGGTGGCAACAACGGCAACTGAGCTGCTCATCATCGCCGATGACATCGAAGGAGATGCACTCTCCACACTCGTCGTCAATAAACTCCGCGGCACGCTCAAAGTGTGCGCTGTGAAAGCTCCTGGATTCGGAGACAGACGCAAAGCATTGCTGGAAGACATCGCCATTCTGACAGGCGCCACAGTTGTCACAGAAGATACAGGCGTTTCGCTGAAGGATGCGACAGCAGATGTCCTCGGTTCGGCAGAAAAAGTGGTCATCACCAAAGATAAAACCACCATTATCGGCGGCAAAGGAGCGCATGATGCGATCCAAGGACGCATTAAGCAAATCGAAGCAGAAATCAGCAACAGCCAGAATTCCTACGACAAAGAAAAATTCGAAGAGCGCAAAGCAAAACTCTCTGGCGGCGTTGCCGTCATTCGCGTAGGAGCTGCCACAGAGCCCGAGATGAAGCAGAAAAAGCAGATGTTCGAGGATAGCTTGAACTCAACGCGCGCTGCCATTGAAGAAGGGATCGTGATCGGCGGAGGCGTTGCCCTGTTGCGCGCTGGCACTGCAGTCCAGCTCAGCTTAAGCGGCGATGAAGCGATCGGCGCACAGATCGTCTTCAAAGCATGCGAGGCCGACCGGTGCCAACATCGTGCGCCTGGCGCTCGAGGCCCCGATCAAGCAGATCGTTGCCAATACAGGCTTTGACAGCTCGGTTATCCTCAGCGACGTTCTCGCTGCGGGCCCTCACTTTGGATTCAACTCCATGACAGAGCAAGTGGAAGACCTTCTGAAAGCAGGCGTGATTGATCCTGCTAAAGTCGTGAAAAATGCACTTCGCTACGCCGTTTCAACTGCCGGAATCGTCCTGCTCTCAGAAACGTTGATCGGCAACGCACCTGAAGATGAGGACAGCAAGTAACAATGATGTGGCCCCTCTTCCTTTGAGGAGGGGCTGCACCCTACGCAATCATGAAAAAAGCGATTGTTCTTCCTGCACTCGGCATCGGCGATGCCCTCCTCATGATGATAGCCTCGCACCAGCTCAAGTGCGCAGGGTACTTAGTCACGACCTGCCATCCTCTGCTCGGAGAGCTGAGTTCCTGGTTCCCAGGCCATGCAATCGATGCTTCCGCACCCGATCTATCAGAGGCAGATCTCATCCTCGTCGAAAACGACAATTCGGAAAAAGTGCGCGCACTGCGGGAGATGCACCGCCCCCGATTAAGCCTTTTTTACCCCACTTACTCTGAAAAGAAACATGGCCCGCTCCACTCCAATGACCGCGCCTTCGATCGCAACCGCTCCATGGCGGACAACATTGCTGAAGCCACCGCCTCACTCCTCTCCCTTCCCCTCCCCTCAAAAGACAACGGTATCGCACCGCCCGAGCCACTCACCCACCAAAAGAATGCAAGACAGGTCCTCATCCACCCCATGAGTCGCGAGCATGCGAAAAATTGGCATCCTCAAAATTTTCTGGATCTCGCTAAGCAATTGCGCAAAAAAGACTTCAATCCTCTGTTTTGCGTAGGACCGCACGAAAGAGAGCAGTGGGAGCACATCGAAGAGGAAGGCTTTGAACTCGCTCGCATTCCGCGCCTAGCCGATCTAGCAGCTCTAATCTATGAATCCGGTTACGTCATTGGAAATGACTCTCTCATCGGCCACTTGGCGTCCAACCTGAACATCCCGACTCTGATCATTGCAAACGATGCCCAAAGAATGCGCCTCTGGCGCCCTGGCTGGCTGCAGGGCTCTCTCGTCCTCCCTCCCGCATGGCTTCCCAATTTCAAATTCTGCAGGTGGAAAGAAGACCGCTGGAAAGACTTCATCTCCCCTGCTAAAGTGATCCGCGCATTCGAAAGGATTGTCTAATAATTCCTTTGGCATTAGATTGAAGAAAAAGGGAGAGCTGTCATGAATAGATCCAAACGCCCACTCACACAACAAGCTAAAAAATCGATTAAAAAAGCGGTCCACTCGGCGCAAAAACCGCAGCCGGCAAAAAAAGGAAAGGACCTGAGCGATATTCTGACAGAGAAAGAGCTCAAGAAGAAATTCCCAAAAAAAGCCCTCTCAAAACAAAAAGCGGGCCAAGTCAGATTGAAAAAAGCAACTCCTACTGCCAAACCCGCAAAAAAGAGAATCCCTTCCAAGCGTACGACTCCAGGAGAAGTACCCTCCACCTCTTCGCCAGCCTCCATCCATCCCGAAGGAGCACGCTGGATTAAAACTCTAACTTCACAAGCTAGAGCCAAAAGAAAAATTGATACCCGTCAAACAATGAAGAGAAGCAAGTAGTTACCAGCCGTTGCGGCTGTGAATTCTTCGAGGAGATTCGGGTGATTTTCAAGCGCATTCCCCTCATTATACGAAGTTCAATATCTCATTGAGTGATATGGACTTCGGGAAAAGAGGGAATGCGCCGCAAAGAGTCCAGTGCACAGCGGAAATGGCTCACCTCAACTGCCGCTGTCAATTTAATTTCAAAAAGGGTATCATTAACAGCCGAGGGATCGGTACTGATCTTAAATTTAGTGCTGTCCCATTGAAAATTGGAAATTATACCTCAAGCCGTTAGGTTTTGTGAATATGTCCGTACAAACAGAAACCACTCTTTTCCGCTTAGCGCACATCTCCGACTTGCACTTTTCGCATGCAACGTTTAATCCCCTGCAATTTCTTTCTAAGCGATGGATTGGCAACATCAATTACCTCCTCACGCGCCAGCACGCATTTACTCCCGAAAAATTGACCAACCTCTTCCCCACTTTCCGCGAACTCGAGATCGATGCCGTCCTCATCACAGGGGATCTGAGCTCCACTTCCCAGGAAAAAGAATTTGTGATGGCCCAGGAGTTTATCGAGGGATTGAAAAAAGAGAATTTCAAGGTCTTTGTCCTGCCAGGCAATCACGACCAGTACACCAAAAAGGCCTACCACGACCAGCTCTTCTACCAGTTTTTTGATGAAACATACTCTTCCTCTAGTCCGCTTAGCCTTAAGAAAGACAACCTCTCCGTCTCATTTCTTGGACATGATTGGTGGCTCATTGGGCTAGACACCGCAATTGCCACTTCGCTGTTTTCTTCCTCGGGATATTTCTCCTCGGAACTCGAAACTCTTCTCGAAAAAGCGTTGAGCGAGATCCCTAAGGAGCACAAAGTGATTCTGATGAACCACTTTCCCCTCTTTTGTAACGAATCGAAGCGCAAAGAGCTCGTTCGCAAAGAGGCATTGCGCAAACTGCTCGAGCGCTTTCCCCAAGTCAAACTCTACTTGCACGGACACTCTCACCGCCACTGCATCGCCGATCTGCGCAGCAGCAACCTCCCCATCATTCTCGACAGCGGATCTACAGCGCAGAAAAAAGGCGCCACCTGGAACCTCATTGAAATCACCGATAAAGGGTGCTCTGTCGAAGTCTACAAAAATCAAAGCAACCCCACCTCCTTTCCCTGGGAGCCGGTGCTAAAAACACACTTCCAATGGTAATTACATGAAACCTTGGTATAAAAATGGTCTGCGCTTTCAATGTACC
>JAZJZV010000204.1:6276-6661 GCA_040389485.1 Chlamydiota bacterium
TGCGGGCAGTGCTGCACAGGTTTTCCCGGATACGTCTGGGTGACTGAAACTGAAATTGAGGAGATTGCCAAAACCCTCAATATTTCTGTAGAAGAGTGCATGAAAAAATACGTGCACCGCCTTGGAGACCGCTATTCGCTCCGCGAGCTACCCAAAACCTACGCATGTGTCTTCCTCGATGGGAAGAAGTGCTCCATCTATCATGCACGTCCCAAGCAGTGCCGCACATTCCCCTGGTGGCCAGAAAACATCAGCACCCGTCAGGAGTGGCATGAACTGGCACAGCGCTGCGAAGGGATTGGACACCCCGATGCCCCCGTCGTTGCCTTCGGCGAAATCCAAAAGCAGCTTCAGATCCAGATCGGCACACCCAAAGAAGAAACAT
>JAZJZV010000205.1:0-4007 GCA_040389485.1 Chlamydiota bacterium
TTCCTTCAGTCTCCCTTTTTTTCTAGTTATCTCTCTTTTCTCTTCTCTCTCTTTTCTCTCTTTTCCCTCTTTTCCCTCTTTTTTGAGCGCACTTGCCGCTGCAATCGTGAGCTCCATTACTGCGTCCACATTCACAGCTGTCATTTCACTCCAGGACTCGGGAGAGTGTGACAAAACGGGTCCGTAAAGACCAAAACCGGCATTATTGATGAGCAAATCAGGCTGCTTTTCATGAATGAGGGAGATCAGTTTTTCACGCTCTTGCCGCTTAGAGAGATCCACAGCAATCACTTGAGTGGAAACGGGGAGGGTAGCAGATAAATCGCGGAGCGCCTCTGTATTTCTAGCGGTGAGGATGAGAGGAATCTGTTTTTCTGCCAAAGCGATGCATAGCGCCTTCCCTAGGCCCGAAGAGGCCCCGGTGACAAGCGCCAGACGGTGTTCCTGCAGTCTTTTACCCACAGATGCCCTTCAGTGCAGCGATGATTTGCTCGAGCTTAGCATCGCATGCGGTGATGCCCTCTTCAATGCTCGCAAACTGCTGCGTAGAGGCGGATCCATAAATCTTGACCTTTGGCTCTGTTCCTGAAGGGCGGATCACGAGACGGCTCGCATCCTCCAAGCGAAAGAGAAGCACATCGGACTTGGGCAGATCGAGCGGCTCTTTTTTTTGTGTCAGTAGATCACAGCGCTCTTTTCTCTCATAATCTTCCATCACGACCACTTTTTTTCCCGCAATTTCCACAGGGGGATTTTGTCTGAGGCGTTGCATGAGCGAAGCCATTTGCTCCATTCCCTCTTTGCCTGCCTTGAAGTTGAGAGAGACCTGCTTTTCGCGGTAAATGCCCAGCATGCGGTAGATGTCGTGCAAAAGGTCGATCAGTGTTTTCCCCTGGATTTTTGCATACAGGGCGATTTCGGCGATCAAACAGGAAGCGATGATCGCGTCCTTGTCCCGCGCATGGGTTCCCAGGAGATAGCCATAGGACTCCTCGGCGCCGAAGATAAACTCTTCACCTGTTTTTTGTGTTTCCCAAAGATGGATTTTCTCTCCGATGAATTTGAAGCCGGTGAGCACCTCAAAGCAGAGCGCGCCCGCAGAAGAGGCAATCGCCTTCAGTAGCTCCGTTGTCACAATGGTGGTGACAAAGGCGCCTTTAGCGGGCATTTTCTTCTGTTCGGTCAGCACCTTGCACAGATAGTCAACGCAGATGGAGGCCATCTCATTGCCGTTAATCAGAACGGGGTTGCCTTTGTGCATGGCCACGATGCCGATGCGGTCGGCATCGGGGTCGTTGGCGATGGCGATGTCAGCACTGCTTTTTTGCATCAAATCGATGCTCATCTGGAGCGCTTCTTTGTACTCGGGATTGGGAAAAGAAACCGTCGGAAAATCCCCATTAGGAACGACCTGATCCTGGACGTACTCGATGGAGGTGAATCCCCAGCGGCGCAGCGCATCGGGGACAATCGTAATCCCCGTCCCATGCAGGCTTGTATAGACGATCTTGAGTTCTTTGCCGCGTTTGTGGCTCTCTTCAGGAAAATGCTGCAGGGGATCGATGGCTTTGAGATACTCTTCGTCGAGCCCGCCCGTCGTTTTGACCGTTTCCACAAGAGCATCGTCCAAAGAGGCGAGCTTCACACTGCTGAGGTCTTTCAGCGCATCGGCTTCTTTGACAATCCCCTCGTCGTGGGGAGCAACGATCTGTGCTCCATCGCTCCAGTAAACTTTGTAGCCGTTGTATTCTTTGGGGTTATGCGAGGCCGTGATCATGATCGCCGCATCTGCTTTCTTGAAGCGGCAGGCAAACGAAATGTAGGGAGTGGGTCTTAAGGCATCGAGGAGATAAACGCGGATCCCATTTCCCGCGAGCACCCTGGCAGCCTCGTAGGCAAACTCCAGCGAATGGTGGCGCGAATCAAAACCAACGACCACCGAAAGAGAGTTCTTTTTCACTTCTTTGTGCAAATAATTGGCGAGCGCTTGCGTGGCCATCCGAATGGTATAGTCGTTTAACCTGCAGGTGCCCACACCCATCAATGCGCGCATTCCTCCAGTGCCAAAGGAGAGATCGGTGAAGAAAGCATCGATTAGCCCTTGCGGGTTTCTCACCTGAAGAGCGAGCACCTCTTCCTTTGTTTTCGTATCAAAGGGGCCTTGCAACCAATAGTCCACCCTTTTCTTCATCTCTGGCGTGAGCAATGCTTCTGCGTTCAATGTCCCCTCCCTGTTTTTAACAGTTCAAGATGCCACTGTGGAGTTCCCACAGTCAAACGAAAAATGTTTTGTGTAATTTGAAATCAAGGCTTAGCCTCGAAGTGTCTGTCAACGACTGACTCAAACACGAGGTGATTTTATGCTACTGAAACGCTCTTTTCTCATGCTGGAAAGAACGCTTTTTTAGTTCATTTCAAAATTATTTGTATTCTTATGAAAATCATTTTTTTGTTGAATTTATTCAGTTTAATGCAGTATCATATTAATATAGTAATAAAATAATTATAAGGTTTTTTATGCCGAATATATCAGCTCCTGTTGGAAGTTCATCTGACCCTATGACTAGTTATGCAGTTCCTGCTGGTGTTCAATTGAGACAGCCACGAGAGGACGAATTGCTTCATGTCCGTCATTTGGTGCAGAGCAATAACCTGAGTCTTACCGATCTCAACTTAGAACGCCTTTTCTTGACTTCCGCAGGCTATCCTCGTTCAACTATCAGTGGATCTTCGTACTTGACAGAGCTATCGCTATCTCACAATTCGTCTTTGGCTCGATTGAATTTAGCAGGTAATTTGATGGGAGTTCATGATCTAAGCACTGCGCACCGAATTGCCCATGAATTGGTGGGTAACTCCACACTTTTTGAGTTCAATATATCTCATAACCAATTGGTGATCGAAGAGGATTTTCCCAGAGCGCTAAGGGATAACTCAACTCTTGCTGTTTTAAAACTGGGAGGCAATTTTATTAGTCTGTCTGGACTCAGTGGATTTGTAACCCTGCTTGGAAGAAACACAACTCTTACAGAGCTGGATTTGAGTTCTACAATTCCCGAGGTCAATTTTGTTCGCCAGGTGGTTCCCGATTTTATTCGAGGAAGTGGAGAAGAGCGCGATCGTGCGATGGGAGCTCTTTCACTTGTACTCACTGAAAACTCCACGCTTACCAAATTGTCTTTAGATAGCTATGAGTTTGGATCCGCTGTCACAGAGCAACTTGGCCTAGCACTTCGCGTGAATTCAGGCCTTAGAGAACTGTCTTTGCGACGCAATTGTATCAGGGATGCTGAGATGACACCACTTACGTCAGCGCTACATGTTAACACCGTTCTTATGCGGCTAGATTTGGGTGAAAACTTTCTCAGTAACACTTGTGTAGAGCTACTCGGCAGAGCGCTCCAGGGCAATACAACTCTTACTGAACTGAGGGTGAATCAACAAATTTATGATCCTCTTCGGCCTAATATTACCGATGAGGGAGCAGGGCTTCTTGCACTGGCCCTCACGCGCAACACAACGCTTCAAGCCCTTTTTTTGGGATGGAATCGGATCGGAGACATCGGGGTAAGACAACTTACCGCGGCGCTTGCGTGTCACCCAAGTCTTTCCAGACTGGATTTGAGTCGGTGCTTAAACCTAGAACCAGCTTCAGTCACGGCTATCGGGGACATGCTCGTTAATCATTCGGTCCTTACTGAGCTAAATTTGGATCGCAGTACTTACGCGGGTGACATGGGGGAGATCGGGGGGCAATTGGCGACCAACGCAGGCCTACTCGCGCGCAATCGGACCAACATGCTCCTGCGAGGGAAAAGTTTGTTTGGGGCCTTGATGGAAGGTTTTGAGAACAGAGTCTTTGAATCCTATACGCAAGAGGAAAAAGCCAGAGTTTATTTCCAAATATGGCAGCTTACCGATACTGCGTCGAACGATCCGCAATTTGGCGAACATAACATCTATGTAGTGGACAGGTCGGTATTTTTGCGGGCAATTGCCAATGCAGG
>JAZJZV010000206.1:0-913 GCA_040389485.1 Chlamydiota bacterium
AAGAGATGAGGGGATGAAGAGCAATAGCGCGGCCAAGAGAAGATAGAAGATCGATGCGAGTCCATATTCTGCCATCACGGGCCAGTTCTTAACGCTGCCAACGGCTGCGACGTTGATCATCGCCAAACTGAAAATGGTGAGCGTGCGTGGCATATGGGGTGCCTTCATTTGCATGTTTGTAACCTCATTTGATTTATATATATGTATCGGTGATACTGGTGTCAATATGATCAATACATCCTCATTAGACGCCCTCAAGAAAGCGCAATGGACGCCGCACTTCATTAAGCCGCTATACGATTCCTATTCTTTTTCTCTCATTCCTCCCACAATCGCTAAATTATTGACGGGGCATGGGACTTCTCATCTGCCTGTCGATGCGGTAGGCGGAAGCTGGAAACAGTATGACTGCGTCGTTCTCTTTTTAATCGATGGCTTTGGGTGGGAATTTTTCAATGCCTATGCGCACAAGTACCCCTTTCTCGATCGCTTTTCCAAAGAGGGAGTCGCATCGAAAATCTCTTCTCAATTCCCCTCGACAACTGCTGCACATGTGACCACGATGAACACAGGGATGGAAGTGGGACAGACGGGGATTTACGAGTGGTTTTATTACGAGCCGGTTGTAGATGAAATGATCTCTCCACTTGTTTTTTCCTATTCAGGGGACCATACAGTGGCCACCTTGTTAAAATCGGGATACCGGCCGGAGAAGATCTTCCCCTTTAAAACAATTTACCAGCAGCTTGCAGATCACGGTGTTAAAAGCATCGCGATGCAACACGAAGATATTGCGCATTCTCCTTATTCGAGCGCTCTATTGGCAGGGGCTCAGAATATTCCCTTTGCCCATTTCGATGATGCGCTGAAGCGGTTAGTGGACATTTGCGAGGGTCCCCATGAACAGCCTACC
>JAZJZV010000206.1:923-2789 GCA_040389485.1 Chlamydiota bacterium
AGCCTACCTATGTGAACGTCTATCTAGGGGATATCGACTCGATGGGGCATAGACATGGAATCACCTCTTCGCAATTTGCCGATGCTGTCGATGGGTGCTGGAAGCGGATTGAGGAGCAGTTTTTTGCGAAACTCTCGTCAAAGAAGAAAACCGCAATTCTCCTAACCGCTGACCATGGAATGTCTCCCGTTGATCCCAAAGGGACTATTTATCTCAACCGGCTCATTCCGGAGATCTACGAATACCTCAAGAAAACGGGAAGCGGTAAGTACATGGCTCCTGCCGGCTCTTGCCGCGACTTCTTTTTGTACATCAAAGAGGAGCGGCTCGAGGAAGCGCACTTATTGCTTACAGAGAAGCTCATGGGAGTTGCCGACGTGGTGCGCGTGGACGAGCTCCTTCAGAAAGGCTTTTTCGGAAGGCTTCCCCCTTCAAAACGCTTGAATGAACGGATCGGCAATTTGCTCATTTTGCCCTATTTAGGAGAGAGCGTCTGGTGGTTTGAGAAGCACCGCTTCGAGCAGCATTTCTATGCCGCTCATGGAGGGCTTACACCCTCCGAAATGGAATCCATCTTTCTTTTTTGCAACCGATAATTGCTGCATCGACGACAGACTCCTATTGGGGAGGTCTCATCCTCCTGCTAGGATTGCGTCAAAGTCCAAGGGAAGATCGCAAATGGCATCAAAGCAAATCCGCTCCATGCGCGTTTTAAGTGGAGCAATTGCCAGATTGAGATGGGCTCCAGTGACATCCTCTTTATGGAGTGCACCGATCTCATAGTAAAGAGGATCTAGCTTGTCCTTCAATGCGCTCAGCTCTTCTGACGGAAGCTGTTCGAGGATTTTCGGGATCCAGCTATCGATTTTAAAATGAGGACAGTTTTCACGGAGAACGACACTCAGGCGCTCTCTTTTGTCCGGAGAATAGGCGCCCTGTAGTGAAGGGGATCGCGCTTGCAACGCATTCCAAAGAAGGGGATAGGTGGCCTCTATAAAAGAGTCGTCGTAGAGCAGCAACATGATTTGGATGCGGACATCGGGTTTGCGGCTCTCTCCCTTCATCTCTGCGATTTGACTTCGGATGCGGATTCCAGCGTGAAAGAGCGCCTCGCTTCGTATAAAGGCGGTATCGAGACGCTCTTTGTTTGCTTTCAACACATCCATCACTTTGGGGTAGAGCGTTAGAAATGTATGGTATTCCTCCTCGTCCAATTCATTGGCAAGGTCGAGCATCCGTTGGCTCTGAATCGGGTCGATGTATTTTCTAAGGGTGTGGTACTCAGTAAGGAGCGCGGTTAATTCCGCCATTCTTTTCAACCGCGCTTCCAGTTCCTCAGGTGGAGAGTCCGTTGGTGCTTCTAATAGTGCGGACGCTTCATCGTTTAAGAATTTCAACTGGGAAGGGTTCAATTTTCCATCATGTTGCAATTCAAGGTACAACTTCTGGATATTTCCTTTCAGCTCTTCGAGGGCAGTATTTGTAAAGCTATTGAGAAGTGAAACGGGATAGAGCTCTTGGACGACCTGATGAAAGGCTTGCACTTGTGGAGATGGCAATCTTTGTTCTTGAACGAAGCGATGAATCGGCTGTTTTAGCGCAGTGGGTGTTTTCTCATGAAAGAGAATTAACAGCCCTTCCTGGGCTTTGAGTTGTTCAATGGCACTACTCAAGTTGGGCATGGGTTGGCCAGGCTCCGGGAGGATGTGACTGAGGATGGTATAGAAATAGATCGAGAGGTCTTCTGGTGGTGTAGGAGGGGTATATCGTGCGCTTGAGGGGGAAGTGCGTGAATCGATAGGGGAAGAGGCTGCCATAGAGTGCTCCTTGCGTTGTGAAAGCAATATTGCTTAATGGGCAAGGAGA
>JAZJZV010000206.1:2799-11934 GCA_040389485.1 Chlamydiota bacterium
TTTCAGTGCGTTATACAGAACATAACCCAATAATCGGCTTTGGCACAGCAAAGAGACTGTCGTTAGTCTCAAAGATTCGGTTCCTGAGTCACGTTTGGTATTAAGTGATGTCAAAAGTGACCTTTTTGCTGGTGTCAGTATAGTCGTCTAATGCAACTTATTAAGTATTAATGAGTGATTTTTTTTAACTTTGTTAATAAATATATTTATTTTATACTATAGATATATTTAATTGACGTTAATTCGATAATTTTGTATTATTGTGTAGAGGAGTTTGTAAATAATATCAAACTTAATATAAGGAGAGAAAAATGGCATTTAGCATAATGAAAACTCGAGTTAACCCGTATGCGCCTCGAAATAACTCAGCTGCATATGGATCAGCGCAAGCAAATCTAGCAGCAAGGCCTTCTCAAGTTTCTGAGACCCAGAAAACTGAGAAAAAAACAGAATCAGTGGGTAAAAGAATTCTATTCGCACTTCTGATTGTCGCGGCAAGTACAGGGGTGGGAGCTGGCTGTGGAGCTGGTGTAGGACCTGCGGGCATAGTTGTAGGAGCGATTATAGGTGCGGTCCTTGGAATAGTGGCTGCAGTGCTTCGAGATAACGCAGTCAACTGTTGTATAGATCACAAGTCTAAGTTTGATGAAGGTTCCTCTCTTTTAGCAAGAGCGGAGATTAACTAAAGCGTTTTCAAAGCACGCACCACTGCTGTTGTGCGTGCTTTGAATTTTATCGCTTACTTCTTTTTCTTCTCTTGTTTCGCCTGTCTTTTTTCTTTGAGAGACTTCTGAGGCTTTTTGCGATCTTCTTTCTTAACTTCCTTAGCTTTACCCATACAGTTCCTCCTGTGCGATCGATTGAGTTTAATAGAAACGATAGCCCTGAAGAGGTGTTGCTTTTTGAATGAAAATCAAAAAACTAACCACCTCAGGTGCAATGACTCCATTCTATGGGAATCATTCTTTTAAAGGATAGGGGGAATTTATCCCCCATTTACTAGTAGCGCCCATGGCCGACGGGAACCCGAACCTCGGGATCTGTGCGGAACCTTGCGCCTCTTCGCTGCTCTTGTGCAGGGAGGTAAACAGGGCGATTGATGGGCGGCGCGGCTGGATAGGAGGGGAAGGCAGGAAGTCGAATTCTCCAGCCTGAACTGCGGTGGCCATGATCGTGATCGGGGATATAGCGGCCACGAGCACTTCCACAAGCGAGCAGAAGTACGGCACTGGTTACCAGTGTAGCTGTGAAAAGGAAACCAATGGGACCTGTAATGAGCAGTGCGCCAATGACGAGGGCAAGACCCAAGAAAAGTGAGGAGGTCTTTTCCATCGTTGTAAGCATTGCTTGGTTAGCTCTTTCTTGGTGGAGCTGTTGGAGATGCTGAACTGCATTTGCTTCTGCTGGTGTGATTGATGTCATAAATTACCTCTTAGTATTGTTTGGCTCTTAAGTAATCTTCCATGTCGACGTTGATCAATATGGAATTGTACTTGGAGAAATAAGAATCATTGGATCCAATGATGATGTGATCATTGATCGACCAGTCTTCTAGGAAATAAGAGTCTTTGGGATCGATGCACCAAACCATTTGATTTTCGAGATAGATATGTCCGCCGAGGTAGTCGATGTCAACAACCCAGTGTGAATAGGGGCCGAATGCAATCGGGCCATCCAAGAGGTTGGCTTTGACGTAGGTGTTCTTTGTGGAGTTTGTGATGTAGTAATCATAAGCGCTGAACCAACTGCTGTTGGGAGTGATCACTAAAATGTCATCGCGATTCCAGCTGTAGAGGATGTGCTGATCGGAATAGGGGATTTCCCAACGTGAGCCGTCTTCAATTTCAAAGCTATGCCAGTTGCTCGCGACTTTTGTGAGCCAGTGTGCATCGAGAGGGAGATAGGCAGATGTGAGCATGCCTTGAGGTTGCGTTTCGTTTAAAGGCGAGAGCATCCATTGGCTGGAGTTGCTAGAGACCTTATTGCTCGCTCTGCGCAGGAGGTTGGCGCTTTCTTGGACGTTAGGGACTTCTTCGCCCCCTTCACTGGCCCGTTTGCGTTTGACGAATTCTTGTTTGTTGGGATTAATTTCTTTTGTGCGCACTTGGATGCGGTCTTCAACGGGAGTTTGCTCAGGATCGTAAGTGTCTTCTTGGGCAACAAGACCGTTGCAGAGAAAGCTAAACGTAGCGATAGAGGAGAGAAAAAGATTTTTGGAACATTGGAACATAGATGCCCTCGGTTGTGATAAAGAATGCCCAGGATAGGACTCGAACCTACAGGCCTTTCGGCACCAGAACCTAAATCTGGCGTGTCTACCAATTCCACCACCTGGGCACAAACCGCTTGCGTTAACGGGAGGAGAGTTTAAAGGATTACCTTTCTTTTGTCAAACTCGACTTTATGTAATTTTTAGCACTCACATGGAGATGGCAATATGAAAGAATTCCCGCCACATGTGAGTGGCGGGATAAGATCAGAGAGCAGCGCAGGCTGAGGACTCATCAAAGTCGTAGACGGGATGGATTTCAAAACCCATTTGACGAACGGCAAAGAGAACTAGAGCAATGGGTTCCCACCGCGCTTCTTTGTCGACGTGGAGGAGGACTTTAGTCTTCTCCGCTTCGCGTGGGAGGAGTCCTAGATCCTGCTGCTTCTTGAGTTCATTCTGGATGCCCTGGACGTTGGGAATGAGGTATTCGTTGAATTCAGTGATCCACTTGTAGCTGCCAGACTCGCTGACGCTCAAGTTGACGATATAGAACTCATTCTGTCCGATGAACGCAGATTGCTCTGAGGCGGGCTCAATTTTCACGAGTTTGATCTCGCTGTCGTAGAGGGCGGCCTTTGTCACGGCAAGTGTCGCAAAGACAGCGACGACGAGAAACAGGAAGTCGACCATCGGCGCGAGGTTAATGCTTCCAAAAGACTTCAACTCTTCTTCGGGGATGAGGCTCATGGGGATTACCCTTTGTTGTAGATCGATGTTCTGTCTTCGATGAGTGTCGCCATGTTTTGGGCTTCGTTCTCGACTTGTGCTAATGCTTTGACGAGGCGGTATTTAGCTGTGGATTGCAGGATCAGCGCCAGGATCGCGACGATGAGGCCTGCCACGGTTGTTCCCACGGAGACTCCGAGACCGTCAAAGAGCGAGGAGATACTTTCGATTGAACGGTTGACATCGTAGAACGCATAGAACATCCCGAGAACAGTTCCTAATAGTCCGAGCATGGGAGCGATGATGGCGATGTCGTTGAGGAGGCCGATTTTTTGCCAAAATCCAACGGAGGCGCGTTTTCCTTCTGCTTTCATTGTGTCCACCATGATGGCCATTCCATGCCGTCTGGTTTGGATGCCACTGGCAATCATCCTGCCAAAGAGGTTGGGATTCTGTCCGCAAAGAGCGAGTGCTTCGTCAAAATGGTTGCTGCTCAACTTATTGTGCAAATTCCTCAGCTGCGCTTCTGGAATGCGTGTTGTTGAACGGAGGCTGGCGATGGCATAGAACCAAATGGCAAGGCCGATGACCGACATTCCCATGAGTAGGCTGTAGATGATCGGTGAACCCGCAAAAGCTTGCTTCAGATCCACTGTGATTGTCTCAGGACGCAGAGTGGGCTCGCCGATCATAGCAGTCCCTTCGACATTGAGGATCGCGGGAGGATTCTCTTCCACGATAGCGGCCGATGCAATTTGATCTGTAGATTGCTGTTCGATTGCCTCGATGGAGGTGAAGTCGAGGAGGGAGGGGTTTTCGTTTGATGAGACCAAGGAATCTTCTGCAATGAGCTCTTCAGCATCTACCAGAAGAGCCTCATTTTCGACTAAGGGGGTCTCCAAAACGATTAGTGAAGGGGAGGGGACTTCCACTTGTGCTATCTGCGAGGAGATATCCTCTGAGGGGGTAGCTGCTGGAGCCTCTGCACCCTCGTCCAGAAATGAGAGGTCGTCGTTAAAAACCTCGAATTCGTCGTCGAAAATGGAGAGCTCTTCCTCGAGAGAGAGCAAAGGCGCTGCTTCTCCTGTCGCAGGAGAAAAAAGGCTTTCTGATCCGATATCCTCTGCAGCCAATGGGAGGAAAGAGAGTAAAAACCCTGTGATGAGTGTCCGTTTGATCTGTTTCATTGCCGCCGGTCTCCATTTGTAAATGTAAGATTTTGTTTTTCAGGTTATCAAGAGGGTAGAGAAATGATCAAGAAAATTGACCAAAAATCCTCCAAAAACAGACGAAAAATTTCACTGAGACAGGTTCTTGAGGAAATTTAATATTCCTTTCGAATATATTAGGTTCCTCTATGAAACCGAAGAACTTAAAATATCCTTTTTCCTGGGAAGAGCGCCGGCCGATGATCTCGGATGGGGTTCTCTTTGTTCCCGAGTACTATCAGAGCCACCAGGAGTGGAGCTTTCCCGGTTGGGAAGACGCTCAGGTTTTTGTTCGAAAGGCTCCTATCCACATCGAGTACTGCACGGGAAATGGAGCGTGGATCATCGAAAAGGCTCTCAAGTATCCCGAATGCAATTGGGTGGCTGTGGAATGGCGTTTTGAGAGGGTCAGAAAGATCTGGTCTAAAATGCGGAATCATCAGCTCACTAATCTCTTTATCGTCTGTGGAGAAGCACAGGCTTTTACTCGGTTCTACGTTCCTGAAAACAGCTTTGAGGCTGTTTATGTCAACTTTCCCGATCCCTGGCCTAAAGACAAGCATGCCAAAAACAGGTTGTTTCAGCGTCCCTTCATCGACGACTTAGCGCGCGTTTGTTCTCCAAATGCGCGATTGACTGTTGCCACGGATCATGTGGAGTATACTCAGCAGATTTGTAGTGAAATGAGCTCCCATCCCCATTGGAATTCCGTTTTCCCTGAACCTTTTTATGTGACCCATTGGGACAATTATGGTTCTTCCTATTTTGACCAGCTTTGGCGTGAAAAGGGGCTCGCGATTCATTACATGCAGTTTTCTCGCGGAGAAAGATGACATTTACATTCAATCACCACGGATGTTTTCTCGAGGGCAGGCCCTTTTGTCCGGTTTTTTCCGGAAGAGAGAAGAACGTTTCTGTGATTACACTCTCTGCTTCTTTAAGCGATGACCTCAACTGGGACCCTGCGATTCAAAGTGCCTACGCTTGCGCTGCTGAGGATCACTACATTCTTTGGGAACTCGATTTGGGTCTTAGCCATACTTGCATTTCTCCTCAGGATTCTGCCGCTTTCTTTTCCCATTCTTTGGCAGTAGAAGAATTTGCCAAAAAGATTTTTCCGTCATTCAAGGACAAAACACTTGCCGTCTGTATGTATCGGGGAGGGGTTAATGTCGAGCGGACCATGCCCATCCATTTATGGGAGGAGCGGTTCCAGGAGTGGATGCACTCTTATGTCTCCAACGTTCCCGATTGGCATCAGTTGCACAAGGCATCTCAGTTTGAAGCCTCAGGCCATTACTACCGCCTCTTCTGCATGCAAATCTTGTCAGAATACCTGCACCGCCTGGTTTCATTTTTGCCAGACGATGTGATGCCGCTCATATGTGTAGACGTGTCCAGAGAACCCTCCACAGCGGCCATCTTGCAGCTACTTTCGAGAGAGAGGTTTGAACATCTCATGGCGGTTCCCTTGATTGGCGACGTTCCCGTTTTCCCTAGTGGCAATGAGCCTGTGATTGGTGCTTGTTTACCCGTGGATTCTCATATCGATGCATCGGTGCTGCTCCGGCTCGATCAGCTCTATTCTGAGTTGGAGTGTGGTGAAATGCCCTTTCGCATCGTTGCCGAAGCTAAACTCACAGAAGAGTGGGACGGGCTCGATGAAATCCATGTGATTGCCCAAGCGGTGAGCGCACAAGGTACGCGCAAGCTGCGCGGCTTCTCTATTGCCGGCGGAGTGATCAAATCTTCTTAGAGCTGTCGCCAGATTAAATTTTCGACAACACGCTCTTAATTGCTAGGAGAGTTTTAAAGAGGTCTTTGCCCGGTTTAATTTCTTCCAGAAAATGCTCGATACAGTGCTTGTGCAGGGATTTGCACATGGGAGTGCCCGTTTCAGGAGTTTGTTTGCTGCACATCTCTTGAAAGTGGGGAAGGGCTAGAATTTCAATCGCCTCTGATAGGCGCATGCTATGAAGATGGGTTTCCTCATCCTGGTAGGACAGCATGGTGTTTTCGAGATAGTGTCTTAAATTGGCAAGAGGATGGTAGTGCTCTTCGTTTAAGATCTTTTTTGAAAACTGGTGCAGTTCTGTCAGGCGTCCCAAGATGTGAACGCTGTCGTGCTCGAAGGAAAAATGGGGGGCCAGACAGGTTTCCAATAAGTGGTCTGTACAAGCTTTAATTTCGTGGTGTAACAGGTCGTAGAAGGGGAGATGACATTTCACAGGGGGACTCCTTGCCGGAAAAAGCACATAGTCAACTATGTACTAGTGATATGTCACAAATATTTATTTATAGCAAGAGTCGAAGAAAAGCTAATCGGAGCAGAGGGATTCGAACCCCCGACCCACTGCTCCCAAAGCAGTTGCGCTAGCCAAACTGCGCTATGCTCCGATTAGAAACTGCGAGTCTATCCGATAACGATTATTTAATTCAACAGGATTTCTATCTAAGCCATTCCCGCTGTAGCGAGCCAAGCAAACGGGCAGTAATCAATGGATTCTTTCCCCTCTTCAATCTCCGCCCTCTTGCATTTAACTGGAATTAGTTTTATCTGGTGGGGAACAGCCTCTTAGGTCCTATGAAAAAAATTGCTCTAGAAGAACATTTTGTGACAGATGATTTCCTTGTCATTAGTCAGAAAGAAGATTTTGCTGTCATGAATCCGCATAAGGTCGAGGCGTTTCAAAAAGGTCTTTTGGACATGAGCCGCCTGAGAATCGATGCGATGGATAAAGCGGGTATCGAAATCTCCATCCTCTCCTTGACAGCCCCTGGGGTGCAAGGGATACGCGATGTGGGAAAGGCAACGTTGATGGCGCGGCAGGCCAATGAGTTCCTTGCGGAAAAAATTGCACTGAACCCCAATCGGTTCCGCGGATTTGCAGCTCTTTCCCTTTCCGATACAGCTAGTGCTATCAGCGAGCTTGAGAGGTGTGTGAAAGAGCACCGGTTTGTGGGGGGACTGATCAACGGGAGAAGCGGAGGCCTCTTTCTCGATGAGGAGCAGTTTCTTCCGTTTTGGAAAAAAGTGGAGGAATTGGATGTTCCTATCTACTTGCATCCCGGCAGCCAACGCGACATTCCACACAGTTTTAGAGACCATGAAGAACTTGCTGGATCTTTATGGGGATGGACTGTGGGAGTCGGCACTCATGCGCTCCGTTTGGTATTTTCAGGCCTGTTTGACAGGTTTCCCAGACTCAAAGTGATTTTGGGTCATATGGGCGAAACCTTGCCTTATCTCTTGTGGCGGCTTGACAGCAGGTGGGAGATTCTTAAGCATCCAAGAGAGCTTAAAAAGCCCCCTTCGCAGTATTTTAGGGACAATTTCTACGTCACGACATCAGGGGTCTGCGCCAATGGGCCTCTGATGTGCGCGATCCATGAACTGGGGGAAGACCGAGTGATGTTTTCCGTCGACTATCCTTACGAATCATCCGAAGTTGCGGGGCAGTTCGTTGAAAATGCGCCTCTTTCTAGTGCGATACGAGAAAAAGTCTGTTACAAAAATGCAGAGCGTCTTCTTAAGCTCTAAACCTATTTTAATACTCCAAAAAGTAGCGCATGAGTGCCGTCACTGCCTGGGGCCGCTCAATAGGTGCTGCATGTCCGCACTCTTCGATGACGGCAAGCCGGCTGTTTTTGATCTTTTTTAGTAGAATCTGCTGCTCATCAAAAGAGAAGAGGGCATCCTCTTTTCCGTGCAGGATGAGGGTGGGATGCACGATGCGCCCATGAAGATGGAGAGAAGAATAGTCGTCGAGCATGGCTTGCATTTGGCGCGCGAGCGCGTGAGCGGAAAAGCTTTTAATCATCGTCTTTATCCCTTCAACGAGGGGAGTGTCGTTCAGGCGCGAGGGGTGAAGGATAAGAGAGATGTTTTTTTCGATCACGGGATCGACGAGTCCAGCTTCTAGCGCATACATCGCTTGGCGTTGGATCTCGTTAAGGTGAGGATCTGGGCTGCACCAGGTATCGAGAAGAAGGAGTTTGAGCACCCGATGCGGTGCTTTGGCAGCAACCGCCTGTGCGACCCATCCCCCCATCGATTGCCCCGCTAAGTGGAATTTCTCCGGCGCCTGTTTGAGAAGATAATCGACCATCTCCTCACGCGAAGACTGATTGTCCATGATCATGATTTGAATGTCGAAGAGTTCGCTTAAGTGGGTAGCCTGGTGCTGCCAAGCGATTTCGCGCGCGCCAAATCCAGGAACGAGAACGAGTGTTTCTTTTTTCATGATGGGGCTTGCTCGCTTAAGAATTGTTGATAGAGATCTTCTACGGCCTCACCTGTTTGTTCCACGAGAATCTGGATGAGCCTGCTGGCAGGGAGATTGGAGGCCATTGCGTAATTTTGCCCCGCATAAAGAGCCATCAGATCGGGACGATCCATTTTGGCGGCAGCTCTGCGTATTTGCTGCGTTAAGAGATGTTGGTAAGGGAATGGGGCCACCGCAGCTTTGCTCTCTTGCATTTCTTTCGTCCACCTGTTTTCAATCACGCGAGCGGATTTGCCGGTGATTTTATCGGTCATTACGGTGCTCGTGGGATGAGCGTGCAGTAGCGCTTTCTTGTAAGAGTGCGGCGCGCCGCTCTCTGGACAAGCAATGAAGGCCGTTCCCATTTGCACGCCTGAGGCTCCGAGCGCAAGAGCAGCGGCGATTCCATCGCCACTCATGATGCCGCCCGCAGCAATCAGGGGAACTTTCAGTCTGTGTCTCAATTGCGGAAGAAGAGTGCAGAGGCTTAAGCCTGGATCGGAATAGGGGTCCAAAAAGGTGCTGCGGTGTCCTCCGGCTTCGATCCCCTGCACGATGATGGCATCAGAGCCGCTGCTTTCGAGAAGAAGAGCTTCCTCTAATGTCGTGGCAGTTCCCATGATCGCGATGTTTTGCTTCTTAAGAAGCTGCAAAATCGTCAGCGAGGGGATTCCCATGCAAAAGGAAAAAATGGGCACATTTTCTTCGCGAATCACATCGATCT
>JAZJZV010000206.1:11944-12707 GCA_040389485.1 Chlamydiota bacterium
GGGGAAGGGCGGAAGGAGATAGGGTGCAGGGGGGGATGGCTAGCTCTTCGCAGTAGCGATTCAACATCCGTTTAGCGGATTGGATTTTTTTTACATCTTTATCAGGAGAGGGGATTGCAAAAAGGTTAACTGCAAAGGGGGCTTCAGTAAGTGATTTGATCTCTTGGATTGCGCTGCGCATTTCTTTGGGGGAAAGATATGCAGCGCCCAAAGATCCCAGGCCTCCTGCATTGCTAACGGCTGCGACAAGGCGCGGTGTCGTGATCCCTGCCATAGGGGCCTGGATGATCGGAAAACGGATGTTGCATAGCTTGGCGATGCGATTCTCTTTCCACATAATTTTCTTGTTGCTATCCTATTTTTATGACATTCTAGCCTTAGAGTTTGTAGACACACTCTTATACCGAACGTGGCTCAAGAACAGGATTTGGGCCAGGCAAAAGCTCCAGCTGTCTGAGGCAGACGAAATTCGGTTCTTGAGCCACGTTCGGTGTATACAGCTTTTACGCATCATATGCATCGTCCATTTTTTTGTGGATTCTTTTGTGAGGAGGAATATGACATCGTTTCGCCATCAGAGGTCAGTCGTTCGCTTAAACGAGCAAGCAGAGGAACCCTATGATCTGACGATAGAAGGTGCGATTGCGCCTAAGCGTGTGGACTCTATGATCGCAGAGGGCGCAGGTCTGAAGCTCTTTTATTCGATGGAGCGCGTTTCTGAGAGCATCTTGACTTCTCTATTTGATCTGGCAGAAGAGACTCA
>JAZJZV010000207.1:0-4470 GCA_040389485.1 Chlamydiota bacterium
GCCGGTGCGCTGCTGGTAACCGCTAGATCCATCTTGGCGAGGTGGGTAGCCGCCGGTGCGTGGAGGGTAGGCGTCTCTGCGAGGAGGATATTGGTCGCGGCTTGGCTGTTGATGAGTGGTATCTCTTCGTGGGTATGTAGAGGGTTCTTCTGCCTGTGAGGCTTCTTCTTTTTGCACGGCAGGTCTTTGAGTAGAGGGTTCGCTAGGTCTTGAAGTCGGTTCGGGAGCAGCAGGTCGTGTTTCGGCAGCCTCTTTGGGCTTGATAGTGGGCGCTTGCTCAATTTCGGCAGCTGGTGATTCTTGCTCTTCACCGGCTCTTTTAGTTTTAGAGGTGGTTTTGCGTGGCGAGGGTGCAGTAGCTTCCACAGAAGGTGCTGCGTGCTGGCTCTCATCAGAGGGATGCTCAGCCGTTTCTTCCTTCTTTTTCCTAACCGCAGGCTTTTTCACCTGCCCGAGCTTTAAGGCTTGGGCAAGTTGAGTGTTTTTAACGTTGATTTTTAAATTTTTGGCCAACGGTTACCCTCTCATTGTTCGGATTTTTTCTAAGATCTTGTCAGCCATCTCTAAACTGATTTCAGGGATTGTCGCAAGCTCCTGTGGCGTTGCGTTCAATACTTTTCGCGTAGTATCAAACCCAGCACCTACGAGGCTTTCGATGATCATTCCGCTGATCCCATCGATCGCAAGCGGTTCATCCAGAGTGGGGTCATCAACAGAGGCCAAGTTGGCACGCTCGACGTTCATAGCTGCCGTGTACTGGCTCTTCTTCTGTACTTGAAGCTCAACCCCGGCGAGTTCACCGTTGAGTCGCGCATTCATTCCCCGTTTGCCAAGAGCAGCTGGGTAATCTTCATCGTTGACGATGATGCTAATTGTCTGTCTGTCATCGCTGATAAACATCTTCTTGATTTCGATCGGATTCATTGCATTTTGCAAGAGGACAGTGGGGTCTTCTGCAAAGGGGATGATATCGATCTTTTCGTTGTTGAGCTCGCGAATGATGTTCTTGACGCGGTTTCCACGGATTCCGACACATGCGCCTACTGGATCGACTTTGGGATCTTGCGAGCGGACGGCGAGCTTGGTGCGATAGCCGGGGTCGCGCACAATTTTCTCAATGGTAATCGTTCCATCTCCGAGTTCGGGAACTTCTTGCGAGAAAAGCTCAGCGACGAATTCGGGGTGGCTACGGGATAAGATCACCTCAGCTCCGCCGTTTTCTGTGTCGCGCACTTCGAGAAGAAGCGCTTGTACGCGTTCGCCGACGTTGTACTTTTCCGTCTTGGGATAAAACCGATCAGGAAGGATCGCATCCACTTTTCCGAGGTCCACGATGAGTGTTGCCCCTCGCACGACCCGTTTCACAGTCCCTGAGATGATCTCATTGATGCGGTGGCGGTATTCCTCGTAAATGACGTCTCTTTCCGCGCTGCGCAGTTTTTGAGAGATCACTTGGCGTGCTGTCTGTGCGGCAATCCGACCAAAGTCCTCGGGAGTGACAGAGATGTCGACCCACTGCCCAATTTCACAATAGGGGTTGATCACACGTGCGTCATCCAGAAGGATCTCTTCCTCAGGGATAGTCACCTTATCGACCACTTCTTTTTGAGCGATGACTTCGATAGCACCGGTCTTGGAGTTGATGTGGACTGATACATTGATCAGTCCTTTCACGCTTTTGCGGGCAGCGGCGCGCAGTGATTCTTCAACGGCGTTGATGATCACGTCGCGCTTGATGCCCTTTTCTCTTTCCAAGTATTCAAAAATGGCCACTAAATCTTTATTCATCATCTTGCTCTTTTTTCTTCTTTGAGCTTCGAGGTTTTTTGTTTCCAATCACGATATCATCGTGGTTGACTTCATTTTTCTCGATTAGAAACTCTTTAATCGAAAGGGCGATCTTCTTGTGCTCAGGGTCCAGTTTGATCACTTTCGCGGTTACTTCTTCGCCTTTATTGACAACGTCTTCTACTTTGCCGAAAGGCTGGTCAGAGAGCTCTGTCACGTGAACGAGGGCTTCAATGCCGTTAGGAAGTTCAACGAATGCGCCAAAGGCTGTGATCTTGGAAACGATGCCTTTTACGAGAGTTCCCACTGGCATTGTTTTTTCGATGCTTTCCCATGGATTGTTGCTGAGTTGTTTCACGCCGAGAGTAATCTTTTTGCTCTCTTTATCAACGGAAAGAACAACTGCTTCCACTTTGTCGCCTTTTTTCAAGACTTCAGAGGGGTGAGAGACTTTTTTGATCCAGCTCAAATCGGAGATGTGGATCAGTCCATCAATTCCTGGGGCCAGCTCGACAAAAGCGCCGTAGTTGGTGAGGTTGCGAATTTCTGCTGTGACGCTGCTTCCAATTGGGAATTTGTCTTCGACATCATCCCAAGGGTTTTTGTCTGTCTGTTTGAGGCCGAGGGAGATTTTGCCTTCTTCTTTCTGCACGGAAAGAACAATGGCTTCTACTTCATCGCCTTTATTGACAATCTCGCTTGGGTCAGTGACTGTTTTCACCCATGACATTTCAGAGACGTGGATCAACCCTTCGATGCCTGGCTCAATTTCAATGAACGCTCCGTAGGGGACGAGGTTGACGATCTTGCCGCGGACTCGAGTGCCTGGTGGGTAGCGCATCTCGATCTCTTCCCAAGGATTGTTTTCTTTCTGCTTCATTCCAAGAGCGACGCGACCCTTGTCTTTGTCGACGTGGAGGATCATCACTTCGAGTTCTTGACCTAGAGCGACCATCTCAGAAGGATGCTTGATGCGCTTCCATGTCATGTCGGTGATGTGGAGCAGTCCATCGATGCCATCGAGGTCGAGGAAGACGCCGAAGTCAGTGATGTTTTTCACGACGCCATGGCGAATATCACCCACATTGATGTTCTCCAGCATTTCTGCTTTGCGGGAGATGCGTTCTTCTTCGAGGATCTCTCTGCGAGAGACGACGATGTTTTTGCGCTCTGTGTTGATCTTGAGGATTTTAAAGTCATAGACATGACCGATGAACTCGTCGAGATTCTTAATGCGTTTGTTGTCGATTTGCGAGCCTGGAAGGAATGCTTCCATGCCGATATCGACCATCAGGCCGCCTTTGACTTTTCTGAGAACTTTTCCTTTAACGATTGAGCCCTCTTTGCAGTGGTTGACGATGTATTCCCATTGGCGTTGTCTACGTGCCTTTTCATGGGAGAGGACGATCTGTCCGTCTTCGCCTTCTGTCTGGTCGAGGTAAACTTCAACTGTATTGCCCAGGTAGATGTCCTGTGTTTCCATGAATTCATTGATGGGAACCAGTCCTTCTGACTTCAGCCCAACATCGACGACGACAAAATCTTTTGTGATTTCAACGATGCGGCCTTTGAGAATTTGACCTGAGCTCATCATTGCAACAGAGCCTTCGCTCGCGCTCTCTTCAGTCTTGTTCAAAAGGTTCTTAAACAGCTTTGCGTCTTCATCGTGGAAGAGGACATCATCAATGATGTTGCTAGTATTCCAGTCGGGTTGGGATTGTTTGGACATGTTAAAGGGTTCTCCTGCGTTTATAAGTGAAAGGAGAGAGAGTATCAAAAGTTTCGTGATATAATCAACAGGAAATTCCCAATGTTGTAATATCTAGTGTTTAAGAATGATTTAATAGGTGGGTCATGGAACAACGGAAGAGGGTCGTCTTGAAGTTTGGGGGAGCGTCGGTTGCCTCTGTTGAGCAATTTGCGCATATTGCAGAAATTATTTACAACCGCTCGCAAGAAATGGATGTCGTCGTCGTCGTGAGCGCTATGGGGGACACGACTGACCAGCTGCTCTCGATGGCTAGGCGCGTTCATCCTTCCCCGCCTCTTCGTGAGCTAGATATGCTGGTATCCGTCGGTGAAAGGGTGAGTATCGCCTTGCTTGCGATGGCTTTGCATCTCAAAAATAAAGATGCCATTAGTTTTACAGGCAGTCAATCGGGGATCATCACGACCACTGCTCATTCCGAGGCGCGCATCGTCGATGTGAAGCCTTTTCGGATTATACGGGAGTTAGAAAAGGGGAAAGTGGTCATCGTCGCAGGGTTTCAGGGGGTGAGTCAGGAGGGGGAGATCACGACTTTGGGGAGGGGAGGTTCCGATACGACTGCGGTTGCGCTGGCGGTTGCGCTGGGTGCGTCCCACGTCGAATTCTATAAGGATGTCGAAGGAATTTACTCGGAAGACCCCAAGAAAAATTCAGAAGCCGTTAAATATCAGTATCTTAATTTCAAAGAAGCGCTTTCAATTGCCGAGGGGGGCGCCAAAGTGCTCCATGCAAGGGGCATCTCTCTGGCCCAAAAAAATGCCTTGCCATTGCACGTTCTCTCATTCGCCGATCCAGGGTGTGAGAAAGGCCCCGGCACCATGATTGGCTCGAAAGAGCTTGTGTCAATTCCTGCGAGGAAGTCTTATGAAATGGAGCAGACGCCATCATAAGGGGACGTTTAAGAAATTATTAAC
>JAZJZV010000207.1:4480-10007 GCA_040389485.1 Chlamydiota bacterium
TGGAGCAATCGGAAAAAGAGCTTGCCGATCTTTCCAAAAAACTCTCCCAATTCTAAAGAACCTCTTCTTCCTCCTCTGTGCTCTCCGTGCCCTCTAGTGAGCAAGAGCGAACGGGTGGTAAAAATTTTTTCTAGTCTTTGAACAATTTTGCATTTCCCCTCATAAAGGGAAACTCCCCCTAGGATCGCAACTTGACTTTTGAGTGAAAACAGGGTACAACTGGTCGATAGTCTGCATAACAATGGAATGATTATTTAATATGGCAAAAACTAAAAAAAGACCCATTCAGGTGGCCCCTTCCTTGCTCTCAGGGGACTTCGGCAGGCTTGCTGATGAGGCAAAACGAGTAGAAGACGCTGGAGCAGATGCGTTGCATATCGATATCATGGATGGTCACTTCGTGCCGAACTTGACTCTTGGGCCACGCGCTGTTGCTGCGGTAAATCGGGCGACCTCCCTTTTTCTGGATGTGCATATCATGATCTATAACCCTTATGACTATATCGAGAGGTTTATTGAAGCAGGAGCTGATCGGATCACGTTCCATCTGGAGGCAACAGAAGATGTCGAAGATACATTGAACTACATTCGCCGTTGCGGGATCCAAGCAGGTCTTGCCTTTTGTCCGGAAACTTCAGAGTCTCTTATCCCTAAATACCTCGACAAATGCGACCTCATGCTGCTCATGACTGTTAATCCGGGTTTCGGGGGACAGAAATTTATGCCAGAAGTACTCGAAAAAGTGAAATTCACGCGGGACATCTGCAATCGGTTAGATATTGGCAAAGGTGGAAAGACTCAGCAGGAAGAGGATAAGAAAAAAGGGATTGAGCTGGTCCCATTTGACATTCAAGTCGACGGCGGGATAGATTTCGATACGGCTAAGGAATGCATTGAGGCAGGAGCTAATGTGATTGTCTCTGGGACACATCTCTTTGGAGCTCCTGACATGCGCCAAGCGATCCAAAAAATTAAACAACTGGGCTAGGATGAAAAAGATCGTTGTTGTCGGTGGGGGCACTGGAAATTTCTCTATCTTGAGAGGCTTGAAGGGATATGATGTGGACCTGAGCGCGATTGTTTCCATGGCCGATGATGGCGGGAGTACGGGGATTTTACGCGATGAACTGGGGGTTTTGCCTCCCGGTGACGTCAGACAGTGTTTAGTGGCGCTTTCGAACTCTTCCAATATGATGCGTTCTCTAATGAACTACCGTTTTGAAAATGGGGGCTTAGGAGGCCATAGTTTTGGCAATCTTCTGCTTTCAGCTCTTGAAAAAGTGACCGGAAGTTTTGAGAAAGCTGTCGAAGAGATGGGGAAGATCTTATTCATCAAAGGCAAAGTGATTCCAGTGACGACGCATCAGGTGCGCCTGAAGATGCTCCTCAACAATCGCAAATTGCTCGAGGGAGAAAAGGAAGTTTACCTCTCCCAGGAAATTGATCAGGGGTACAAGAGCATTTATCTCGAACCCTTTCCCAAAGCAAACCCGCATGCAATTGATGAGATTGCCAATGCGGACATGATTGTCATTGGTCCTGGAGGACTGCACACTTCACTGATTCCCAACTTGCTCGTTGAAGGGGTGAGCGAAGCGCTCCGAGCCTCTCACGCTAAGAAGACGTTTGTCGTCAATCTCATGAATCGCAAAGGGCAGACGACGGGTTTTAAAGTGAGCGATTATTTAAATGAGATCACTCGGTTCATCGGGAAAGACATTTTTGATTACATCCTCGTGAACAACCAAAAGCCTCCCCAAGAACTGATTGAAGTGTATGCTGAGGAAGGGGAACTCATCGAGAACGACTTGGATGATGAGCGCGTCATTTTTGCACCGATCATTGGACTGCCACAGGAGGCTCCAGTTAAGGACTTGATCAAGCGGAATTTGATCCGCCATGATTCCAAAAAATTAGCACACGAGTTGATGAAAATTGTTAATCATCTTTGATTTGGACGACACCTTGATCGATACGTCGGGGTGCATCACTTACCACAAGCTCGAAGAAGCGCTTCTTTCCATGCAGAAGGAGGGACTCCAGCTGGAGGATTTTCAAGCCTCGCTCGAGTTGCTCAGAAGGCTCGATAGCGCCGCGGGATCAGCTAGAGATGCCATCTCAGAATTTGTGGAGATCGTTGGGGCAGATCCCCGCTTTGCGGCCGTCGGCATTAAAGAAGTGTATCACGGTTCTCTGCCCGACTTGCCCATAGTCAGCCTAAAAGGCGTCCAAGAAACCCTTTTTGAATTGAGTCTGCAGCATCAGCTTGCTCTTGTTTCCAACGGCAGGCCTGAGATCCAGCTGCTGAAGTTGAAAAAAGCTGGTATAGATTCACGAATTTTTAGTAAAATCGCCGTCGCTGATGAGCGATGTAAGAGAGAACGTTATCAATCGATAGTTGAGGAACTTGGGTATTCGCCTTCACAAGTGATTGTTTGCGGCGATCGCGTCTCTATCGATCTCGTTCCTGGTCGAGAGCTGGGATTTAAGACAGTTCACGTGCAGTGGGGACGAGGATTAAACGCTTCGGCTGTCTTCTGCGATGTCGACTATTCCATCTCAGAGATTGCCGATTTGAAAAGTATCGTGGGCGGATTGAAGACGTTTTCCACGTTTTAGACAAAGGAATAAATATGACGACCAGTAATCAGTTAGCTCCCGGGATGACCCTTTCCCTCGACGGCAAAATCTATCGGGTGGAGTCTTGCGTTAAGGTTACAGTCGCTAAAGGCGTTCCCTTCATCAAGACCAAGCTCAAAGATCTGCTCAGCGATGAGTTAATTGAGAAGAACTTCAAGCTCAGCCAACAGATCCAAGATGTTTCATTGGCAGAAAAAAAATTAGAGTTCTTGTACCTGGAAGGAAAGGACTACCTATTCCTCGATGTGGGTGATCTCGAGCAAGTCCTCGTCCCTGCCCAGGTCATTGGAGATAAAGTCAATTACCTGAAAGAAGGTATAGAACTGAAAGCGATGTTTTATGGCAGTTCAATTTTTTCTGTAGAACTGCCGCAATTTTTGGAACTTTTAGTCGTAAAGACAGAAGAGAGCGATCTTCCTGCGCATGTCGCCAATGCGACCAAATTTGCGATTCTCGAAACGGGAGCTAAAGTAGAGGTTCCCATGTTCGTTGAGTCGGGTGACATCATCAAGGTAGATACGCATACAAACGAGTATATTCAACGAGTTTAGGAGGAATTGTGGATCTTAAGCAAATCAAGGAATTGATGGCTGCAATGACACGTGCAGGCATTAAGAAATTGACGATTAAGCAAAAAAGTGGCGATGAACTACATCTGGAATGTCACGGAGAGCCAAGCGATGTTGCGCACCCTCCCGTTGCGACGTTTTATCCTCCCATGTATTCTCATGGTCCCTCCAGTCACCGCGAGGCTGAGACATTTGCAAAGCATGCAGCGCACTCTAAGACACTTGCTGAAGAGCCTGTCGTAGAGAAAAAAGAGGAAAAGGCAGGCCGTTTTGTGGCAGCTCCTCTAGTTGGCACTTATTATGCCTCTGCTTCCCCAGAGCACCCTACTTTCGTCAAAGTCGGAGACCGCGTCGAGGAAAATACCGTGGTGTGCATCATCGAAGCGATGAAAGTGATGAATGAAGTAAAAGCGGGAATGAGTGGAACGATTGCTGAGATTTTCGTAGAAAATGCCCATCCTGTTGAGTTTGGGACGAAGATGTTTCGGATTGTGTAGGAGTGTATGCGTAAAGTATTAATTGCAAATCGCGGTGAAATTGCAGTGCGCATCATTCGCGCCTGCCACGATTTAGGACTTCAAACCGTCGCTGTCTATTCGCAGGCCGATGCCGAGGCGTTGCACGTCCTCCATGCGGATGAAGCCATCTGCATCGGAGAGGCTCCCTCGCAAAAATCCTACTTGAAAATTGCCAATATCTTATCTGCCTGTGAGATCACTGGCGCAGACGCCCTGCATCCAGGATATGGTTTTTTGAGCGAAAATGCCAATTTTGCATCCATTTGTGCCAGCTGCGGCGTCAACTTTATCGGCCCTTCTCCCGAAACAATTTCATTGCTTGGTGACAAGTCAAAGGCCAAGGCAACTGCGAAAAGCGTCAAATGTCCTGTTATCCCTGGTTCTGAAGGGGTCATCGATGACGTGCAAGAGGCTCTCAAAGAGGCGCGCAAGATTGGTTTCCCTGTTTTCATCAAGGCTTCAGCAGGTGGTGGAGGCAAAGGGATACGCATTGCTCTTGATCCCGATGAGTTCGTTCGTCAGTTTTCCGCGGCACGTGCTGAAGCCGAAGTGAGTTTTAACAACCCGGACGTCTATTTGGAAAAGATGATCGTGAACCCGCGCCACATCGAAGTGCAGGTGGTGGGAGATAAGCACGGTAATTACATCCATTTGGGCGAGAGGGACTGCACCATTCAGCGTCGTCGACAGAAATTGATTGAAGAGTGTCCTAGCCCCATCCTGACTCCCTCGCTGCGCAAGAAAATCGGCGAGTCTGCTGTCGACATTGTCCGTGCAGCGAAGTATCACTCCGTGGGAACTGTGGAGTTTTTGCTCGATGAGGATAAGAACTTCTATTTCATGGAAGTGAATACGCGCATCCAGGTTGAGCATACGATCACCGAAGAGCTCACGGGAATGGATCTCGTCAAAGAGCAACTGCGCATTGCGATGGGAGAAAAGCTCAAAGTCAAGCAGAAAGATGTCGAGTTCCGCGGGCACGTGATGCAGCTGCGCATCAATGCCGAAAATCCTGCGAACAATTTTGCGCCATCGCCTGGAAACCTAGAGTACTATATCCCTCCTGGCGGCCCAAACGTCCGCATCGACAGCGCCTGCTATTCTGGCTACAAGATCCCTCCCAACTATGATTCGATGATTGCTAAGTTAATCATCAAGGGAAAGGACCGCGAGGAAGTAATTGCCATCGCTCTGAGGGCTCTGAAAGAGTTCCACATCGGCGGTGTCTACTCGACAATTCCTTTCCATCAGTTCATGCTGCAGGATCCCCGATTTTTGTCTCATGACTACGTGATCAACTATATTGATCAACTCATACTTGAGGGATGCACGTTCCAGCCAGAGGTCAAAGGGTAGCAGTTCAAATGGACAAAATTGAGCTATTGATCACAGCAGAAGAGATCAGTCAAAAGATCGCCGCAGTTGCTGCAAAGCTCAATGCCAAGTACGCAGAAGAAGAGCTCACTCTTGTAATGGTGATGAAGGGGGCGTTTTGCCTGACGGCGGATCTAATGCGTTGTCTAAAAATGCCCTGCATTCTTGAGTTCATTCAGGCCAGTAGCTACGGTGAGCGTGGTACATCTCGAGGAGAGCTTTCTCTGTCCGGGATTGATTCTATTGATCTCAGCAATAAAAATGTCCTCGTCGTTGATGACATTTTTGATAGCGGCAATACCCTCGCTCAAATCTTAGAGCAATTGAGGAAAAAGCACCCCAAAACGCTCGAGTCTCTCGTTCTTTTGAATAAGAAAATCTCTCGGCCCCGCCCATTCGCACCCGACTACTCCCTATTTGATATTG
>JAZJZV010000207.1:10017-10570 GCA_040389485.1 Chlamydiota bacterium
AGGTCTAATGAAAGGAATTCTGCTAGCCGGGGGAAGAGGCACGCGGCTCTATCCAGTCACGAAAGCATTGTGTAAGCAGCTGCTTCCCGTTTACGACAAACCCATGATCTACTACCCACTTTCCGTCCTCATTCAGGCGGGGATTCGGGAAATTTTAATCATCTCTACTCCCGAAGATTTACCGCGCTTTGAGATGCTTTTTGGCGATGGATCAGCGCTTGGACTCGAGCTCTCTTATGCCGTCCAGGAAAGAGCGGAGGGGATTGCACAGGCCTTCATGATCGGGGAGTCGTTTATCGGCGACGATAGTGTGGCTCTCATCCTCGGAGACAACATTTTCTACGGACACCAGCTGCCGCAGTTGCTTGCCTCCTGTAGTCTCTTAGAGAAAGGTGCCATTGTCTTTGGTTACGAAGTGAAGGATCCGCAGCGCTATGGCGTGGTTGAATTCGACGCTTCCGGCAAAGTGATTGATATCGTTGAAAAACCCGCTCAACCAAAGTCGAATGTCGCTGTCACTGGCCTCTACTTTTACGACAATGACGTCGTAGCA
>JAZJZV010000207.1:10580-24911 GCA_040389485.1 Chlamydiota bacterium
ATATGAAATCACCGATATCAACCGCGTCTACTTGAATCGCGGAGATTTACACCTGCGCATTTTTGAAAGGGGATTTGCTTGGCTGGACACGGGTACTCATGAAGCGTTGCAACAGGCTTCACAGTATGTACAGGCCATCCAGGAAAGACAGGGAATCAGTATCGCCTGTATCGAAGAGCTCGCCTACCGGCAGGGATTTATTTCTAAAGAGCAATTGCAAGGCCTCTGCGACGCAGACTATAAGAGTGCGTATGGCGAGTACCTGAGGTTAATACTAGAAAGAGAACCTGTCTGACGACACTTAGTTCGCCAGTTTTTTGGGCTTGCTCTTCGCTCGTTTTTTGAACGGGACAACGCCGTGCTTTCCGTAGACCACTTCGTGCAAATCTTCAATTGCCATGAAGGCGGAAGGATCCTCGCGGTGGATGATTTCTTTGAGTTCAGAGAGATCCAAACGTTCGACGATCACGAGTAGGATTTCTTGCGTTTTCCCTGAAAATCCCCCTTTGCCGTGTAAAATCGTAAAGCTTAAGCCCAGTTCATGGATGATTGCATCGCCGAGCTCTTTGGGTTTTGAAGAAATGATGAGTACTGACTTGAGCTCGTCGAGTCCCACGATCACGAGGTCAATCATTTTAAAGGCGACGATATAGGTCATCAGCGAACGGAGTGCAATGTGCCAGTCCTGGAAGATCCAGCCGTAGGCGGTAAAGATGAAGACGTTGATGAAGAGGACCACCTGACCTACCGTGAATCCTTTCCGCCGGTTGATTAAGATCGCGAGAATCTCCGTGCCGTCCAAACAGCCGCCGTGGCGGATGATCAGACCCACGCCTATCCCCAAGATCGCACCGCCGAACACAATGATTTCCAAGGGATCCCCGATGAATGCCGGCGCCTGTTGCAAGACGACGAGAAAGCCAGCAAAAAGGAGAACTGCCACCAGCATGTGCGCAACAAAAGACCTTCGGATATAGGTGAATGCGAGGTAGATGAAGGGCAAATTCAAAAGAATTAACACGTACGAGAGGTAGCTATCGCCGTACAGCCTGGCCAAGATTAGGGCGATACCAACGACGCCGCCGTCGATCAGTTGGTTAGGGACCAAAAAGATCCGGATCGAAACCGCCGCCAGCAATGCACCCAACGTGAGCCAGAAAAGAGTGAAAAGGTGGTGGGTGAAAGTTTTTTTTGTCATGTTGGCAGCAGGCATCAGCAAATTCCCATTTTTATCTTTTCGCAACCATAACTTGATCTAAGCAGAATGTACAGAGAAAATTTTTTATCCGAGTTAGAGACGCGGGAGACGGGGCTCGAACCCGCAACTTCCGCCGTGACAGGGCGGTGCTCTAACCAATTGAACTACTCCCGCATGACTTCGAGATTTCTTGGGCGCAACAGGGCTCGAACCTATGACCGCCTGTGTGTAAGACAGGAGCTCTACCAACTGAGCTATGCGCCCCAAGCAATTGATGGCTAAAGCTTAATAGGAGAGCCTATTATTTCACAAGTTCTTTCTTAAAATATCCCGTTTTCCTCCTGGAAAAATCGACAGGTTCTTGGTATCTTGTTTTTTTTCTCTTGCGATTTCCCTGAGGATCGGTGAGAGTTAGACAACATTCTTAACCCACTGGCGGATCCTAAACGATGTGGAAATACTGCGCAATTTTTCTTTTGTTCAGCGGCTGCGCGCCGAGCACTCTCAGCGATTTCCGACATGAAGGGGAATCCCGCTGTCGAGAGATTCTTATTGTGCTTGAGCAGATCGAAGATCGGGAGCAGCTCTTGCGCTCTGAGCCTGCTTTAAAAAAGCATTTTGAGACGTTGATCACTCTGATGATCGAGGCGCGAAAGTACCAAGAAAGTCACCCCGAAGACGCCCTTACAGAATCAGAATACAGCCTTGTGGTCGAGTCCGAGCTGCAAGAAGAGCTGAGACGTATTTACCAAATTGAGGGTGGAAGGGAGGTGGTAGAAAGGACTCAGCACGAGGCCCTTGTCCGGCTCGATGCATTCGAGAGGGAACTTTCCAGGAAAAAGGGCTACTATAAAAGACAGAATTAGGCGAAGTGAGCGTCAAATCGCTCTTTTCTCTCTGTCCAGTGCTTGAGGTCTGTCAGCTCATGGATATGGATGGGGACTGCGGCGGCAAATCCATCTCTAAGAAGCTGGACATCGCTGTCCGCTTCTTCCTCGCGCTCATTCCATTTCCCCCCAAGCCAGTAGTAAGAATGCCCTTCGGGATGGAGCCGGTGCGCTGGATCCTCGATCCAATAGCCACGACCCTGGCGCGCAAATTTCATTCCGAGGATTTCTGGGGTTTCAGGGAAATTTACATTCAAAAGCGTACCTTGAGGCATGGGATGTTCCAAGACATGGGAGACGAGAGGAACGATCCAACGCTCTGTTAATGCATAGTTGGGATTGACGAAATCGCAGCAAGAGAAAGCGATCCCAGGAACATTGCGCAAAATCCCTTCGATGACTCCACCAATCGTTCCGCTATAGAGCACATTCCTTCCCGAATTCGCTCCCTTATTGATGCCTGAAACGATGAGGTCTGGGGCGCGATCGAGAATCACACTCATCGCCATGCGCACGCAGTCAGCAGGAGTGCCGGTCACCTTCCATGCAGGACTGTTTCTTTCCCAAGCAACGGGTTGGATTTGTAGGGGATTGTGAAGGGTGACACCTAGGCCGACTCCCGATTTTTCCGATGCAGGAGCTACGATAAACACCTCGGCGAAATCTGCGAGGGGTTCCCACAAGTGTTTGAGGCCAGTGGCATGGATGCCATCGTCGTTAGTGATGAGGATGCGCGGTTTTTGTTTCATACGAACCTAAAATCGTTTGGAACGCTTATGATAGCACAATCAAAATAAATCGGCTTGATCTTTCCCAATCCACTCACTTGGAGTGGATTAGGGAGACTTAACTGGCGCGTTTTTCGTCTGTGTTGCCAAAGAGATCAGGACGATCAAAATAAAGCTCGCCGCAAATCCGGGCAAAAGGGGAGGGATGGTTTTGTCGAGATAAGGCCATATGCCTGAAATCAGACCACCAGACAAGATTCCAGCCCAAGCGCCGTACTTGTTGATCTTTTTCCAGTACAGCGAGAGAAGGAGCAGGGGACCAAAAGAGGCTCCCAACCCAGACCACGCATAAAGGACCAGAGAATAGATCGAGCTGACCTTGCCAAAGGCAATTGAAAAAGCGACCAAGGCCACCGCAATTACACCGAGGCGCGCTACGATGAGGAGCTCTCTCGAAGAGGCTGTTTTGCGGAAGATTCTCTTGTAAAAGTCTTCGGTGATGTTGGAGCTCAAGACGAGCACTTGCGAGCTCATCGCGTTGATCGTTGCTGCCAAGACCCCGCAAAGAATCAATCCTACAAAGAACGCAGGAAATGAGTTGCGAACCATATCGATAAAGACGAGCTCTTTGTCTTCGATGCCGTGTGTGAAATAGGCAATGCTCACTAGTCCCACGAGTGTCGCAGCTGACAATGAGATCACCATCCAGCTCATTCCGATCCATTTGGACTTATTGATTTCATGGACGTTGCGAATCCCCATGAACTTGGTCACGATATGAGGCTGGCCAAAATACCCCAGACCCCATCCTCCCGCCATGGAGAAAATTTGCAGCAGCGTTTTTGTTGAAAAATCGGGGAAGAGGCTGAGTGTCAAATTTTTTGCTTCAACGGCATGTATCATGCCTTCCCATCCGCCAATCTTTGTCAGCATGTAAAAGGGAACGAAGATGATCACGCCCATCAAGAAAAAGCCTTGAAACAGATCGATCCAGGCCAAGGTAACGTATCCACCCGTGAAGACGTAAGGAATCACGATGATGATCCCGATCAGAACGCCCCAATCGTAGTTGATGTTGAAAAGCGTTTCCAAAAGCAGTCCCAGGCCAACTAGTCCCGAAGAGATGTAAATTGTATAGAACACAAGTGACATCACGGCGGTAAAGACGCGGATCGTCCCGGTAGTGTCTGCAAGGCGGCTCTCGAAGAAGGAAGAGAACGTCAAGCTATTGTATTGCTCCGTCGCGATGCGTATCTTCGGTGCGACGAGCTGCCAGTTGAGGAACATAAAAACGATCAAACCAATTGCAGCCCATCCTTGAAAAAGCCCCGCAGCAAATACAACCGCCGGGTATCCCATAAATAACCAGCTGCTCATATCACTCGCATGTGCAGCAAGTGCGGTCAACCAATAATTCATGGAACGATTACCGATGATGAAATCGGTGGCGGATAAATGTCTGCGATAGGAGACTATTCCGATCGTCAGTAGGATTGCAAAATAGCATACGACTGCTATCAGTTCATCAAGATACATATGTTCTTTCTCAAGTGTCTAACCGAAAAGGGATGCGCCAGAAATAGCGCAGCCATCTCCCCGGTGGTTACATCCCCATTAAGCCAAAACAAACATTATTTTTGCTATATGTAACTCGACTTTTCTACAATTTTTTGACAGTCTCTTCGTTTTAAGACAGCTTCTTACGCGATGCTTTATCAGATCCAAAGAGGAGGGAGGCGCTGGCCAGGTTATTTCGAGCATTCGGAAACTGCATTTCCATAGTGGAAATAAAGTCTTTCACTTTTTTTCTCATCGAGTCTTGGCCAACAGGGCATTGACAGGTGATGCGGGCAAATCCGTACATCTTCGCAAACTCGCGAATCTCCTGTTCGCACACAAAAATCAAAGGGCGGATAATAGTCACCTCGTAATCGTGCATGGGAACTTTCGGCAGCATTCCAGCAAATTCCCCCTTGTGCAGGAGATTCATCATGAGGGTCTCTGCGTTATCGTCGCGATGATGGCCAAAGGCAACTGTATGCGCTCCCACGCTTTTGGCTGCTTCAAAAATAAGAGAGCGTCTTTCCCTCGAACAGCTGTAGCACTGTAGAGTCTCTCTTTTTTGCGTCGATTGGCAAAAGAGGATCGGGACCTCTAGCTGCTCACAGATGCCTCTCAGAAAGGACTCGCTGACCCCCGCCCCGCAGGAAAAGGGGCCTCCGACGTGGATGGCACACAGCTCGAAAGGGGGGAAACCCCTTCCCGAAATGGCCTTCAGCAAATAGAGGAGCGTCAGGCTATCCTTGCCTCCGCTGAGAGCTATCGCGACTTTGCCGGATCCCTCTAAGAGGCTGAAATCGAACAGCGCCTTGCGACACATGCTCTCGAGCCTACGTCCCAGTTTTGTCCAGGGGGGAGCTGCAATGGGGAGGTGCAAATTTAATGTTTTAGTCATCGTTCCGCTCTTATAGAAGGACCATTCTACGCAGCTCTCGATTTACAATCAATTTTGTGGACTGAATGGGCAATTTTGAGGTAATATCGATGGAAAATTTGAGGTGAAAAATGCAAAAAGTGGGAAGAAACGATCCCTGTCCGTGCGGTTCGGGAAAGAAATACAAGAAATGCTGTGAAGAAAAGCTCTCTCGCAGAAAATTTCATGCCGAGGTGATCTCGACATCTTCCCAGCCCCTTGAGACTGCGGGAACGTCAAAAGTCTCTTCGCTTTTCTTCAAAAAAGCGGCAGCTCCCCTCCCTGCTGAAAAGCCGGAGGAACCACCCACAGTTGTCATGTAAACGAACAAAAAAGTTGATCATAAACAACGCCGTTTGTTATAAGTGATAACTTCTTATGCTGGTGTAGCTCAATGGTAGAGCATCCGCCTTGTAAGCGGACGGTTGAGGGTTCAAGTCCTTTCGCCAGCAGTCTTTCTTCTCTGCCTTTTGGGGGTGTCGCATAGTGGCAATTGCAAGGGACTGTAAATCCCTCACCTTCGGGTTTCGTCAGTTCGAGTCTGACCGCCCCCATTTCGGTAATTGAGTCATCTTTCCCGTTTTTTTTCGCATCTAACGAGCGCCTCGACCAGCTATTCTACACAAATGGCTTGAAGAGTCGTGGATAATGTAGGCGGTTTTTCTGCCTTAGCTAGATGCGCAAAAGATGGGTCAAATTCCTGCTAAAACTATTGAAACGCTGTAGTGTTGACCTAGAGCTTTTGCTGTAACTTTAGGGTGGTGGGCAGGGCAATGGGTTTTTTTTTGTGATGGAGGAGGAGGCCGTTTTCCCATGAGAGAAAGAGCGGCCGCCTTTGGTTTTGATGGGCCTACTGAATTTGCTCGATAATCAGGTAACTTCCGCCATAGACATTAATTGTGGCAGGATCAGTGTTAATTATCTGAAATGTTGCATTTGGAGTAGTTGATTGAAAAATGAAATCGCCTTGATCTAATCCTGGATCCGTAGGGCCTTGATTTGATAATCCTAAAACTGGATAATTAAAAAGGTTGGCAACGTTAATAAAAGATCCGTTCAATTGTGGTTTGAATAATACATAAAATGTGCCTGGCAATAAAACACCATAGGCCACTCTATAGTATCCCGTATTGATGAGTTGAACCGTTCCTGTTGTAGCATCATAGGTAATGTTTCCCTGGACTGCGTTTTGTGTATCAAACTTCACGGGAGCATTACCTACTGTAGCAGTGGGTAATGCGCCTGCGTAGGTCAAATACATAAATGTGCCGGTGGTGGGAGCCGTCGCCCATCTCGCCGTTGGGATGATCTCAAAGTCATTCTGCTCATCGAACACTAGGGGCAGGGAATGTGACCGCTGATTCTTTGCCGAGGCATCGGCTACCAAAAGGAAGTGAAATAGGAAAAGGGAGCAAATGAGAAACTTGATCTCTAACCGTTTCGAGTAGGCGCGTATCTTTTGTGTGATTTCCATATGAATCCTCCATGGACTTTCTTTGCTAGAAAAAATTTAAGTATAGAGGGGCGTGGATTATGTGAATAGGGAAATGGAGGGAATTGTAATTCCCTTTAAAAACAAACTGCGCCCCATTTTGAGCGCAGTTTGTTTAAGAACCTTTAGAAGTCAAAGCGTACAGAGATGTCTAATCCGTGAAGATTGAGGTCGCCTGCATATGCGCCGGAACCAATTGCAGTTTCATCGAGCAGTCTTCGGATCATGTTTTGGCTCCACCAGATGCCGAAGTCGTAATTGATTGAGAGATCGAAGTGGGCCTTTTGCTTGCAGAAATAAGAACCCCAACCTACGCCTAAGCCAAGTTCGGCTACAGGACGAAGACCTGTGATGCCGTTGATTTAGATGGTGATACGCATGGTGTTTCATCTGCCGTTGTTATTGACATTGATAACCGTTGGGTTGTTGTCAGCGTTGACGACTTGCTCGGCGTGATGCACCTTTGTATAGTCTGTGTACAGTATGCTTCCCGATAGATCCCCCTGGAAGCGGAATCCTTTCGGAAGCAATAGGTAAGCATCCAGTCCAGCACGAGGTCCAACTGCCCATGAATTGGACGAGTTGTGCGAGAAGATTTTGGAGCGCTGATTTGCCACTGTATTCAGAGGAGGAACGTCAATATTGATGTTCATCTTTTGGCGTATCCATGCGAGTCGGAGTCCAAAAGAGGGAGATATGGAAACGTTGCGGGCGAGGTAGTAAGGACGACCGAGGGTCAGGTCGGCAATATCCATATCGAGGTTCCATTTTGACTGCAATTTTGTTGCGGGCATGCTTTGGCCCTCAACAGGAATGCCCAAGATAAACCAGTCATCCATAAACCATACCCCGATGCCATTGTTGGGGGAGGGAGTTGGGGGCGTTTTGCTCATCTTGTTAAATTGTCTAATCCATGTGTATTGGCCAAAGAGAGTCCAATCACAAATGTTGGTGCCAATTCCCACTTTAAAGCCAGGCTGGTAATTAAAGGACTGTTTGAGGACTTTGCTTTTTGAAGGAGCTAAAACAGTGCTATTGGCTTCAACAAAGGATGCGCTTTCAGCTAAATCTAAACCCTCTTCGGAAGCGTGGTAGTAGATGAAGGAGAAGTCAACGAAGAGGTCGGGGATCCATTTTCCGTCCCTTCCTTTTAGGGTAATGCCAGAGGGGGCGTTGTAGGCTTCAGGAAGTGCATTTTCTGGGACTACTTCTCCAGACATGTATGTGGGAGCATTTTTTTTGTTAGACTCTTCCTGTTTCATGGCAAAAATTGAAATGACTTTTTCATTGGAAGCTGCTGCAAGAACCATCTGAGATCCAAATGGGGTCTGCGTAAGGGAGTGAGGGGGCATGTCGGCTTCTATTGACGCGTTGAGCGTGCTCGATGCGATAAAGGGGAGGGCGGAAAAAACTGAGAGATACACCAGGGATCTCGTAGAAAATCGCTTTTTTTGTTGGAAAGTAGATTCTCTGAGATTTAAACCGGACTTGTCTCTGCTAAAAGCATACTGATTTGATTCACCATTTTTGTGTATCTTGGGCGTTGTCATGTGACCTCTCTGCTAAATTGTCACCTTAGAGCAATTTATTTTTTTGTGGAAACTTTTTTTGAAAAAAGTTGAAGTATGTTAATATCTCACTATTAATGATTGTTTGTTTCTGTTTTTCAAAATATTGGCGATCTGTAGACAGTCTCTAATGGAGCATCCCATCTATCACTAGAAAAAAATGACATGTGCCTGAATAATCATTGCCTGAAGGGGAGGCGTTCGATGAAAGTGCTGTTCTTTTTGATCGCTTTTACCTTGTATTTAGTACAAACCACGGCATCAGAGATGATTATTCGACCAATAAGAGGTGAGGATTGGGAAAATTTTCGCCAAATCCGCTTGAGATCGCTTCAAGAAAACCCTAAAGCGTACGGGATTGCAGAAGCTGATGAGGTTTGCCTAACTGAGCTGGAATGGAAAGCGATTTGTCAAGATGCTCAAGACGGCAAAGGAAAATGGTATGTCGTTGCCGAATGCGAGGGAAAATTAATAGGCATGTTAGGTGCAGTTGAAATTTTCGGCGCCCATATGAGGCATCAGGTTGAGATCATTCAAGCATATGTCGTGCCCAGTTTTCGCCGACATGAGCTCATGACAAAACTATTTGTCGCTCTGAGAGAGCAACTTCAAAAAGTAGACCATCTCGAACAAATGATCGCTTGGGTGACACTTCATGAAGATCAGATGGGGAAAACAATGTTTGAAAAATTTGGATTCAATCTTGCTGGAACTCTGACAAAAACAGTTAAGTATGAAGGTCGCTATTACGATTGCTGCTGGCTCGAAGCCCCATTAAGAGACTGTCGTTAAATTTTAAGAGCAGGGGAACCACGTGATCCGTTTTTTCATTTTTTGTCTATTTTTGGGTAGTTACGCATTTGTTGATGCCTGCCATCTGATTATTATTCGACACGGAGAGACGGCGGCTCTTGCTAACCGGATTTACCACGAGGATTCTGGCTTAAATGAACAAGGAGAAAAACAGGCATTGGAAGTGATTGACAAGTTACACGGCGTACCGATCGATGCTATTTACAGCTCTCCTCTTCGCAGAGCTATCCAAACGGCATCTCCCTTGGCAGAGCATCGAGCTCTTCCCGTGATCATTTACGGGGCGCTAAAGGAGCGCGGCCATGGATCTGCAGAAGGGCGTCCGATGGCCGATTTTGATGGAACGGAAACCCGTGACCTTTACTACCATCCGCAGAAGTCTGAAGATCTTTTTTTGCGTCTTGTGCCCGATGCTGAGAATTTAGACGAATCCACTAAGCGGTTTTCATCTATTTTAAAGAAAATTTCCGAGGAACATCCTGATCAAACCGTCGTTGTCTTCAGTCATCACGCATTGATGCAAGGTTTGCTGATTTCTCTCACGAATCGTTTTGATCACCCTCCTATTCTCAATGGTTCTTTCATTCAAGTAACAGGAAGTGAAGATGCCTTAGTTCTTCGTGCAAATGCGCGAGAAGGAGAGTAACTGTGCATCAGTATCAGGATTTAATCACCCTTTTTAATCAGTGTTTTAAGGAGGAATATAATACGCAGCTTGTGAAGGGTGACGATGAGCCCATCTACCTACCAGCTGATGATAGTAGACCCTATCATGCACTCTTTTTTGCTCGAGGTTTTTTTTCTAGCGCCCTACATGAATGTGCTCACTGGTTGATCGCTGGAGAAAAAAGAAGACTGCTAGTGGATTTTGGATATTGGTATATCCCCGATGGTCGTACCCTAGAGGAGCAATCTCTCTTTCAAAATGCGGAAATAAAGCCTCAAGCGATGGAATGGATTCTTTCTAAGGCAGCGGGATGCCCTTTTCGTTTGAGCATTGATAATTTAAGTGGGAAGGAATCAGATCCCAGCGCATTTATCCAAGCCGTTTATAGCCAAGTAAAAACGTATTGTGAGCAAGGGCTTTCTGTAAGAGCTAAACGATTTCGTGAGTCGATATGTCTTTTTTACGGGACCCCATTGAGCTTGCAACTTAATGATTTCGATATAGGATCCCTTTAGAGTGTGTCTACAAACTAAGGTTCTGTCGATTTTTTGGGTTCTTTTGAATCGAAAATCGGCCAAAATAATCTCAAAAATTGACGAACCCTTAATTTGTAGACACACTCTTAGTTTGCGGATAGCATCTAAACTTTTAATCGGCATTCCTCTATCTTTCATGTATGAACTGGTAAGGAGGAAGCTGTGATTGCAAGGGTGCTTTTTTTTGTGTTGGGGATTTCCTGCTGGGTTTGTGGTGCGGCCCTAGAGAATTCGATTGTTCCCATCGTCGAAAAATTTGAAATGGTGGAGAATCTCTCTGCGTCCAAATATGCTCCGGGCCAATACGCACAGATTGTAGAGTCTCTCAAACGCAAAGCGGATCGGATCCGCGTGGTCAGCTACAACGTTCTCTTCAATATCAACGATGAATCATTGGACCCCATCAACCGGTGGAAAGAGCGCTTGCCTCGGATTGTTGAGTTGTTGACAGAGATGCAGCCCGATGTCATCGGCGTGCAGGAGCTATTTCGAAGCCAGTTCGATGACCTCTTGCCCCTCATTGCCAAAACATATGGCGTGTACTACGACGTTAAAGGACAGGGGGAGCTCAATGCGATCTTTTATCGAAAAGGGCGATTTGAGCAGGTAAAAGGGGAAGTTGTCCGGTTATCAAAACCGGATAAACTCGATATTTGCAGCACGCTGACTTGCTTGGAGCTTCTCGACAAAAAGTCAAATCAGAAGGTTATCTTCTTTAATACGCATCTCCCCTTTGAGGGAATAGCTAAGAGGGAAGAGAACGCAATCAAAATTGCTGAGATCATCTCCTCATATCCAGATCAGCAGCCCATTGTTTTGATGGGGGATTTCAATACCTTTCCCAATCGCCCCGATTTGTCCGCTCTTCCTGCATTTGATGGAGACTATATTAAACAGATCCTGACGACGCATGCGCCTCTCAAAGATGCGATGGGAAGAGCTCTTGTTGGCCACGTGGGACCTATCGCTACGTTTACAAACGTTCCAGAGGGTAAGACGCCTTTTAAAGGACTCGGCACTCCAGGTGTCATCCTGGATCACATTTACATCTCCAAGGGAATTGTTCCGCTTTTGCATGCGATCCAACCTGCAACGGTCGGCGGTCACTTCCCCTCAGATCACATGCCTGTCTTCATCGACTGCGTACTGAAAATCGAGTAGAAAACTATCTGGTGTCTTTGCAACTGTTTCCATGCAAAGGCGTTGTTGACATCTTACATTTTTAAAGGTAAATTCTATCTTTCTTTTTTAAACAAGAGCGCGTAACCATGAGAAATTCCACTTTGACGTTTTTTGCAGTTGGTGTAGCAATGTTTGGTAGCCTTTTTGGAGGAGAGTCCAAGGCTGCAGGTTCAAAGAATTCGAATTCTGCGTGCCCGGGCGATTTTTTTCTCGAAGCAGATTTTCTCTATTGGAAAATGCGGCAACAAGGTTTGGACGTATTTTCGAGAACAGCGAAGTCCCAGGGCGAGGTTGTTGTCGATGGACCCAATAGCGTAGAAGAGAATCAATCCAAGGGACAGTATCATCAGGTGCATTTTGATTGGGAACCTGGTTTTCGCATTGGTGCCGGATATGACTTTAAAGACTGCAAGTGGGCCTTATCTGCATTCTGGACGCATTTACGCGGTAAGGGAGGATCGAGTCATTCCCACGCAAAGACCCATTGGAGCTCGAGTTATAATGTGTTGGACTTGCTTGTGACTGGGCGCCCGTTTCATTTGGGTTCCAGTTTTACATGGAAGGCCTTTGGCGGAGTAAAAGCTGCACAAATTCATCAAAAGTTTCGAGCTTCTTCTGTGTCCACGCGAAGAAGTCTCGACCCTTTTTCTATTCAAAACGTAACGCTGAGTACAACCGATGTTAAGAGTAAATTCCATACAGACTTTATCGGAATTGGCCCAGAAATAGGCGTCAATGGAAGTTGGAATCTGGGTAGGGGATTTAGTGTATATGCCAATGCCGATGGAGCCATTCTTTATAGCCGTTACCATTCCAAATTCACCGATGAATTTGATGATTTGACCACATTCCTTTCTGATACAGACCCAACGATCTCCAATGAATTTATCTCCGAAGACGTTTCCAGAGCTGCGTCGAACACATGCCAAGCAGTGATTGATCTCGGGCTGGGCTTTTCCTGGCAGCGTTATACTTGTCTATGCCATCACTCCGTCGGATGGGTAGTCAAATTGGGTTGGGAACACACTCAGTGGTTTGACTTTAGTTCACTGGGTAGTAACAACGACTTAACTTTAGATGGGCTGGTTGTATCAGGGCAAATTCAGTTTTGATGAACCTAATTGCTCTGTTTTTAGTGTGCTTTTCCTCTCTTGCGCACTCTCAATTAGTGGAAATAGAGACCATCGACTGCATGGTCTCTTTTTTGGACGATGGCCTTTTGCTCAAACAGGTTAAGAATCCAGATCCGTGTGAGCAATTTCTGCTCGTTCTGGATGCGACGGCCTGCGCCATTGCAGAGAGCATTGAACTTCCAATCAACCGAGTGAAAATTCTTCCGCCTCACACTGCTTTCCCTGGGAAGAAGTGGCTCGAGTTGCCAGCGACTCTACACACCTTAGTGCCAGGCCATAGTATTCCAGAAAGCGATAGGGAAGTGCGGATTCATCAACGCATGCACCAGGCAGGCCGCGCTACCCAGTGGCCCCTTCCACCTGAGAGGGAGGGACTCAATCCCACGATCATTGAAAACATGGCCAGGCACCCTGACCTTCCAGGAATTGTGGCTCTCGATACCTTTGTGGGCAATGCGGATCGCAGCCAGCCAAATCTCTTTTACGATCCCCTCTCTGATCGCTATTTTGGGATCGATCTTGCGGCTTCCTTTTGTTCCGCATTAGGGAGGGTGGCTTGTGTGCAGATCGAGCGATTTAGAGCTCAGAATAGGCAATTTTCAATGGAAGAACAAGCCGCCCTCGCAAGTTATGCACATACGCTTGAGAGATTGCTGAACCGGTGGACTCCTGAAGCCATCGAGAGTCTTTTACTAGAAAATGCGGAGAAGGCGGGCTTTATAAGATCTAGCTCCCTTTGGAATCCAGCCGTCGAAGAGCGGATGAATGCCCATCGCAAATTGATCCGAAGCAACTACAAAGCCATTGTCGAACTTGTGTTGCACCTTAAAGCATAGCTTCGACGCGCGCTTTATAGGCTGAGTCAAGGGCTTCTGCCATCCGAAATGCTTCAGGTGCATTGGCAAAGGAGGTGGGGACATGGTGAGACTTGCTGTAGCGATCAAACAGCCCGTTCTGTTCCCATTGCTCTTTTCCAGGATAAAGGGTTTGATTAATGGGGCCAGAGCTGATGCGAAGACGCAATAAAAGAGCGAGGTGCTCAGGAGTGATGATCCCTGCCTGGTGCAGTTCCTGGATATCATAGCGGCGCAGAATGTTCCAAAATGTGGTATTTGCATCTCGAACTTCTGCATTGAATTTTTGCTTCAACTCATTGACAGTCAGCACATCTAGCAAGTTGCTCAACCCATGTTCGCGGTACATCGTGACAAAGTTGGAATCCTTCAACTGAGCGCGGATGACTCCCTGTGCTTCAGGGGCTTTATAATCAATTATTTTTGACGCGAAGTGAAGGATTGCTACCGCAGCTGCAAGGGGAAGAATGGCATGCCCCATGCTGATATTAAAAACACCCCAGTGGGCCACTGCGGCTACACCCGCGCAAGCTACGCTTGCAAGAGCTGCAAAGGCATAGTAAACTACCCGCTTAATCTGAGCATCAATGTGGTTGGGCTGTTTTGCTTGAACAGCAGAAGTGGGGACAGATCCTTTTTCATCGAGGTTCACGGTTGGCAGGTAAGGCGAAGGAGTTCGTGCGAGCTTGCCTTTATACTCAGCGTCAAGAGCGATGACTGATTTGAACGCATGGGGCTCATTTGCATAGAGAGTGAGGACTTGCCGTGAGTGCTAGGCCAACGCAGTTCGATGTCCATGC
>JAZJZV010000208.1:0-8098 GCA_040389485.1 Chlamydiota bacterium
TGCTCGCGCGGCTGAACATGCTCTCCCCGAAGAAGGCGCCGCCCAGCTTCACGCCGTAGAGGCCGCCGAGCAGCCGGTCGTCCTGCCAGGTCTCGATCGAATGGGCGTGGCCGCGCTTGTGCAGATCGGCATGCATGACGAAGCGCAAATGGAACTTGTGCGAGCGCATGGCTGGCTCGACTCCTCGCTCGACCAGCCGATGATCGCGCTGGCGACGACATTCCGCATGCCGGCTGAAAAGCACGAATTCTCCTATGGAATCGGCACATTAGAAGTAAGAGGAAGCATGGGCGGTGGAGTGAAGTGGCTTCCCAACCTGCTATGGGCGGGCGCTGCTGCTCTTGTTCTCTTTGTCGCCTGGTATTTAGCGAAGTTCCTTGGCATTCTTTAATTAGGTTGCTGATGCCCGATTCTCCTCACGCCAATCGCCTCATTCGCGAAAAATCGCCCTATCTCTTGCAGCATGCACACAACCCAGTCGATTGGTATCCATGGGGAGAAGAGGCGTTTGAGCTTGCGAAAAAGATGGATAAACCTATTTTTTTATCGATTGGCTATGCCACGTGCCACTGGTGCCACGTCATGGAGCACGAGTCATTTGAAGATCCGGAAATTGCCAAGCTACTCAATGAGACATTCGTCAATATCAAAGTGGATCGGGAAGAGCTTCCCGAGGTCGACACGATCTATATGGAATATGCGCAAGCGCTGATGGCCTCTGCGGGAGGCTGGCCGCTGAATTTGATTCTGACCACCGATCTAAAGCCTTTTTTTGCCGTCACTTATTTACCCCCCGTCAACCGAAAAGGTTTGATCGGAATCCATCAATTCGTTCAGTACATCCACCAGTTATGGCATGGAGAGGATCGCCACGAACTCATCGAACAGGCAGAAAGAGTGGTCGAAATGTTCAAGCAAGCGGCGAACAATGTGGGCGATGCACTTCCTTCCCAAGAGCTCGTTACACTTGCTGTATTAGCGATGTATGAGTTAATCGATCCCGTCTATGGCGGATTGAAAGGCGAGCCCAAATTTCCTCTGGGCTACCAATCTCTTTTTATGCTCAATTTTGCGAAGAAGAAGTCGGACAATCGAGCATTGTTTTGCGTCGACATCACCCTCGACCACATGCAGCGCGGAGGGGTTTACGATCAACTCGGCGGCGGGTTTTCCCGGTACTCAGTGGATGAAAAGTGGACTATTCCCCATTTTGAAAAGATGCTCTATGACAACGCCCTTTTAATGCGCACTTATCTCGAGGCGTGGAAGTTCACAAAAAAAGAGCGCTACAAAGAGGTCTCTTTTGAAATTGGCCGCTACCTTCTCAAGGAGTTATCTCATCCCGATGGCGGCTTTTTCTCAGCCGAAGACGCCGATTCGGAAGGGAAAGAGGGCATTTACTACTCTTGGACCGCTCTAGAAATTCACGAAGTTCTCTCTAATGAAGAGGCTGAAACTTTCTGCCAATTTTATGGAGTGAGTAGCGAAGGCAATTTCGAAGGTAGAAACGTTTTACACCTGCAGCTTCCTCTCGAGGAGTTTTGCGAGGCCAATGATCTTGCCCTGCCAGAGACAGCCCAGCTCCTTGCCAAGGCGCGGGGACTGTTGCTAAAGAGAAGGGAACTGCGTCCTCGTCCTTTCAAAGACGATAAGATCATTACTTCGTGGAACGGACTGATGATCGATGCCATGGCAAAGGCCGGGGCCTCTCTGAATGACAAGACCTTCTCTGATGCTGCTGTGAAAACAGCGCAGCTGCTCAAAGAAAAATTATGGAAAGAGGGAAAGCTCTTAAGGCGTTTGCGAGAGGGTGAGGCGCGCTTCAATGGGGGCATTGATGACTACGCCTTCTTGATTAAAGGTTTGCTCTCCTTGTATGAAGAGTGTGGCGAGGTGGAATGGCTCCGGTGGGCAATCGAACTTGCAGGAGTGCTGACATCCCACTTTAAAATCGAAAATGGCGCATTCTATTACCACCTTGACGACCCAGCTCTTCTGATGCGCAAATGCGAGTTTTACGATGGCGCAGAGCCATCGGGTAACGCCGTCCACTGTGAGAATTTGCTCAAGCTCTACCAAATGACACAAGAGAGCCGCTACTTAAGTGAAGCTGAAGACATTTTAAAGGCAGCCAAGAAATATATCGAGGCCTACCCGCCCGGGGCAACGTTTCATCTCGCGGCCCTCGAGCGTTACTTCGATCTCCAGGCGCCCCTTCTCGTCATCGCTTTGGACGAGGAGCGCTCCTTAGAACAAGAGGTGCGTCAGGCCCTTAGTCAAAGGTACATCCCTCATTGCTGCGTCATTTGGAAGGGTGCAAAGGATACGCAACTCGAAGGTTTGATTCCCTCTCTTGTTGATAAAAATCCAATCGACGGCCAGACTGCAATTTATATCTGCAGGCAGGACCACTGTGAGCCCCCGCTGATTGATAAGCTTGAGATTTTAAAAGCGATTGAAACATTGTGAGGATCTTTCCATGAACCACCGAGAATTAGGCGATTACATCTTCTTAAAGCGGCTCGGGACAGGCTCCTTAGGCGAGACCCACTTAGTCGAGCACCGCTATTTAAAAAGACTTTTCGTTCTCAAGCTCCTTTCGAGTGAAATGGCAGCGGATGAGAACTTCACGCGCAGATTTGAAAAAGAAATTCTCGCCCTTTCCAAGCTCGAGCATCCCCATATTGCCAAAATCTGCAACGCTTCTTGCGCAGAGGGACACTATTTTCTCGTCTCCGATGCGGTCGTGGATAACCAAAACGAGTCGATGAACCTCGCTCAATTCCTTCAGAAAAAAAGCAATCGGCTCACTGAAGAGGAAGTTCTCAAGATCGCCCGCCAGATTGCCTCCGCGCTCGATTACGCGCACTCGACTACTATTGGAAATGAGCCCGTCTCGCACGGCTGCATCAAACTCAACAATATTGTCGTTAAAGAGGTGAACGGGGGAATCCACGTCTTTATCACCGATTTTGGATTGACCCGTTTGTTAAGACCGGCAGCGCTCCTCAATCGCACCTATCAGGCTGTCGCTTCTCTTTTGGCCTCCAGCACCGTGCAGAGGGATCCTGAACAGATCATCGCTGGCCCCTGGGATCTACCCAAAGCCTCCGAATTGCACCGCTGCTTTTGTCAGACGTTTGCCTTTTTGGCGCCCGAGCAAAAAGTGGTCGGACACCCACTAGCTAGTGCGATCAAAGCCGATGTCTATGCTTTTGGGATTCTGCTTTATCATCTACTCACAGGAGAGTTCCCCGAAGGCTACTTCGACCTTCCCTCTAAGAATCGCCCCGATTTAAAATGGAATTGGGACCTGCTGATTTGCAGAGCAATGCAGACCGATCCTTTGAAGCGCCCTGATAGTCTCAGCGAAAAGATCGAAGAAATGCTCTCTGCAACCCCGCTAAGCTCTTCGAAAGTACAGCCGGAGAAAGTCAGAGCGAGCGCGCCCGTTGCCGCAGGAGCTGCCACCTTGCAAAGTGCTAAGCCCGTGCTTAAACCTCAAGAGATCGCGCGTCCTTCTTTTGAGCCCGATCCTGGTGCTATTTTCCAAAATGAGACAACTGTTGCGCCTTACCGACCACAGCCCAAAGAGGAATTGGAGATCGAGCCCCTGATGACCGAAATGGCGATCATTCCCGAAGGCACTTATACGCGAGGGAGCAACCACGGCGGCAGGGACGAGATGCCCAAACATGCCATCCACATCCATTCCTTTGCCATGGATACCCATCCAGTGACGAACGAGCAGTTCGTGCGCTTCCTAGAGGTCATGGGTGGCGAGAAGGACTGCAATAACAACGACATCATCCGTCTGCGCGAATCGCGCGTCAAACGGTTTGGCGGCAAGCTCAATATCGAGTCCGGTTATGCGAAACATCCCGTTGTCGGAGTGACTTGGTATGGCGCAATCGCCTATTCCAAATGGGTCGGAAAACGCCTTCCTACAGAAGCTGAGTGGGAGATCGCCGCCTATGGAGGGCACGATGAACTCATTTATCCCACAGGCAATGAAATCGAGCGCACCCAGTCTAACTTTTTTAGCTCCGATACCACACCTGTGATGAGTTATACCACCAATGGCTATGGCCTCTATGACATGGCTGGTAATGTTTACGAGTGGTGCCAGGACTGGTACGACTATCACTTTTACGACGTCTCCGTCCAAGAACCAGACAATCCCAAGGGGCCTCTTCAAGGCGTCTACCGCGTCTTGCGCGGCGGCTGCTGGAAAAGCTCGAAAGAAGACTTGCGCTGCGCTCACCGCCACCGCAATAACCCAGGCGTCATGAATGGGACCTATGGATTCCGATGCGCAGCCGATGTCGCCACCGAAGAGTGATCCCATCTGCCTGCTTTTTGTCTGTCTCGGAAATATCTGTAGATCGCCCGCACTTGCGGCTGTGATGGAAAAACTCATTCGCGAAAGAGGCCTCGAAGAGCGCATTTTCGTCGACAGCATGGGCCTAACTACTCACTATCTCAAGCGCCCCGTCGATCTGCGCATCCGCGCCGCCGCTGAAAAGCAAAATGTACCCATCAACCACTTCGCCCAGCTCCTGAGGCCATCTGATTTGCAGCGTTTCGATTGGATCTTTGCCGTCGACATGGAAGTGCAGGAATTGCTCCAATCGTATGCGACAACTCCAGCAGAGAAAGAGAAAATTCTTCTAGCAACAGCCTTTTCTAAAAAATACCCGAATCAGGAAATCCTCGATCCCTATTACGATGGCGAAGATGCCTTCGATCGCGTCATCGCCATCGCCTTTGACGCCTGCGAGGGAATTTTAGCATCACTGCAGTGAAGACCAGTAAAGAGCTTCCAGAGCGGGCCAGATCTTCCTGCACTTATTGCAAACGTTCATCACAGCCACTTCAAACTGACCGATGTGATCGATCCTTTCAATGGCATTTGTCAAATGGCTGAGTTCCAGGGCATCAGTCTGTTGAGACGTCGATCTGACAGCGGCAAACACGAACCTCTCGCTTAGCGAGCGAGGGAGCATTGCCTTCTCTTCCATGGATGCTTTTCTCGTGCGCCTGATGCAGTCTAATGCGATTTTACCCTCTCCGCAGGTGAGATTGACAATGGGCATCATGAGGGTAGCTTCCCGTGAGGTCTTTTGACAGACGATTTCAAACACTTCCTCTTTGGTCGGTACTTTCACTTGGCAAAGTGCCTTTAATGCGTTCCACTCCTCTTTCGTCAAAGCTTCTGAATAGAGTGAGCGAAGAACTTTTAATCGCTCGATCATCCTCTCTGGGGTCTTGGTCTGTTCAAACAATCGCGCAAGATACGCGCCAAATGTTTTTTGCAATTCATCTGCGCTGAAAGATCTTTCCCCATAGTAGGCAACCATCGCTTTGTGCAGCAATTGGGCCATTGACCTGTCCATTTCCATTTCAGCAAATTGGTGGGGCTCTAATCCTTCCTTTTGCAGAAGCGTCTGCTGTTTAGCCAATGGATTGAGCGAGAACATGCGCAGACTCATTGCCACAATGTAACGTCCGGATGCAATGTCTCTTGCCGCAACAAATGATCGATGGGGATTGAACTCCAAATGCATGTGTAAAATGGCCTTGAGAGGCTCTGTCAGTTCAAGTCCTCCTGTGGGAGAAAAGCTACCCTCTGTTGGGAAATGCCTTTCAAAGTACTCAGTAAATTGCTGCATTTGTCTGGCCGACTCTCCCAAAGGACGGATGGTGGGAGACGAAGCACCTTTTTTAGCGATATCTACCCAGCGTATCGTCGGCAGTGCAAGAGAGGGGGCAGGGGAGACGTCACAAGAAGACGAGGCTTGGTTAGATGAAGAGGTGATTTTAACGAGATCGAGATCATAATCGCGCTCATCGAAAGGTTGTCTAGAGAGAGTTTCGACGAGTGTCAATGCAGGGATAGGGATAGAGACGTTTTCAGGATGGAAATTTCTAGGAAGGGGGAGATCAGGTGTCTCTTTCAAATAGTAGAGATTGGGGAGTGTGAGTGTTTGACCTGGGGTACTCAGTCTTTTATAGACCTGAAGATAGAGCGCTTTTGTCTTTTCTGCTTGCTCTAGATAAACGGCGAGAACTTCTTTTGTTTGGCTCAAATATTCTTGAGTGAGACCATTTTCTATTCTCAACAGATCTCTGGAAATTGCTTGCGGATCTGCAAATGGCGCGTCATTTTCAAACAATGAATGCACATAGGACTGAGTTGCTTTAGCGGTTTCATCGAAATAGTTGCGAGAAAATTGAATAATGGGTTCTAAAAGAGGGCAAAGGTCATAAGAGTCATAGGCATTTTCTGGATTGTCGACAAGACGTGTTGTGACTTTTATCGACTTATTTGAATCGCTCAAAACCGCGTCGGAAGAATCAATTTGCTCATGGACTTGAATACTCATGAGGGCATTGTCTAAAACTTCACTCGCTTCGGGATAGTTCTGTTTGCAATAGAGAAGCAGGCCGATCGCATTTCTTAATCGTGCTGGATCGGTAAAATCTTCAGGGACGATATTCTTCAAAGGCTCTAGCCGTGGAAGATCGATCATTCCTTGCCATTTCACGGGAAATTCCTCGAATGTTTCAGGCACAATGGATAGACCTTTTTCGAGCCCTTGAAGCATCAATTGTTCGCATTGGTCCTGTGCGGAGAGGGCACTTACGAGCCCTTGCAATAGTCGGCGCTCGAAGTCCATGCAAGACAAAGTGAGATGAAATAATTTATCCTTCGGCTCTGAGCGTGTGGGTTTACTCAGGTAGTACTGGAGAAGGAGATCTTGCGTGTGGGGCTCGTTCTTAAGGAGTCTCTCGATCTGGATCAGTTTTCGCGGTAGTACGCCTTGTGCATGGTTTGCCGTAAAAGTGCGGATGTTCTTTAGGAAAATGTCAGCATCTGCTCGCGGCAGCCCTGTCTGCGTGGTCAAACGGTTGTTGGTGATGTAGGTAAGGATGGAGTCAAAGAGAGTCTCAACAGCACATGCCTCTTCCTGCCGAGGGGTGACGGCCCACTCTTTTCCGATGAAGAGCTCAGGCTTTGCATTTGCAAGAAATAGGGCTGCATTGATCTTCTTAAAACCAGTGATCCCGCTCATAGTTGGTTCGGATGACATTTTTTACCTAAAATAAATTTTATATATTTAAATTCGATTTGTTTGAAATTACATTAAATCTGTTAATTATAATAAAACAAATTAAGATATTTTTCAATATTATAATTAAATTTATTATGTTTGTAAATGATTAATTGTAAGGTATTTGGGTGTGTGCAGATAGAACAGCGTCATACGGAAGGAATTTTGGGTCACATTTTGCGTTGAAGGATTCAATCTATCGATTTGCTTCATTTTCACTCTAGTACATAGTTAACGAAGTTTTTACAGCTGATCGCGCCCAGACTTTGATGTAGATTGTGGCTCAAGAAAAGCCAGACATACATGGGAAATGTAGGCAGGCTTTTCTGGAGTCGCAAGATGCGCAAAAGATGGGTCGAATAGCTGTGAAAACTTCATTAACTATGTACTAGCATTTCTGCTTGACCAGGCATGGAGAAAAATCTACAATCTACACCTTATACTGAGAGGGGAAACCTATGAAGTTGCTTCTATCCAAACCCAGAGGATTTTGCGCTGGAGTTGTGCGTGCCATTGAGATCGTAGAGAAAGCTCTTGAGCTTTACGGAGCGCCCATCTACGTCAAGCATGAGATCGTCCATAACAAACATGTCGTGGAAGATTTGAGGCGCAAGGGAGCTATCTTCATTGAAGACCTCGCAGAAGTGCCTGAGGGAGCCCGTCTGATCTATTCTGCCCATGGAGTCTCCCCAGCAGTGAGAGAAGAAGCTAAACAGCGCGGCCTGATCGAAATCGATGCCACATGCGGTCTAGTCACCAAAGTGCACTCCGCAGTCAAGCGATACGCGCAGAAAGGGTACCAGATCATCCTGATCGGCCACCGCAAGCACGTCGAAATCATCGGCACAGCTGGAGAGGCCCCCGAAGTCACAACTGTTGTGGAATCTGTTGAGGACGTGGAAAAGCTCCAATTCTCCCCCGAGCAGCCTCTCTTCTATACCACGCAGACAACGCTTAGCTTAGATGATGTCCAGGCCATCACC
>JAZJZV010000209.1:0-3394 GCA_040389485.1 Chlamydiota bacterium
TCACGGCATTTCTCCGAATTAACTGCTTTTCTTCTTTGCTCCAGGAGCCAAAACGACCGACAGGTTTCGACCCATCATCTTCGCTGGAGCCTCGGGTGTGGCGATATCGGCGAGTTCTTCACACATGCGCCTAACGACTTTGAAACCGATGTCAGTGTGAAGCATCTCTCTTCCGCGGAATGTGCACGTGATGCGCACTTTATTCCCTTTGACCACAAACTCTCTCGCATGTTTCATCTTGACCACGAGATCGTGATCATCCGTATTCGGCTTGATCTTGATCTCCTTGACCTTCACATGATGCTGCGTTTTCTTCTGCTCTTTCTCTTTCTTTGTCAATTGATAGCGGTACTTGCCATAATCGACAATCTTACATACCGGCGGCACTGCAGTAGGTGCAATCTCAACGAGATCAAGTCCTACTTGTTCCGCCCTTTGAATTGCCTCAGCAAGTGGCAATACACCCACTTGTCCGCCATCTTTATCAATCACGCGTACTTGAGGCGCCCGGATTTCCCGATTAATCTTTAAATTTAGCGTTTCCACTCGGTGTTATACCTTATCCCTTTTCTTGGCTCAATTCTCGCAGCTGCTTCAGCACTTCCTCAAAAGGAGCTGATCCGCCTGTATTTTCGAGAAGAAGCGCAAACAGCCTCTCCATCGAACCGAAAGTCGAAAGAACAAGTGCCTCGCCGCATGTAGTCTCCCGAGAAAGCTCGGGATAACACAGGAACGGACCAGACCACTTTCTCCCTAACGCATCGGGTATCATTACCTCGATACGCGCATACTCTCCCTGAGAGTACACTTTACGAACCGCATATTCGAGTTCGGATGTTCTTAACGCCTGTTCCAAGAGCGACACAACCTTCTTTCGCTTCCCTTGATTGCCTGCGCAAGATACCGATAAAACTATTTCGAACTCAAAACCTAGAATTTTAGGGATTTTTAAGATGAATTGCAAGAATGAAATCGTTTCTTCTAAAAGTTTTTCTCCCGTGGAAATGAGATAGACCCTGTCAGAATAAGAGGCTGTAGCTCCTAAAAGTCCCTCCCCCTCCCCTTCTTGCGGGTCAGATTGCACCCAAGAAAGCTCAGCTGCGCGCGTCATACCGGAGTGTTTAAGCGCTTCAAAATGGGCTGTAATCGCCTTCCGATCTGTTGACTGTAGAAATGCATAAGGAGTAGAGACTCTGTGAATATTTTGCTTAACGCACTCTTGTTCCCAGATTTTGCAAAGTAAATTTCTTAAGACGAGCGCTTGAGGAAGCCAGATCCATGAGTGCCCACCTTCCACAGGCTCAAACAATTTCATGGCATAGGCTAGGGGTAGATGCGCCTTCTTAGAAGGTAGCGGCAACTTGGCTATGGCCTTGAGGTCTGTTTTTTCCTCAGTCAAGGCTCCCACAATCCGCACCCCTTTTCGACTGGAACCATCCAAAACAATCCCCTCGAGGAGCTTGAAATGCCGCAAGTGGCAGTGCTCAGCGAATGCATGAGGACAAAAGTCCGCATGGGTTCCTATTTTGCACATCTGGACTGTAGCGGTTTCCTCTAGGCGGAGACGTTCTTCAACCAGGGGCTGCTTTTGATGTCTCATGAGGTCTGCCGCATTCATCGGCACCATCTCCATGGAAACAATGGGGCGGTTTTCTCTGAGGATTGCCCGCATCCGCTCCTCGATGGGAGAGAGCATCTCTGGCTGGAAAGGGAAGGGAAAATGGAAGTCGTAATAAAAATAGGGATCTGTTCCCTGGCCTCCCGCTAGATGCGTTCCAGGGAATAAATCGCACACAGCCGCCGCAAGGACTTGCGCTGCTGTTTGCCTAACGGGTGTGAGTGTATCGGAAATTGGATCTGTCATTGTGAAATGGGATATAGCTGACTCGAACAGCTGACCTCCACGATGTCAACGTGGCGCTCTAACCAACTGAGCTAATACCCCTTATTATCCAGAGATTATCTCTCTGAAGCGTTGGATGTGAGGTATTCTAGTCTAATAAAGGAATTGTCAGCAAGCTTTTTGAGACTGAACATCCCCCCCGTCAAAGGTCCCGGGGGGAATCAAGAAAGAACTTGAGGAAGATCTAACGGTGTCCGCCGCCGCCGCCCATCCGCTCTCCTCCGCCGCGCTCTCCGCCGCCGCGTGCACCACCATCGCGCATTCCACCATCCCCTTCTCCGTGCTGGGCGCGCCAGTCTTTACCTGTATTGTCGTCCCACTGCTGGTGGTCGCGGTATTGCCAATTTTGCTCGTTATGGTGCTGGTTCCAGTGGTTGTTCCACTTCTGGTTCCAGTTGTTATGCCAGTAGTTGTTCCAGTGATTATTCCAATTTTTATTGTTGACGTAGGTGTACCTGTTGCCATTCCAATAGGAACCATTATGGCCGACCCAAAAGCCTTCTGACCACATGAAGCCCATCATAAACATCGGAAAGAAAAGAGAAGCGTTATCCCCTCCCACTTCGTTATTGTTATTGATGACAACTCCCCCTTGGTTGGGGTCGTAGGTATATTGTTTTTCGATCATGTTTCCATTTTTATCTACGACGATGGTCTCTATGGGAGTCGGACTGGAGAACTCCTGGTCAGCTCCTGGGATAGGGACGACGTTTGTGGTGGACGAGGATGTGTCCGCGCTGAGGACAGCTGTCCATGCCATTGCCATAATTGCAAAACCGCGCTTTAATTGAGAAAGATTGAGATGCACTTTTACCTCCAAATGAGTTCTATAGATTTTTCTATAATGGATATGCCCATTTCCGTTCTCTAATATTCGCAAGTTGATTATCATTCTCAAAATGCAACGTTCACAATTTCCATTATTTCAGTCGGCGGTGGATTTAGCCCAGCGGTATTGGAAAGATTTAATTCGTCCTGGCGATTGGGCAATCGATGCCACGTGTGGCAACGGCAGAGATTCTTTAATACTCGCTGAGCTTTTACTCAAAAATTCATCTGATTCGGGACTGATAGTAATTGATATCCAACCCCAGGCGATCGCGCTTACACAGGAGCTGCTAGCGAAATCTTTAGATGCATATCAGCTCAAACAGGCACACTTCTGTTGCCAGTCACATGCTGTATTTCCCTCTTTAGCTTTTGAAAAACCCATTCGCTTGATCGTTTATAATTTAGGTTACCTTCCCAAAGGAGATAAAAACCTTACCACATTGACATCCAGCACCTTACAAAGCCTTGAGCAAGCAAAAAATTGCATTGCTCCAGGTGGAATGATTTCCATTACTTGCTATCCAGGTCACGCCGAGGGTGCACTGGAAGAGCAGGCCCTTTTAAAAGAGCTCTCTCTTTTTTGCCCAAAAGAATGGAATATTTGCTTCCATCGTTTCCTCAACCGCAACGCCTCTCCTTCTGTTTTGCTGATCCAAAAAC
>JAZJZV010000210.1:0-4565 GCA_040389485.1 Chlamydiota bacterium
TTGACAGGCGCTACGGGACCTGGGGGAATCTCAGGACTCACTGGCATTACGGGGCTTACTGGAAATACAGGGCCGACAGGTTCTACCGGATCTACGGGATCTGCAGGAACGACCGGTGTCACTGGACCCACCGGCAACACAGGAGCAACTGGATTTACCGGGCCAACAGGTCGGACGGGGACGACTGGGAATACTGGACCCACAGGCTTTACGGGACCCACCGGACTCACTGGCGGCACAGGACCTACTGGTGTCACTGGACCCACCGGATTCACAGGCCGCACTGGCCCAACAGGGAGAACCGGCAGCACGGGGCCCACTGGTCCAACGGGATCGCTAGGCTTGGATTTTGCCTATGCCGATTTATTGGGGGTCGTAAGCGGCGTCACGCTCAATAATGGGGACACGATTTCTTTTGGATTGATTTCCAATCGGCCTACACCTACGCGCATTTCTCTAGTCGGAGGCTCAGTGACTATCAATGATTCAGGGTATTACCAATTGTCTTATGGGGCATTGACGGATAGCGGGGACATTGGAATCTTCAGACTGGATATCAGCGACTCAGCAGCAAATACTTTTTCGCCGGGACTTGGCTATCAGCTAGGAACAAACTCATCAGGGGGAGCGCAGTTCTTGCATAGTGTCACTGTTTTTGTGCACATTGCTCCTGGAGTAGGAACACTAACGACCCCTCCCTTTACTATCGATCTCGTAAACATCGGAGGGACGATTAATTTGCAGAATCTTTCTAATGACTCTGCATGTCCAGTGGCCTATATGAATATTCTCAAGGTGCTTTGATTGAATCTCCTTATCCTTAAAAAAAAGGCCCGATGGGTTGCCATTAAAGAGCGCTTGTTCTAAAATAACCGCAAATGCATCCATTGGGTTTTGTATTGGACAATTTTTAATTTGCAAGACGCAGAAGTCATGTGAATAATAAATGATACGGTACAGAGTCCGTTGGGGCGGAGTGTTAATGAACCATCACTGTGAATCTAATTTCTATTGTTTAGGTTCCACCGTTGTCCTATCGGGGCAAACGGCGATGGTCGTGCGCGCAGGCGCTTAAAAACAAACACTTCTGACCCCGAACCTTTTTTCTCCCCCCAGTTCCCCGAGATGAAAGCCTTACCGGGCCAGAAGTGCCAGATAAGGTAACCCTATGTCAGTACAGCAACAGTCACTACCATTACAGATGCAGAGTCCCTCTAGCCTCGTCACGACTGGGCTTGCGCTCTTTTCCATGTTTTTTGGAGCGGGGAATTTGATATTTCCTCTTTTACTTGGAAAAACCTCTGGAAGCAATGTCTGGTATGCCATTGCGGGCCTTGGGATCACCGCAGTCGTTATGCCTTTTCTGGGACTTGCGGCAATGGTTCTTTTCCAAGGGGACTACCACCGGTTCTTTGGACGAGCAGGTAGAGTTCCGGGGCTTTTGTTACTGCTGCTCCTGCAGTTTCTTCTTGGCCCTTTTGGGGTCATTCCGCGTCTCATCACGCTCATGCACGCCATGGCTGCCCCCTACCTCATGGATGTGCCGCTGTCTCTATTTAGCGTCCTCGCAGCAGCCTTGATTTTCGCCTGCAGTTTTCAACGGGAGAAACTCATTGGATTCCTTGGAGCTATTCTGACGCCCATTCTACTGCTCGCGCTCGCCGCTTTGGTCTTTTTTGGATGGATCAATGGAGAGGCGATGGTCTCTGCTACAGTACCAGCGACGAGGAGTTTTTTCGAGGGGCTCATTGGCGGATACCAAACGATGGACTTGATCGCTGCTTTTCTCTTTGCCACTGTCGTCCTTCCCCATTTCCAAAAGGGTGGCGAGGGCCATGCGCCTATGAAGAAAATCTTCCTCTCCAGTGTGATTGCAGCGGCCCTTTTGCTCCTCACGTACGTGGGACTCTCGATCGTCTCCGCCTACCACAGCACTGCGCTTGCTCCCGATTGCCCTGCGGAACAACTCCTCAGTGCCATTGCAACCCATCTTCTGGGTCCTGCAGGGGGATGTATTGCGGCAATCGCCGTTCTCACCGCGTGCCTTACTACCGCAATGACACTCGTCTCGATCTTTGCCGATTATTTGCAAAAAGACTTATGCAAAAGAAAAATTGGCGGCAAGAGCGCTTTGATTGCGACGCTTGTCGTCGCTACCTTATTTGCCAATTTAGGATTTGGCGGGATCGCTGCTTTCCTAAGTCCCATTTTACAGATTGTGTATCCAGGACTGATTCTGCTGACAGTGTTGAATCTTTTGCATGTGCTGTATGGACAGCGGATGGTGAAGATGCCCGTCTTTGTCGCTTTTGTCGGATCGGCAGTGATCTATTGTCTTTAAATGATGCCGAGGATCATCAGGGTTCCTAGCAGCAGCAAGAGAGCCGTGATGATTTTCTGGATCCATTCGATGGAAACTTTCTTCAGCAAGAGAGATCCTACGCAGACCCCTACTACAGCCCCGGCTGTAGTAACGATCAGCAAAGGAGCCTCTCCCATGTTGAGCGAGCGGCCAAAGGCAAAACCATACAAAATCAGTCGAGTGACATCGACAGCGGTTGCAATGACAGCATTTGTTCCAATGAAGCTGTGCTTGTCCAGCGCGCTGTGTGCTAAAAACAGACTGCGAAAGGCTCCTTGATTCCCTGATAATCCCCCAAAAAATCCACTCATCGCTCCGCCAATATAGAGGTTTTTCACTCGGAAAATCGCGTGGGGAAAAATCTCTGCCAGCCCAAAGAGGATGAGCAAAAAACCAATGCAGATGTGCAAAACAGAAAGATGCAGATGGAAGGACAAAAAGGAGTAGGTTAGGAGTGGGGAAATTGCAGATAACTGTTGCAGAAGGAGGGCTCCAGGGATGGCAAATAGCAATGCAACAATCCCAAAGTGCGCTGCGATCTTCCATCGAATGTTTTTCCAAAGCAGTGCCGTCTTTAATGCATTCTGCAAAAGATGCACGACTGCGGTCAGTCCGATCGCAATGGGCAAGGGAAAAAACAGCGCCATCACAGGCATAAGCGTTGTCCCCAGCCCAAAACCTGAATAAAATGTCAGCAGTGAAATTGCGAAAGCAGAGACCGAGATAATTATGTATTCCATAATTAATAAATATCAAACGCTTTATTTATTTTCTTCTTTTTGCTATTGAAAAGAAATGAGATCAATTATGCCGAATGTGTTTCAAAAATTATTTTTTGGCAATACTGCCGCTTCAGATTTGCAGCTGGAGAAGCTGGCCATGTGCAAGCACATGGCAGGTGGAGACGGCTGTAAAGAGGAAGATGTCAGTGCAGCCAGAAACCAAATTTCGAAATGCGTTCGGTATATTTTGCTTGCTGTAGTTCTGTCGGGTTGTTCTGTGCGCTCGAGCGATACTTCATTTGAGACTGTTCAAGAAATGATGGGACAGCGCATTCCCGAAACGCTCGCTTGGCGCAGTGGTGTAGAGGAAATGAAAAACCAATTTCTGATGGAGATCCAGCACGAGGGGCTCTCGGTGGAAAAGGCGATACAATTGGCGCTCGTGAGCAATCCCGATCTCTTTGCCTACTATGAAAATCTCGAGATGGGATACGCAGATCTTTTGGAGGCAGGCCTCATGCAAAACCCCTTCTTCAGCACAAGCGTGCGCTTCCCAAGCCAGTCGCGCTATCACTTGAACACTCTTTTCGATGCAGCCATGAGCTTTCTCGATCTGTTTCTCATCCCCTTGCGCAAAAGAGCTGCCGAGGCGGAAATCCAGGTGATTGAGGCGGAAGTGGGGCAAAGAGTTCTCGATCTTGTCAAGGAGGTGCAAATCGGATGGCTCGAGGTCAAAGCTCAAGAGCTTTTGCTCGAACAAGAGAAGAGGCGAGTGGATCTCAGAGAGATTGCCGCGGGGCTTACTTCCTTGCAGCAGAGAGCGGGAAATATCAGTATTTTGAATGCGAGAGGCTATGAGATCGGATTTGAGGAAGCTAAAGAGCGTCTCAAGGGCGTTGCAGCAGACTTGCAGATGGCGCGGGAAAAAGTGAATCGTCTGCTCGGCTTATTTGGGAAGGAAGCTATGTGGCACGTGGTGGGGGAGATCGATTGGAAGAGCGATCCCGATCTGCCGGAGTGCACCGAAATAGAGAGGGCCGCTTTGGAAAATCGGTTGGATATCGAAGCTTTGCGCAGGAAAACGTGTGCGATCGCGCGCCAGGCTAAACTCAAAGAGTGGTGGACTTACTCGAACCTACAACTCGGAGTTTCTTCCGAGATGCAACCCGAAGGTTTTACCACAACTGGGCCAGCCATAGCGCTCCAGGTTCCCATTTTCAACTACGGCCAGGGAGAAAAGAAAAGGTTCCACGCTAGACTCGAACAGGCGCAAAAAAAACTACTGGCAAAAGCGGTACATGCATGTTCCGAGGTCAGAGAGTTTGCCAAGATTTCACAGCAATACCGATGCCAGCTGAATGATTGGGAAGAGAGAATCCTTCCCGATCTCGATCTGCAGCTCGTCTCAGGACAAGAGCACTATAATGTGATGACCCTGGGTCCCTACGCCCTGATCGACATGTTGGATGAGAAAATTCAGG
>JAZJZV010000211.1:0-6276 GCA_040389485.1 Chlamydiota bacterium
AGCCTGGGAATGAGGTCTGGTCTATTTTCGCGAATAATTCTCAAAGCAGCATTGACGTGGGCTGCTCCCTCTGAATGGCACGTTTGCAGGAAGCATTTCTCAGGCTCCTGAGTCAGGTAGTCGATCCATTGCTGAGCAAGCAAACAGGAGCAGCGAGTATGGCCGCCTCCCTGTACTGCCAAGTAACGCAGGGCATCGAGAGCAAAGCCTGTAGAATCTCCCATAGGAGAATCTTGCCGAGTAGGGAGATACACACAGTGAAGATTGTTCCCTTCCGCGAAAAGATCGGAGAACTTAACCGCATCGCATCCTGCTTGAGATTGATTAGTTCCCATTCCATTCACGTAGGAGATCCATCCTCCCGTCGGATCGCGACCCAATTTTTCGCTGAGAGAATAATAGAATGAATGGGCCTTCTCATGTCCCCCCAATAGTCTTAAGTTGTAGGCGATTTCCGCTCTCCCCTCACTCCCCAAAACTCCCAAACGATGCAGAGCACTTGCTACTTTTTGAGGCTCTTCCCAAAAATGTTCCTCTCCCCACCTATCACCAAAAACTCGGGTGTCTTCCATCCTTGCCATTTCCCATCGCAGAAGATAGGCGCGGTTTTGTTGGCCAACGTCTAGGCGGGCAAATAAGGATTGCAGGTCATGAGCGGAACATTCATCGGATTCGCGAGGCGAAACGCCGAGGTAAAACGTATCTCGGGGCAGCAGTTGCGCAACGAGCCCCACTAGTTCTTTGGCTATCAGACCAACGGAGTGTAAAGTTGACATTTTTGCACCTCAAGTATCATTGGAAGTAATCCAATGCTGAATATAGTAACACACCTTGCGATACGCAAACAGCCTGAAGAACTGGCCGTTTGCTAAGAAGCTGTCGTAGGCTTTGACAGAAGCTTAAATCGACGGCAGCTTCTAACACTTAAAAAAAAACCCACCCTTTTGATGGGGTGGGTGCAGAACTCAGAAACGTTGAACCCGGAGAGGGAGTCTACCAGCCCCAACCTGGTTCGAGACCCATCTTTTTGAGGAGCTCCGGAGTAAAGCGCTGAATGGCGCGCTCACCGTCTTCAATTTCGTAACCTACTTCGAGCAAATTTGCTGTCTCTGCATCGCTCAGAGTGCACTGATCGATCGAGAGTTTTTCTTTGTTCCTCGCATAGTTGAGGAACCCGCTAAAGCGATTCACGTAGTGGTTGATTCTCAGCTCATTCCTGGAGAGTTCGACAGGCTCCTTATTATCAGTGAAGCAGCACTGATAAGGAGGCCACAGAAACCCTTCGGTCTGATCGGGCTTAAAGATGACCTTCTTCACACATCTTTCGATATCCACCTTGGGGGCAGAGGTCAACTCAATCGACTGAATGACGAGATTTCTTCTGGGAACGCAGTCGATCTTCGAAGCATCGAAGTAGTTACTAGGCAGTACTACGCCAGGATAGGCATCGTATCTTTCCAAGATATCAGCGAGGTTATTGACGTGGGGAGGGACAAGAAACTCCTCAACATCGAGGAAAACCATCCACTTCGTCTCCCTCACTGCTTTGTACTTCGCTGCATTTTCATATGCAGGAACTTGAGTCGAGAGTGCCCAGAGGAATGGCTGTGTGCTGTCATACTCGCGCGACCCATAAGGCCACGGAATCAGAGAAACGATATTCTGTCGAATATAAGATCTTAAAGTGGAAGAAGTTCTCTCGTAGTTTCCGATGTCATAAATGTAAAAGTGGTCGACTCCCACCAAGCGGTGGTATTCAATCCATTCCTTTAGAAACTTGTCTTCATTCTTCACTACCGCACAGATCGAGAGTTTGTACTTTTTGTGCTTGGGCATGTTGAGACGTGGGTTGATTACCCTCACATCAGCAGACAAACACAGCCCCGACAAAATGGATAGTAGTAGAGTCAAACAAAAGACAAACCGACTTAGCGTCTGTCTTCTGAAAATCAATCTGTTCATTTTTCAATCCTCGTCTAAAGTGGTAAAGCCCGCCATCTCGCCTACCCCAGATTCTTTGTACCTGCTCAAGAGTGTGCGTGAAAGTTATTTTTCAATTTATCCCTTGTCCTTCTTTTTTGCAAATATTTTTCTTGATAAGCGTTCCCCATTTTGAAACCTGATTCTTGGGCACGTTCGGTATATCCTGCAACACCCTTCACTTCTCCATGCAAGTACAATTTTTGCTGACAGCAAACTTTCTTTGAGTTAGATTCTCTGGCCGTAAAAGGAGGTTTCTTATGATTAATGCAACTCAGTTCGTATCACACGCAAATTCCATCGTCTCTCGTATCTTCGCTGGATCCACTACCGATACCACCGACACGGCCAGCACTACGCCAAAAACGCGCAAAAAAGACTGTATCGAAGAATCTATTGATCGCATTGCTGAGGCATTCCTTTCCTTCAAGGATTGCGTCGCGGCTCTCTTCGGGTGCGAAAAAAGCACTCGCGAGAAGACGCCTATGGACGTTCTCGTTGAAAAAGGAAAGAGCATCGTTCAATCGCATATCAACGGAAACGTCATGCGCTCAATGCATGAGAGAAACATCAAGACGGCAACTATCATCAGCCTCGACAATCAGATCATCGGGTCTCATTGCGGAAAAATTGATGGCGCATACCGCAGCAGCATCTCAAGTTTTGCAAAAAAAGCGGGCGAGGAATTGCAGCGCTCTTTGATTGGGCAAAACATCGGTCCCTACGCGAAGTTAAATGTCGTCACAATCTACCTGGAAGATGGCAAGTCTACCGCAGCTAATCCTTCGGTCACTCTGCATTATCGCGTGACAGATCTCCGCAATCAGGACACCAACGAAGATCATTCAATCTCCGGTATCCGCGAAGCCATCTCTCCAACGGCGGCTCAAAGCGCAATCGAGTATCTGATGAGAGAGATCACTGTAGATTCTAAAAATTGCAAGCAGGAACTGTCCCGTTTCTTCTTTGACAAGAGATAATCCTCAACACCTCCCAGTGGACTGCAAGGTCCGCTGGGATCTACACAGAGCTGTAGAAGTAATCCATCTCCTCGTTTTTTTTAGGACCAATCACTCGCCAGCTGAGACGCAGGCATCCGCAATCGATGTGCAGCCGCCCGAAATAGCTATCGGATTCGCAGAGATGAGAATCCACGGAAGACATCGCGTTTGAGCCTGAAGGTTCCAAATGCATCAGAAAGACAGGATGCTCAGGGCCACGTCTTAAATGCTCCAGAGAAATGAGCGCAGCCCGGCGATCTAGCGTCCAGCGGAATACATTGGTGAATCCCACTTCTCTCCCCTCGCGATCTTTCCAGCTCCCCTTTTCAGAAAAAACGAGTACATTCTCTCCTTCCCTAACCACTCCAACCTCCCCTTTCCCCTTTCCATTCCAGCCGTACTCCTCCTTGGAGCGCGTCTTGGCTAGAAAAGTCAGCTGAGAAATGCCCGTCAGCATTTTCCAAAACCGCAAGACCACTTGTCCTTTGTTCTCTTGAGGAGATTTGCCTTGCAAGTCCTTTTGGACGTAGAATTTCTTCTTTTCGTGCTGCGGCAAAAGTGAATAGGCCTTTTTCAGCAGCTGTTCCAACTCAGAGAGCATGGGGAAAGCAGGATTGAATAGATAGATCCGCGTTTTGCCCTCGAGGGAACTGGTGATCACTCCCCCTTTCTCCAAGCGCTGAAGCCCCTTTTGAAGCGGGGTCAGCGCCGTGTCAAGCAGTCGATGGAGTTGCACCCCGTAGCACTTATTGTTGACGAGAAGGAAAAAGAGAATCTTTTCAATCGTTTGATTTCCACACAGAGCTTCCAACATTAAATGTAACCCTCTCCTGTTTGATTTGAATCTGTTTTGAGTTCGATCTCAAGAAATGCGTTTTCCCACGAAAAAAGAAAGAACTGCCACCGACTTTAAACTACAATCGAATTTTCATGAACCATTTTCTAGTTCAAACAACCCTTTCTCCACCTCATTTTAGGTTGAATCTCAGCGCACACAAAAATTAAACTCCCCTCCGTATTCTAACTACTCAGGAGTCAATAATGGTCTTTCATCCTCTTCCTCTTTGCCAAACATCCCTTCTCGCTTTAGCACTGCCTACCCTCGATTGGAGCAATCAATACATTACCCTTGAAGCTGCGGAGTGCCTGGCTGAAACTCTCAAGTCAAATACCACCACCGTCTCGCTGAATGTGGGTAGCAACTACATCGGAGGAGAAGGTTGCGAGGCTTTAGCGAGGGCATTAGAGGGCAATACCTCCCTGACGTCACTCAACTTGTGCTCCAACGGGATCGATGGCGAAGGCGCAGAAGTTCTCTCCGGAACTCTCATGAACAATTCCGCTCTGCTCGTGCTAAATTGCTACCAAAATCGGATACATGACAGAGGTGGAATCGCCCTTGCCAGTGCGCTCACCGTCAATTCCTATCTAGAAACGCTCAATTTAGGTCTCAATGCTATTGGTATTCTAGGTGGCGAGGCAATAGGGGCTGCACTCCGTGTCAATTCCACCTTGAGAGTGATTGACTTATCAGACAACCAACTGAGCCATAGCGTATCCCACATATGGAAGTCTTTAGAGAGCAATCACTCGCTTACCTTGCTTGATCTCTCCAACAACCCCATGGGTTCTGCAGAAATCGAGAGTATGCAAGCGCCGCTACTCGCAAACACTTCCCTCTTAACGCTCCGATTGAATGGATGCCAGCTGGGTCCCATCGGAGGCAAGGTCCTCTCAGAAATTCTCGAGAAAAACGTTTCCTTAAAGGAGCTGCGTCTTTCGCACAATCAATTAGGCGCTGCAGGTTGTGATTCACTGACTCAGGCACTCGAGGTCAACTCGACGTTGACCCAGCTCGACTTATGGGGAAATGAAGCTACACCGCCCGCCCTCGAAAGCGTCAAGGCCTACATGGAAAGAAATAAAAACAACGAGCTAATGCGCTCTCAAACACTCCTACAGCGCCTTTGGGATCACTTCTTGACATATTCCCCTGACTCTTAATAACATGCTCGGTCGAAAACCAGAAAAGCGCAGACTCTTAAAGAGTGAGGTTGCGATGAGCTTGATAGCACTTGTTCGGTCTGAAAAGTGGACAGCGGTAGAACTGGCTCTTCGCGAATCCTATCCCTACATCAGCTCCTCGGGAGGGCGCTATCTTTTGGATGAGCATCTCGTGGATCATGGGGGAGAAGTTGAGGACTGTTATTTCGATGATCTCTGTAAAGAGATCTATGCTGTCCTGATCCATCGCGTATTCTTTCCCGTTTCGGGCAAGACTGAGCTTTCTGACAATCAGAGATTTGCGGCTGCAAGAGTTATCGACGAGCTGATTGCATTTGAGATCGTGCTGACTGCTAGACTACCGCATGTCTCCTACTTCGCTTTTTTTGCGACCCGCTGCTTTGACTTTATCGACCAGTCCGATGGGAAGCTGTTCCCTTTTAGATCTGAGTCAGTGTGGGGGTTAATTAGACCTTCTTTACAAAACGAGAAGTACGCTAGCAGCATTCGCTCGGCAATTAGAGTCTGTCGTCGAATGATGGCTTCGTCGCTTTTCTTAGGAGCTCCTCTTGTTTAAATTGATCGATCTTACCCACCCACTCTCTGCGAGTGTGCCTACATGGAATGGCTCTTGCGGCTTTTGCCTAGAGACTAAAAAGGACTACGACCGAATGTTTCGCGTCCAGCAAATCAAAATGCATGCGGGCGTGGGAACACACATGGATGCTCCCTCTCACCGGTTCCCTGACGCTGCCTGTATCGCCTCTATTCCGCTAGAAGAGCTTTTCGCGCCCGCCAGTGTGATCGATGTTTCCCACAAGGCAAATGCCGACTACTCCATTTCTATCAGCGATATCGAGGCGTACGAGGCTGCTTATGGGACCATTCCCCAAGGTTCTCTTGTGATCGGCTTTACCGGATGGTGCCGCTATTTTTCCGATCCGGTGAAATACCGCAACATAGATCCAGATGGTCGCATGCACTTCCCCTCTTTTTCAGAGGATGCAGCGCAACTTCTGCTCAAGAGGAATATCGCTGGGATTGCCATTGATACGCTCTCTCCCGATTGTCTAGACGATGCTTATCCCGTCCACCGATTGATTTTGGGAGCTGGGAAATACATCATTGAAAACATCGCGGATTGTTCAGGAGTTCCTCCTCAAGGAGCCCACGTCATGGCCCTTCCCTTGCGCGCTGTAGATGCCACCGAGTGCCCCATCCGCGCAGTTGCTTTATGCCGAGAGTGACTCAAGAATTGGACATGGGCAGCCCACGTCCAGCTCTCGAGTGC
>JAZJZV010000211.1:6286-10735 GCA_040389485.1 Chlamydiota bacterium
GTCGGCAAGTTTTACTTCAACTACATCCATGTAATTCTCGAGGACCAGTCCGTTGCAAGGCTGAGTGTGACGACGCCACAGACAATGCTTAGGGGTAATGACGACAAGATAGTCGCCGATAACGCTGTGAAGCAGCGTAAAATTGGAGACAGAACGGATGAGGCAATCAAACTCCATCATCCCGAAGAAATCATCCATCTGATGGGCGTCGTGGCGATTGCCCTCTTCTCTACAGCCAAAAGTGATGGGATAACCAGAAAGGTGCTCCGCATAGAGCCGAATGAGGCTGGATGGGTCAGGATCATCTGTGAATACATGGGCGTAGATGGGCGTGCCGGGAAACAGATCGCACAACTTCTGTAGGGACTCAATGTAATAGCTGTCCGGTGGAAACCTCAGCGGCCACAGTTGGTATGCTACAACAGTGTCGTATCCCCCTCCCCTTCTCACATGTAGAGCCGTGGTGATTCCTTCAAAACCCTCGGGAATGAACGAAGCATATTGATCTCGAGGAGCAAATAGTTCCTTTAAGAACGCCTTGAAGCCCTCATCCTTCCAATCGACGGGAATATTGATCCAGCTGGGGTTGAAGTGGCGATCCTCTTCGCATTCAGAAAAATAGGGAATGATGTAGAGGGTGGAGTCCTGGCAGAGTTCCCCTATTCCGTCGTAACGGATCACCTGATCAAAGCTCTCCTCTTTTTCTTGAGTCCATGGGATCTCCGCATCATGCAGAGCAAATGCATCGGAAAACAGAAAGGGTTTGAAGAGAAAGGGGATGCCGTCGCGGTAAGAGACCCACTTGGCGTGCAAATAATACGAGAGTTGATCCCCGAATCTTCCTTGAGGAGGGGGATAAGAGACGGCAATATCTGCATCAAGCGGCCGCATAGCAAAAAATGCTAAAACGAGGATCCAAGCCGTAAAAAACTTTAAATATTTTGAATTGCGTTCGGGATAAGGATGAATTGAATACATGGCCAGACTTACGAATATTCTTGAGATGTCTCAGTATAATTTTTCGCTGGTTTTTTGGCCAATTGTGACTTAAGAGTCTGAACCTATCCCAGTAAAACTTTTCGTCGGTTTTTGGAGGATTTTTGGTCAATTTTCGATTCAAAATCTGGGGGTAATATACTCTGGTGATATTGCCCCCAGATTTTGAATCGAAAATTGGCTCAAAAAGCCCCGAAAACCGACTGAAACTTTTTACTGGGATAGGTTCCTGTGCGCCTCCATTGGGGGCGCACAGAGGAATGAGCTTAATAATCGAGGCTCCAACGGACGGTCAATCCCTGAAGTCCCACATTAGAATTCTCGACAATAGGCGTTTTAAAGCCTTGAGGAGCAGATGAATCGGAGCGGTAGACAGAATGTAGATTTGTCCATAGGTTAAACTCGTAGCCGACAAAAATGTCTGTGCGCACTCTTTCAAAAGCCTTTTGCCAGGAGGGTCCTGCCATTAGCTGCGTGTTGTAGACAACTCGCACGTCTTCATATTTGGTATTCAGGAAAGGCACTTTATTGTCCGCCCCGGCAACTGTAGCAGAAGTAGACTGACGTGCTTTATTCTCGTAAATACCTCCGAGAAGCGCCGCACTTCCCAATCCTGTGAAGTAGATGTCCCAACCCAAGTACCAATCCACTTTCAAGCCTAAACGGAATCCTCCACCCCCAAAGTGCCATTTGTTTTGCACATGGGAATGCTCGTCATTGAGGTTCTCGTAGCGCACCTTCCACTTCTGGTGGATAAATGCTCCTGTCGCACCACCTAAAAAGTTGATCCGCAAGTGAGGATTTGGGTGGAATCTACGCGAAAACATGAAATCTCCTACGTTATAGTAGAAGTTGATCGAGCTTCCCGCTTTTCTGAGAGGGCTTGCAGCTGTGGTATCGTCGAAGTCAGGTCCAATCCAGGTACCGACTAGGTACTTGTTTCCATTTTCGGGAGCATGCGTCTCATCGTGGCCACTGGCATATAGATGGGTGTACTGTGCGTACACATCCCAGTAGTGAGGTGCATTGAAATACCCCACAGAAACGCGCACACCTGGATTCCATTCAAACTCTGCCGCTTTATAGTCGCCTGTCGCAAAAGTATCGACCGTTTGAGACCAGGGTTCATGTTTCATTTTCAGAGCGTATTCATTTCCCGACTCGTTGACGTTCCAATAGAGGAACTCGGCGTTGATGAAACCTACTCTCTTATCCTTGCGAAAAAGATCTGTGTCTTCCTCTTCTTGTGGAGCATTCACAGCCTTTGCACTATCAGCACACAGGGGAGCAACTGCGCACCCCAAAAACAGCATTGCATATCTTGCTTTACTCATTTCCTCTCCATTTCTTGAATAACATCCAAAAAACACCTTATACAGTCATAACTTTATTTTAGGGAAGAGGGAACTATTCGACGAAGCCTGAGTTTTTAGGGCAGCTTCTAAAAAGAGGTGCGAGCCTATTCGTGTGTGCAACCAAGACTTTGGGTGAGTATTTAGAGTGTGTCGACGAACCCTTAGTTTGTAGACACACTCTCAGAGAGGGGCATTGGTGGCGCGAGAAATGCCGACCATTTCGCGAAGGCCCACTTTATTTCTGCTGAACAGCAGATAGGAAGGCCTGTGCTCGGGATGAAATTTCCCCCAGAATGTATGCAATCCGTCCAGATGGAAGATTTTTCGAGCCACTTTAAACGCAAAGCGGGCAACAAAGCAGGATAAGCGGCTGAGTCCCATAATTTCACCGAGATCTTTGGCATTGATCATTCCGACAGTGGCAAAACGGCACCCTTCCTTTGCCAAAACTTCCAAGGCTGTCGTGAACAATAGCTCTGGAGTTCCTCCTGGGGCTTCAGGGATCACCATGAGATGATTGATGAGCCATCCGTTCCTGGATTCGATCAAATTGAGGGAGATCGATCCAACGATACGCTCTCCATGCTTAGCATAAAACCATCGCTTTCCATAGCGGTCATCAAATAAATAGACGTTGGAAATGTGGATCTGCGGGCCACGACGCGACTTGAGCCAATGCGCGCCCATCTCTTCAATGGCACTCTCAATCGCTAAGTCACTTGAGAGGTGTTCATGCACTTCCACGCCCTCTTTCTCCGCGCGCCTGACCTTTCTGCGCACCAAGCTAGCGTTGTTGCCTGTTCTTTTTCGAGGATCGCACGAGGGATCGAAGTACAACTCTTCGCCAAATTCCACAAGAGCTCCACACACATTCTGAATCGCCCACTGAGAAAAATCCTGAGATGCAGCTAAATAGACGATGCTAAACCCTTGGCTTTCTGCGAAAGAATGGAAGGCTCTAGCAAGACGCGGTCTTTCCTCTAGAGAACAAACGGGATCGCCGTAAACAACAGCGCAATCCATCGTCTTGCGATAGCCGACAAATCCTGGAATGCTTGGATCGATGAAGTGCTCAATGAGTGGATCCAATACGGCATCTGAGGTTGGTCCTCCCCATCTACGGACGAGTTCCACTACTTCTGTTCTTGAAAGTTGTGGAATTGGACTCTCTATTACCTGCTGAATCGCTGATGTATCGGCGCTTTGCATTGTCCTCGGATGACTGACTTACCTTTTTCAGTCCATATATGCAAACCGCTATTTTGAGCAAGAAGGAACATCAAAGGTTATTTTCTTCCACCGCCCGAATGACCGCCTCCGTGGCTCCCACCGCCATGGCCGCCCCCATGAGAGCCTCCGTGACCACCGTGGTGCTCTCCATGGCCATGGTGGCCATGTCCGTCGTGGCGCTCGTGATGCCCATGTCCATCGTCGTGATGCCCATGCCCATGGTCGTGATGACCGTGTCCATGACCACCGTGGTGTCCGTGGCCGTGATGGCCATGTCCATGACCATGACCATGATAGTACTGATAGTTGTTAAATTCGATTTCACTACCAAACCAAAGTCCATAATAGAAACCGGGCCCCAGCCAGATAACTGTCTCGTTTTCTTCTTGGACATACTCGAGATCTTGGTCTTGTTGATAGGGAAGTGGAGTGGTCTGATCATTGCGGCACGCTACCGTTGCTAAAGAGATGACTATTCCAGCAGCCAAGAATAAATGAGATCTACGCACAAGAACCTTTTATTAGTACGATCGCAGCGCTTGAGCAATCGGCATTCGCGTCACTTTAAGCCCTGCCAGATAAGAGGCGATAATGGCGGAGACGATGCTAAGAGCCAGTGTATATGCCGCCATCGGTACCGTAAACTGGAAGGAAATGAAAAACTGCCGCGTGGAGCCGGGGCCTGGAGGCATTAAAATGCCCTGTTCGAAGATGACCGTTGCAACAAAATAAGTGAGCGCCAAACCAAACAAGCTGCCGAGCACTCCTAAAAATGCACCTTCGCAGAGAATGAGCTTCATCACATCAGATTTCGACTCTCCATTGGCCCGCAAGTTGCCAATTTCCTGCTTTCTCTCTAGAATGGAGG
>JAZJZV010000212.1:0-7080 GCA_040389485.1 Chlamydiota bacterium
TCCTCGAATTCACCGACGTCGAGCAGCGGCTCCTCACAGAAAATAAAATTGGCAATCGCATCCATGAAGACCTCCTCAAATGGAGAGACGATTACCATGCTGCCCAGGCCAATATCCGTGGCGTGAGCAAATACGATGTTCCCAAACCGACGAAAAACGTCTACTTGAGCAACTTCAAGCTGAGCTTCGTCAAGTTCTTCCGCGGTGATGACCGCAAGATCCTTCATTGGGGGCTCGATCTCTCGGGCGGTAAAACCGTTCAGATCGAACTGCGCGATACAAACAACCGCACCGTCACCAATCCAGACGACATCAAACAAGGGATCAACGAACTCTACAACCGCGTCAATAAGATGGGCGTTTCTGAAGTCACTATCCGTCAGGAAGGCAACCACATCACGCTGGACTTCCCCGGGTCGCAAGGCCTCTCCGCTGCAGAGCTCGTCAAAGCCTCTTCGATGTTCTTCCACATCGTCAATGAAAAGTTCAGCACAAACAACTCCCTTCTCTCCGACACAGTGAACCGCTTCCTTCAAGAAGTATGGAATGAAGCTCTCGTCACCAACCGAAAAGACATTGAAGAGATCAACCGCATCGCTTGGAAACACCTGCACGGCGACTCGCTCGATCCCGAAGTGTTTGAGCCGCGCAGCGAGGCAGCGCGCATCCTTAACGAGAACGGACTTCGCCTGTCTAACCCCCAGGAAGGGATCCACACAGCCAATTTCAACGAGACCTACTCTAAAATCTCGATGCTCAAAGGCGATGATTTCACCGACTGGTATGGGCAGACACATCCCCTGATGTTCATCTTCAACAACTACGCGCTGGAAGGTGCGAATTTGGAGAACATCCACTCCTCCTACGATCCGAGCAGAGGCAACTCTCTTGGATTTAGCATCAGAGGCTCTTACACCAATAAGGGCGGTCAAAAAATCAATCCCCAAGAAGATCTTTTTGCCTGGACATCCCAGTTCTCCAAGGAAAAAATCACAGGCACGCCACTCGAAGTTCTCTCAGGCGGCAGGGGCTGGAGAATGGCTGTCATCCTCAACGGGCTTATCATTAGCGCGCCTACACTGGACTCATCCCTGAAAGATTCCGCATCCATAACCGGTAGCTTTACCCAAAGAGAGATCAACCAACTCGAGGCGGATCTCAAAGCGGGATCTCTCAGCTACACTCCGCACATCCTCTCCGAAAAGAACGTCAGCCCAGAACTCGGAAGCAAAGAGAGATTCTTCGGAATCCTCGCTACCGCGATCGCGATCATCCTCGTCGTAGGAGCCATGGTCGGTTACTACCGATTTGGGGGAATTGTCGCCTCCGTTGCCGTCATACTCAATCTCTTAATCATGTGGGCAACACTTCAAAACCTCGAAGCCACAATGACGCTAGCTGGCATCGCTGCGATCATCTTGACGCTCGGGATGGCTGTCGACGCCAACGTTCTCGTCTTTGAAAGGATACGGGAAGAGTTTGCAGTATCTGGAAGAATCGCTTCTGCCGTCCATGCCGGCTACCGCAAGGCATTCTCGGCAATTGTCGACTCAAACGTAACGACAATCATCGCTGCAGTTGTCCTATTGCAATTTGACTCCGGACCAATCAAGGCATTTGCGATCACCATGATCATTGGTATCGTCTCCTCCATGTTCACAGCCCTATTCATGACCCGCTTCTTCTTCACAGGATGGGTACAAAACCCCAAGAATAAGAGCTTGGACATGCGCAATTGGTTTAAGCCAAAAAACATCAACTTCTTGAAATACACCAAGATCACCATCGCTCTCACATCGGTCGTCGTGATCCTGGGCTGCGGTACCATGTTTGCGCAGAAGAACACGATCTTTGGCATGGACTTTAGCGGTGGATACGCCCTCAATGTCGAGTTGCAAGCCAGCGAATCCAATAATTATCGCGGCGCAGTGGAAAATGCTCTGCACAAGAAAGGGGCTACTTCCCAAGAAGTTCAAGTACGAGAGCTTACCCCCTCCAACCACTTGCGCGTCTTCCTCGGCAATAGCATGCAACAAAGCGGCCATCCCTTCTTTGGAATGCCTGTGGAAAACGATCTCAAGGAACCGGAGTACCGATTTGAGACCAATCCCCGCATCGTTTGGGTAGTGGAAGCTTTGAATGCACAAGGCCTCACATTGACGGACGCTTCCTTTGAGACCCTCGACAAGAGCTGGACAGAAGTAAGCGGTCAGATGTCTTCTGCCATGCGCAACAATGCCGTCATTGGATTAGGGATTGCACTCTTGTGTATCTTGATGTACATCACCATTCGATTTGAGTTCAAATATGCGATTAGCGCGACTATTTGCCTCGCACACGACGTGGTGTTCACAGTCGGCGTCCTTGCTCTGCTCCACAGCATAGGAGTTCCCGTGCAAATCGATCTCAATACGATTGCAGCCCTAATGACCATCGTCGGTTACTCGCTCAACGATATCATTATCGTGTTTGACAGGATCCGGGAAGACACGCGCCTGATGCGCAAATCGAGCTTCTCTGATATCATTAATCATGCCGTCAATGTCACCTTGAGCCGAACCCTCATGACATCGGGTACGACACTGCTCGTGCTGATCCCCCTGATTTTACTCGGCGGAAGCACTCTCTTTGGATTCTCACTCGTCATGGCAATTGGCGTCGTCTTTGGAACGCTCTCCTCTCTCTTCATCGCAGCACCTTTGATGAAGTATTTCCATGATAAAGAGTTGCAAAAAGAAGAGAGAATGGTTCTCACACAAAGATAGCCCGCTGCCCAGGAGCAAAGAGGATCTCTACTTCAATGGTTGAGATCCTCCTAGCTCTGACAATATTTACAGACAAAAACCCCCTTTTACCCTATTTTTCAACTTTGGAGGGAGCTGCAGCACACACTTATCGCAGCTGGGTAAATAGCTTCGACATCCCGTCCAAGACATAAACATGGCCGCTAAATGGGACAGCGACACTCCCTGATTCATCGCATGCTGAACCGATAGGAACTATGACACTAATGCCGAATGATCCAATATGGGTTTATCCCACAGTCGACCCCGATTGGCATAAGACAATTATCAAGGAATTCAGCATCCATCCTGTCACCGCTCACGTTTTAGCTTCCCGCGGTTTTAAGACTTTAGAAGAGATCCACGACTTTCTCTATGCCAAACTACCCGATCTGCTCGACCCCCAGCTTTTTCCAGACATGGATAAAGCCGTCACAAGGGTGATGCAAGCCCTCCACAATAAAGAGAACATCCTCATTTATGGCGACAACGATGTCGATGGGATCACTGCTGCCGCCCTGCTCACGGAATTCCTCCGCTTCATCGGCGCCAATGTCTTTTATTATGTACCTAACCGCAATTCGCTCAAGCTTAGCCTAATGCTCGACGCATTAGAATACGCAGAAGCACAAACGTGCAAACTCATCATTACCGTCGACTGCGGTATCACTGCTGCCGATGAAATTGCCGAAGCCGTCCGAAGAAATATCGATGTCATCATCACCGACCATCACGAACCCACGGCAAAACTCCCTCACTGCATCGCCACATTAAATCCGAAACTCATCAATAGCACCTACCCCAACCGCAACCTCACCGGTGTAGGCGTTGCATTTAAGCTCGCACACGCTATTACCAACGCGCTTATTTCTAATGGGATGATTAGCGCTAGCAAAATCGATTTGAAACGGTACCTCGATCTCGTAGCGCTAGGAACGATCGCCGATATGGGATCGCTCATCGGTGAAAACCGCATCCTCGTCCGTTATGGTTTGAGACAGCTGCGCAAGACAAAACGCATTGGCCTTGCAAAACTCTTTACCGTATGCGATCTCAAACTCGGCGACATCACTCCGATCGATATTGCTTCCAAAGTCGCTCCACGACTCAATAGCTTAGGAAGGATCGCCGACCCTCGCAAAGGAGTGGAACTCCTCTTGATTCGCGATCCCGTCGGTGCAGAAGCTCTTGCCAAGGAGTTGGATCTCAATAACATTGAGAGACAGAAAATCGAGAGGCGAGATTCTGAAGACATCGAATCCTTCATCTTAAAAAACCCCCATATCCTCCAGCAAAAAGCCATCATCCTCTATTCCGATAAGTGGCACCCCGGGATCATTCCCATCATCACAGCCCGCATTGCCAAGCAATACAACCGTCCCACCCTCGTCATCTCCATTGATCAGGGGATCGGTAAAGGATCGATCCGCACCATTCCCGAATTCCCCCTGCTTCCCCACTTGCGCAATTGTGCCGATCTCTTGGAGAATTTCGGCGGGCACGACTTTGCCGCAGGGCTATCCATCCGCGAGGAGAATATTGCTGAGTTCAAGGAGAGGTTTACCCGCGCAGCCAACGACAGCCTCAAAGACCAGGACGTCGTCACCAAAATCCACCTCGATGCCAAAATCAGTTTCCGCGACCTCACTTTTGATTTCATGGAATCCTTCAGTCTATTAGAGCCCTTCGGAAATGAAAACCCAGCTCCCATTCTCTATTGCGATGCGCGTCAGATTTGGCCGCCGAAGATCGTCGGTAAAACCCATTTGAAACTCTACCTCGAACAAAACGAAAGAATGCTCGAAGGCATTGCCTTTGGACTCGCAGAGAAAAGAGGGCGTCTATTGTCCAAAAACCTCACGCTCCATGTTGCATTTACTCCCCACATCAACATCTTTCTCAATAAATCGAGCATCCAACTCCAGGTGCGCGATTTTCAAATCAGCACGCATGCCAAATAATGAGATGGTCGCATGATCACTGGAACGATTGAAACTCTAGCTTTTGGCGGTGAAGGGATCCTAAGAGATAACGGACTTGTGATTTTTGTTCCTTTCACAGCGCCCGGAGATCGCGTCACCCTCGAAATAGTCTCACAAAAAAAGTCCTTCGCAAAGGGGCGCCTCGTCTCCATCCAAACGCCCAGTCCTCTGCGCACTGAGCCCCCCTGCCCCTATTTTGGAACATGTGGAGGATGCCAGCTTCAACACCTAAACTACACCGCCCAAGTCGAAGCCAAGAAGAGATTCATTACCGACGCCTTGCAACGGATCGGCAAGATTAGCCCACCCGACTTCACTGTCACCCCTGCACACACCCAGTGGGATTACCGCAGGCACATCCGCCTCCACTTGAAAAAAGAGCCCCAAGGGTTTTCCTTCGGTTATTATGCCCTCGATAACAATACATTGCTTCCCGTGAATCAATGTCCAATTTTCTTAAACACTTGTAGTTCCTTATTTTCAGAACTCAAAGAATGGCTCAAAGATCTTCCCAATGCAGGCATTGAATCAGGCCATATGCGCGTCATCAAAACCCACTCCGGAAAATTCCTGCTTGCATTTGATTTTATGCCACAACTGCCCGACTATCCTTTAGCAAAAGCATCGCTGCCATCTCTTTGCCAAGGAGTCCTTTTTCGCTCTCCTCAAGGACATCAACACTTTGGAAATCTCGAGTGTACGATTGAAATTCTTGGCATCAAAGCGGAATTTTCCCCTTTTGGATTTGTACAAAACCACCCCGAGCAGAACGAAAAACTCTATTCAGCCATCCTGAAAGCGATCCCGGAAAACACAAAGAAATTTCTCGACCTCTACTGCGGGATTGGACTGATCAGTCTGCTTACTGCAAAGAAAGGCATACCCGCCATTGGAATTGAGTCACACCCTGAGACAATAGCCCTGGCCAAAAAGAATGCCCAGGCCAATGCCGTAGAATCTGCCCGTTTTATCACCGGCAAGGTAGAAAGGGAGGGAATGCGCTGTCTTAGGGAAGAAAAGCCCGATACGGTGCTATGCAACCCGCCTCGGACAGGACTTGATCTTGCCGTCATAGAAGCTCTAATCGAGGAAAAGCCTACAACAGTGCTCTACGTCTCATGCATGCCCAGTACCCTGGCGCGCGACCTTCAGAAGCTGATTCAAGGGGGATATCGCCTCATTCAGATCGAGGCATTTGATATGTTTCCACAAACGACTCATGTGGAAACACTAGCGATTCTTAGAAGTATTAAATAGAAAAACCACCGGAGCTCTTAATCCCAGTGGTTTTCGCAGCGCAATGGTCAAACGCTAAAGCATCTTCGCCCAAGCGTTAAAGGAGTGGCGGATGTTTTAACAACATCCCGGTGAATCACACAAATTACATCACTTCGATGTTTTGTGTACTACGATTCAAATATGTCTCTTGGTAATGTTTGATGTCGTTAACGTGAACGACCCAAGCAGCACCTTTACGATGAGCTTTCATCAAGCCAACACGTGTAGCATAGTAAATCTTTTGAGCAGGTACGCCCAACATTTTTGCTACTTGGTTGACAGAATAGTAACCTTTGTAATTATCAAATAGAAGTTCGCCATTATACATCGACTTGGCGCGAGAATATTTTTGTTTACGGTAGTTCTCGAGATCCTCTAGATCAATTGTCCACCGCGTAGCGTCTTTAGAAGCTCTGAGCTTCTTTTGCTTAATCGCTACATAGATCGCTTGACGTGTCACATTGTTGATTTTAGCCGCTTCCGTAATGGAGACAGCCCGCTTGCCATTCCCTGGCACATACTCGTCATCAACAACATTAACCACGTGGATAGCTTCTTTCTCTTTATCCATGATTTATCTCCTCTTTAAATCAAATTTCTTTTACCACTAAAGTCGTTAAGTCAATTAAACCGACATTAAGTCATCCAATCAAATTATCTCGACGCTTCAGGGTAGCTATTAAATTAAACCATTCTAACCGTCGCTTTGATCTCTAATTATGGCATATAAATCATTTCTAATCAAGCGAAAATCCGCTTTTTTATTTTTTTTATGCTGTAAACCTGTTCGGATACAGCGATTAAAATAATAAATATATATAGCTATAAAGTTCTGAGTTGCTATAAGCTACGAACAGATGGACGCGCTTCATTACCGCTCCAAAGCTTTGTGCGTAAGCTGCTGATCTTTAAACGCTTAACGAGGTTTTCCTATCATGTTTAGGGCTATCCTTTTGTTTTTACTCGTCTTGAGTTCAAATCTGCTTGACGCCAAGCCCCCCCAGCTTACCCCCCGAGATACCCGAGTCAAAATTGAA
>JAZJZV010000213.1:0-8130 GCA_040389485.1 Chlamydiota bacterium
TCGAGACTGCCTTCAAAGAGGCGCAGCTTTTTGTTCTCAAAGCCTAGGATTTTAGTCGTCGCGTTGCTGATGAGGTCGCGGTCATGGGAGGCAACGAGAACAGTGCCTTTAAAGTCTTGCAGAGCCCAGGAGAGTGCGGAAACGGCCTCGAGATCGAGGTGGTTGTTCGGCTCATCCAGAAGCAAGACGTTGTAGTTACAGAGCATCATACCGCCGAGAATGAGGCGCGCTGTCTCACCGCCGGAGAGGTGCGAAATGGGCTTAAAGGCGTCGTCGCCGCCGAAGAGCATTTTCCCTAAAATGCTGCGCACGTCTTGGTCGTATACCCCTTCCCTGCGGTTCTTTAGCCAATCAAACGCCGTCATCGAACTCTTTTTGTCGATCACTTCGGAGTGGTTTTGCGGGAAGTAGCCAATCTGGACCTGGTGGCCGAGCTCAATGCTGCCGGAATCGGGAGGGAGAAGTCCTGCCAGGACTTTGAGTAATGTGGTCTTTCCTTGTCCGTTATTGCCGATGATGCCGATCTTGTCTCCGCGAGAAATGTCCGCAGTGAAATGGGGAATGACGCGGTTGTCATCGTACGATTTGCACACATCGCTCAGCTTAAAGACCGTTTGCCCAGAGGGCTTTTCTGGGGGATAGAAGCGGATGTAGGGTCTTTGGATGTTCGATTTTTTCAGTTCCTGGGGCTCGAGCCTCTCAATCTCTCTCATGCGCGACTGCACTTGGCTCGCACGCGTACCGGCGCCGAACTTGGCGACGAACTCGCGCAGCTGGGCGACCTTTTTCTCTTTCGACTTGTTTTCCGACTCGGTGCGCTCGCGGACTGAGGTCTTCAAGACGAGCATGGAGTCGTAGTTGCCAGGATAAGTGATAACGGTATCGTAGTCGATGTCCGCAATATGAGTCGTGATGGCGTTGAGGAAGTGGCGGTCGTGGCTGACGACGACGAGGGTTCCTTGATAATTGTGGAGGAAAGATTCCAACCATCCAATGGACTCTAAGTCGAGGTGGTTCGTCGGTTCGTCGAGGAGCAGCGCTTCGGGGTTTCCAAAAAGGGCCTGGCATAGCATCGTGCGGAACTGCCTGTCCGTGGGGATTTCATGCATTTTTTTACTGTGCAGTTCGGAAGGAATTCCCATCCCGATGAGGAGCATTTCCGCGTCGGACTCGGCGCTATACCCATCTTCGTCGATGACAATTTCTTCGAGTTCGCCGAGGCGGATGCCGATCGCGTCTGTCATCTCTTCGTCATAGAGGCGGTCGCGTTCTGCGAAGGCTTTAGAAAGTCTTTCGTTGCCCATGATCACGACGTCGAGCACCTTGAAGTCTTTATAAGGCTCGATATTTTGCTTGAGGAAGCCCACTCTTTTAGGGAGGGTGACCGAGCCACTTGTGGCCTCTTCCACTCCCATGACGATCCTGAGAAGTGTGGATTTTCCAGCTCCGTTGGGTCCGGTAAGACCGTAGCGGCAGCCTGAGTTAAATGTAATGCTGACGCCTTCGAATAAGAGACGAGCGCCCACTTTTTTAGTAATTTCGCGTAATGTGATCATAGGTTCAACTTGCTTTTTCCAATGGATTACAGATATGTTACCATATGGAGAAAAGAGGGGCAAGAGTGATGGCAGATTCGAGCTATGAACAATCCGCATCCCAATTTTTGAATTACTTGCGGGTCGTCAAAAATGCTTCGGAACACACCCTGCGCAATTATGGGATGGATCTGCAGGCCTTCATTACTTTCTTTAAAACGGAGGTGGTCAAGAACAAGGACGCTCCTCAAATTTTTCTTTCCCAAATCGATAAGCGCGCCATCCGCTCCTACTTGGCAATGCTCTCGGGCAAACAGGCGACAAAAAAGACGATCTTGAGGCGCCTATCTACTTTGCGCTCCTTTTACAAATACCTATGCAAAGAACACCTTATCGAACATAACCCTCTTGATGAAGTGGGGAGTCCCAAATTGGAAAAGAGGATCCCTACCCCACTCTCCATCGACCAGGTCGATTGCCTATTTGCTCAGCCCGATCTTACGAGTTATTTAGGTTTTCGTGACAGGTGCATGATGGAGCTCTTCTACAGTTCTGGGCTGCGCATCAGCGAGCTGGTGGGGCTGGACCGAGAGGATCTCGATTTAAAAAATTTACGCGTCAAGGTGAAGGGAAAGGGGAAGAAACAGCGCGTTGTTCCCATGACCAAGAACGCGGCAAAGTGGCTGGAGGATTACCTCGACCATCCCAATCGCCACCAGGATAGCGATGAGCATAAAGCGCAGGAGGACTCCAGCGCGATTTTTTTGAACAAGTGGGGCGAGCGCATCACCACGCGATCAGTCGATCGGAATTTCGAGCAGTACCTGAAAGCCAGCGGTCTCGTGGGCAAGATCACACCTCATACGATTAGGCATACGATTGCAACGCATTGGCTGGAGCGGGGAATGGATTTGAAGACTATTCAGACGCTGCTAGGACACAGCTCGCTTGCGACGACGACAATTTATACCCAAGTCTCTTCTCGGCTCAAAAGAGAGGTCTATGAGAAGGCGCATCCATTGACCAAACCGCGTCTCAAATAGAAGACAATCGGTCCTTAGTAACTGAGAAAAAAAGCGGGAAAAGCGATAAGCCGGATTCTGTCGTTGAGCAATCATTCCTCTAGGAGCCCTGTTGCCAGAGCTCTCAAGCGAGTCAGTTAGGGAGCTGCGGAGAACAGCTTGGATCCCTAGTTATCTTGCTTCAGATAGGGTTTATAGCGCCTTGCATTACTACAAGTGCGGCCAACTCCCAAAGTTGGCATTTTCAGCCTGTCCAGAGCGCAATGCACTGGCGGAATGTTTTCTGTTACACTTTCCGTAGCCTTGCGGCCCCCAGTCTTTCACTGGTATCTTCTCCTGTGAAGTCCAGACTTTCCTCTCCTGCACCTTAAGTGCAGCAGCGATTGCCTGCTTTTCCCGCGAAGCGCGTTACGCAGCGCCTGTAGTGCGGCGTCGGCGTCGTTTTGTGGCAACAGCAGAACCTTCTAGAGACTCGCTCTCTTGCCAGTAGTGGATGCGCGAGCAGTGCTCGCAGAAGACGATATTGTCTCCTCTGCGCACGAGGTTTTCGTGCTGGGCAGTAAGTACGATGTGGCATCCGCTGCAAGTGCGGTTCTCGATGGGGACGATCACGCGGTCTCTCTTATTGTGGAGGAGCCTTTCGTAAATCTGAAGCACATCTTTATTGGCACTAGTGGCGAGGGAAGCTCTTTGGTCTTTGAGCTGAGTGCCTTCTTCGTTGATCAGTTGAATGCTGTTGCGGATCTCATTTTCGAGGTTCAGGCTGCTCTCGCCAGAATGTTTGAGGCTTTCCTTGATCTTAGCGAGCATCTCTTCTTCTGCGACGCGTCTGTCGACGAGGTCGGAGACTTTCTGTTCGACGGCGATGCGCTCCCTTTCAGCCTGGGTCATCTCTTGAGTGAGGGCGTTGAATTCATCTGCTTTCTTGATGTTGGACTGTTGGCTTTCGAGCTTTTTAATTTTGGCGTTAATGTCTTGGATTTTTTGCTCGAGAGTTTGGATGCTTTTGCCTAGATCCTCGATCTCAGTTTCTTTTTCGGTGGTTTGCTGATACAGCTCTTTGCGCAGCTCTTCGATTTGCTTGAGTTCTTTTTGGCGCTCGGTTTTCACGCGCATGAGACGAATCATCTTCATGTCGAGTTCCTGAATATCCAGGATGTCCTTAAGATCTTCTAGCATTGCTCTCTCACCTTGATATGAATAGTTGTCTCGATAGCTTACTTCCCAGCTCGAATATCCCTCAAGAAAAAAGCGCTCGCTTCTTCTGTAAATTAAAAAGTTGACTCTTCAGTGTAGAATCGGGAGAATGCGGCTAGTACAGTTTAACATAAGTTCTTAAAGAAATTTGCGCCCGGATTTTGAAGCAGGTTGCGGCTCCTAAAAAGCCTGACATACATGAGGAATGTAGGCAGGCTTTTTAGGAGCCGCAAGATGCGCAAAAGACGGGTCAAATTATTTAAGAACTTTTGTTAAAATGTACTAGATAGAGGAAGTTTATGGCCAAGTCACCGACGCGTGCAAGAAAGAAAGTGAAAGAAGAGAAAGCTCCCGTGCAGCTCAAGCCCACGCGCGTCACCATTCGCTACGACGTCGGACTGAATAACAACCTTTACATCCGTGGAAATGGAGCAGGTCTCAGCTGGGAGCGCGGGGTTCTTCTTAAAAACACAGGCCCTGACGAGTGGGTGTGGGAAACCAGTCTTCCCATCAGCGGCTGCGAATTCAAGATACTGCTCAACGACGAAAAGTTCGAAGAGGGAGAAAATCATCGCCTCGAAGAGGGCGTTTGGCTTCAGTTCACTCCTCTTTTTAATTTTTAATTGAATCCCTTTAGTCTTTTCACTTATAACCATTCCCCATCATTTAAAGAGGGAAGGTTCATATGGATATCGACAATTTAGGCGCCATCGCCCAGGACTGCTGGCCAAGTGGCCCTTCTCAATTTCTCGACACATTAGCGATGCGTGCGAAAGTCGAGGTGTTTCGCCTCGCCTCCCTTCTGACCGATCCAGTATGCAAAGTGCACGAGCTGTTTCGCAGGTACTGTTTGGTCGACAGGGTTACTCCTCAAGCAAGTCTTGTCGAAAGGGTCTGTAATAAGGTGGCTATCTGTGCTGCTGCTACCGCCTACGCCTTTATCGCTGCATTCACCACCATCCCGGCTGTTGCCATCCGCGCGATCGCCTCCCGTTTGCAAAAAGATCCCTACATCTACCTAGGCGATCAGAGCGTGGCCAAGAATTTGCCATTGGACCGCCAATTCACGATGCTCTCCTGGAACGTCTGTCTCGTGAAAGGGGGGTATACGATCAGCGATGGAGGCGTTTCCCCTGCCCATACGCGCATTGCCGCCATTGCCAAAAAAATCATCGATACCAATGCCGACGTCACTTGCCTCTATGAAGCATATGATGTGAAGGACTGCATGTATCTGCGCGAGCAGCTCAAGAGTCAAGGCTATGGCCATTTCTATTTCAATATGGGCTCCAAAGGAGTTGGGCCTTCATCGGGAATCTTTGTCGCGAGCAAGTACTCTATCGCCAATCCCGAGTTCACGCTCTTTCCCAAAGACACCCTTGTTGGCAGAACTAAAACTGCCGGAAAAGGAGTGTTCTCCTTTGATTTGGAAAGCCACGGGAATAGTTTTGCTAGAATCCACGCGACCCACCTGCAGCACTCAGAAAGATCTGCATTCCCCACACCTGAGGAGCTGAATGCCAGAAAAATGGAAATGGATATCATTGTGGACAAGGTGAACCATACACAGGGGAAATGCTCCATCGTCACGGGTGATCTCAACCTCGACGATTCTGAGTATTACGCCTCTGATTGGGCGCACCGCTTCTCCAGAGGCAATTGCCACTTCACCGAAAAGACATGGGGCGGCGATGAGTTTTGCGCGCTCATGACAAATAAACCGATCTCCAAGCCACTCAACCTGGATCACACCATCGTGGCCATCGATCCTCAGTCGCCTAGTAGGTACTCCCTCGACACAAGGCTGATCGGCACTGGGTACGATCCCGCAGTCTATAAGGAAGGGGCGCTTGCGCTGTCCGACCACGACGGGCTGCTGAGTGTGGTTGGGGTTTAAATCGCCAAGGGGAGGAGATAATGAAAGAGCAGGTGATGTTATGTCTATTCTTGATTGCATTGGCTTACGGAGTTTATAAATACTGGAAAACGAAAAACGAAAGTATTTTCTATGCGCTCTTCATGGTGACAACTCTTCAGCTAGTGCGATATCCTTTTTACCTTCCCCTTGAGTTTAGCCTTTCTGCATGGGCTTTTTTTGGCTGCGGCGTTCTCACCTACAAAATTGTAAGGAAAAAGATGGAAAGGAGCATGTTTGTCTTCCCCATCGTTTTTGTCGGATTCGGCCTGATGTTCTTATTACAGGGATTTCGGGAATTGAATTTGACTGAGCAGGTGCTGGCGTGGGTATTTTCCGCTCAGGGCTCTCGCGGATGAGAAAGGGACGATGTTTCCATTTTCCATGAGATCGGAGAAAACGCAAAGACTCCAAGTCTCTAAGCCGCAAAAATTTGTCTTTTTCTTTGCGTCCCTGCGACGTTGCGGCTTTGCGTTTACAAGTTGTTCCCCCCTAGTAAACCCCTTCAGCAGATGAGTCAAACATTTCCAAGCACTGCCCCTTTTCCACGTATTAATTAATTATCCCAACTTCTTGATTATTATGTATTTATAGGTAGCTATCTATTATTCAATTTTTATTGATTATAATTTGTTTTTAATGTATAATTATTAATGTAGTTAAATAATAAGCTGTAAAAAGAGGAGATTAATATGGCGTCATTAACGTTAAGTACAGGAAAAACAGGAACGTGGCAAAGCCTTAGGCCCGCAACGGTTTTAGTTAAGAGTAAACCCGCCACTCAAGAAACAAAACTGAAAGTGTGGCTAGCTTTTCAGGGAGTTAAAGAAGAGTTCGATTTAAGACCATCGATGCAAAACTCGCCTGTGTCCGCATGGGTGAATGATGGACTAGAGCATTTGCAGGGGTCTTGGAGATGGAGCACCAATGGTGACCTCTATGATCATTTTTCTGGGGTGACGAGACATCTTTCCTATTTCTTCGGACGGCGATTCGCTGAGACAGATTTACCAAACCCCCATGCTTTGCCAGCGAAAACTCATGCCAGCATTGAACAGCTGGATCAGATGTTTACTGCCATGGTAAGGTAATCCGTCTATTTCTCATCGGCTTTTTGCCAAATCAGGTCTCCTAGAGGGGAGATGTTCGATTGGGTAAAAAGCCGTTCTAGTTGTGTTTTTTCGCGCAAATTGGCATTCTTGGGCTATCCGTCGCTAAGGCAGGAGGCTCCCCCATGTCGCATCTCGAAAAATACTTTAATCAAGTTCCCGAAGACAAAAGAAAGAAGAGCGCGATCGCCTTCCTGGCTTCGATCGACCACATTCAGTCAGAATTCCCCCTCATTGCCCAGAAAATCCTGCAAGAGCTCAAGGATCAGCGAACCCACCTGAAGTTGATTGCCTCGGAGAATTTCTCCTCGCTGGCAGTGCAGCTAGCGATGGGGAATTTGCTGACGGATAAGTATTCAGAGGGCGTTCCCTTCCACAGGTTCTATGCGGGGTGTGAAAACGTCGACGCGATTGAAGCTGCCTGCGTTGAAGAGGCTGTGAAGCTTTTCGGATGCGACCATGCCTACGTTCAGCCCCATTCAGGTGCAGATGCGAATATGGTGGCTTTTTGGTCTGTGCTCGTCTACCGCGTGCAGAACAAGGAGCTCGAGCGCCTGGGAAAGAAGAGCATCGACATGCTCACTCCCGAAGAGCATGAAAAAATGCGGCAGCTGCTCGTCGGTCAGAAAGTGATGGGAATGTCGCTCAACTCGGGCGGCCATTTGACGCACGGTTATAGGCACAATGTCTCCGCGAAAATGATGCAATCGGTGCAGTACGATGTCGACCCAGAGACGGGTGTTCTCGATTACGCAAAGATTCAAGAAATGGCAAAGAGGGAAAAGCCCGCCATCCTGATCGCCGGTTATTCAGCTTACCCACGCCTGATCAACTTCGCCAAGATGCGCGAGATTGCAGACAGCGTGGGAGCGACTTTCATGGTCGACATGGCCCATTTTGCCGGCCTTGTCGCAGGAAAAGTGATGAAAGGGGATTATAACCCAATTCCCCATGCTCATATCGTCACGACGACGACGCACAAAACTTTGAGAGGCCCGCGCGGAGGGATGGTGCTGTGCGAAAATGCGCTCAAAGAGGTGGTCGACAAAGGGTGTCCGATTGTGCTCGGGGGGCCTCTGCCTCATGTGATCGCTGCAAAAGCAATTGCTTTCAAAGAGGCCAATTTGCCCTCCTTTACCGATTACGCACACCAGATTGTCGCCAACGCGCGCGCGCTGGCAACCCAGCTGCAGTCGAAAGGCATCAAGCTAACGACGGGTGGGACTGATAACCACTTGCTCGTGTTTGATGTGGCCTCGACGTTCGGCCTCACAGGCAGGCAGGCAGAGCTCGCCTTGAGAGAGGCGCGGTTTACCGTCAATCGCAACAGCATTCCCTTCGACTCTAATGGT
>JAZJZV010000213.1:8208-10453 GCA_040389485.1 Chlamydiota bacterium
CTTTGGGAATGAAAGAGACCCAAATGCAAGAGGTCGGCGATCTTCTTCACGATCTTCTCCAGCATACGCGCGCTGCGCCTGCAGAAAACGGAGAAGGACTGAGCCGGGCAAAAGTGATCATCGAACCCAAAGTGCTCGAAAGAGTGCGCCACAGAGTGAAAGTGCTGTTAGAAGCCTATCCGCTCTACCCTGAATTAATCACAGAATAATGAGGTATGTATGAACAACGAAGAGCATGAACCGGAAAGCAAGAAACTGCCAATCAGCCTGCTGTCCGATAAGATTGATGATGTTTTGCTTAAATCGCGCAGGCTATTCCTCTCTGAGGATGTCAACTCTGATAGCGCAGCGTCTATCATGAAAAAATTGTGGTATTTGGAGTTGCTGGATCCGGGCAAGCCCATCCTCTTCATCATCAACTCTCCGGGCGGCTCTGTCGATGCAGGTCTAGCCATTTGGGATCAGGTGAAGATGATCACCTCTCCTGTGACAACGCTCGTCACGGGCCTTGCAGCTTCAATGGGATCGATCCTCAGCCTGTGCGCAGCGCCGAAGAGAAGATTCGCGACGCCAAACGCACGCATTATGATTCACCAACCGTCCATCCATGGAGTGATCCGCGGACAGGCCACCGATCTCGAGATCCACGCAAAAGAGATCTCCAAAACGCGGCAAGGACTCGTCGCCATCTACGCCAAGTCGACAGGAAGATCTCCTGAAGTGATCGACAAGGCGCTCGATCGCGACACATGGATGAGCGCAGATGAGGCGTTTGAGTTTGGACTTCTCGACAAGGTCGTCACTTCCTATAAAGAGATCCTCTAGTGATTTGCTTTGCCAAGTATCATGGGGGAGGAAACGATTTTATCATCGTCGATACCCGAAGGGTGGGGGAGGAGTGGATAGGTGCGGAACTTGTGAAGCGGTTGTGCCATCGGCACACCGGGATTGGAGCGGATGGGCTGATTGCGATCGGTAAATCCGACCGAGCAGACTGCCGCATGCGCATCTTTAATGCCGATGGTAGCGAGCCTGCGATGTGTGGCAACGGGATCCGCTGCGCGGTGCATTTCCTCGGAATAGAGGGAGATGTCTCAATTGAGACGCTCGCCGGAGTGCGCCACTGTCGCAAGCAGGGGGATCAGATCGCGGTCCGCATGGGGATTCCGCAAGTGCTCCACTTTCCAATCGAGTGCTTGGACTACGCAGTCTTTGTCGTCGACACGGGCGTGCCGCACGCGGTGCTTTTTGTCGAAGAACTGGAAAAGACAGACGTTGCCGGATTGGGAAGACAAATCCGGTTCCATCCCCACTTCGCCCCGCACGGCGTCAATGTCAATTTTGCGCGCCTTTTGGCAGATGGGCTTGAGGTGCGCACCTATGAGCGTGGTGTTGAGGCAGAGACCAAATCGTGCGGAACAGGCGCTGCCGCCGTTTCATTTGTTGCTAAAGAGCTCCATGCGCTGAGCTCTCCCGTCGCAGTGGGTGAGTTAGAATTCCACTTTCTCCCAGAAATAGAAATGGTCGGAACAGCCACTCCCGTCTTCAAAGGCACCTTCTCACTGCATTGACAAGATTTTCTCCACAGGGCATCGTAATAGAATAGGGAGAGAATACGCTCATGCACAGCCTTCCGTTTTCTAAAAATAATGTCGCAGAAGGCAGTGCTTTACTCAAGGCGGGCAAAGTCGGACAGTTGCTTTTCTCTGAAGGGACCTATCAAGTTGAAGTGGGAGAGCTCAAGAAGAAGGAGAAATTTTGGCCTTTCTTGCAGCTCGACGACGCAGGGAAAGTGGTTGATTACTTCTGCAACTGCACAGAAGCGGAAAAAAAGAAGACGTGCAAGCATCTCGGTGCTGCCTATCTCAAAATATTCAGCGACCACCCCTTGCCTCTGCACATGCGCTTTCGCGAATCTCTCTGGAACCATCTGTGCGTACTCGCCAGTCGGCGACATGGCTATGATGCCTCCGTGCTCAGGAATATCGAACACAAATACGAAGCGGTTTCAGTCACAGGGAAACAGCTCTTTACCCTTTCTGGAAAGACCCCTCAGGGAAAAAAGCGGGTGCAGGAGATTTTATTCCAACGCCTCATCGAGACGGAAGAGACCTCGCTGAAGTTTTCTAACCTTCCCCCAGAAGAGATTGCTCTGTGGAAGGTAGGGCGTCCCAGTGAGCAGCTTCAATACGAGCTCTCGTTTTGGTCTGATTTGGCCAAGTGGATGATGACTCTCCAAGAGGAA
>JAZJZV010000214.1:0-6911 GCA_040389485.1 Chlamydiota bacterium
CTTTTTTAATTCACCCTGGATACCTGTGAAGGTTTCCAGGGTTTTTTTTTGCCTTTTTCTCTCTCGTCTTTTTTTCTCGAGAACACTTCTATTCTCATCGCAATTTATTCTTTGAAGTGAAATAATTGTTTTACTTATGAGCGTTCGCGCTCAAGAACTTCCACAGAGGCAGGAAATGAGTTTCACCCTCGTAAAGACTCCAGCGCTCGCATTTGCGTTAGTGTGCCTCACTGCATTTTCTTTTTCTGACGAACCTAGACCTGAATACACTTCTCTTATCTCAGCGGGTAAAGAACGACTCGTCATGCTAAAAAAGTCTATTCAAGGTCCCCCAGGTCCCCCAGGGCTTCCTGGACCGGCGGGGCCGACTGGACCAGTAGGACCTCCAGGGACAGGGAGTGGAATTACGGGAGGAACGGGACTAACTGGCATCACAGGCTCTACAGGTCCTACAGGAGCCACTGGTTCAACGGGAGCAACTGGGCCCACTGGTCACACAGGTCCCGCGGGCGAAATAGGGGCAACAGGTGAAACGGGTGTGACTGGAGCTTCAGGATCTACGGGAGAAACGGGCTCAACCGGTGGAACGGGACCCACGGGTGAAACAGGGGCTACCGGTGCTTCGGGAGCTACAGGAGGAACTGGTAGCACAGGCAGTATTGGTCCGACAGGTCTTACTGGAGTGACAGGAATGACCGGGATCACTGGGGAAACAGGGATGACTGGCTCAACTGGAGAAACTGGGCCCACAGGGGAGACTGGACAGACAGGAGCAACTGGACACAGTGGAGCGACCGGTGTGACGGGTGAAACTGGACCTACTGGGGAAACGGGTCCCACAGGAGAAACTGGTCCTACTGGCCCGTCCGGCTTCTTTGGAAATACTGGGCCAACGGGCTCAACCGGTGGAACTGGCCTTACGGGAATGACTGGCTCTACAGGGAGCACGGGACCAACTGGTCCCACGGGTTCCACGGGAGGCACTGGTTCTACAGGTTTGACAGGTCCTACGGGAAGCACGGGACCCACTGGCCCGACGGGTAGAACGGGATCCACAGGTGCTACTGGTCGAACAGGCCCTACGGGACTTACAGGTAGAACGGGACCCACTGGCCCGACGGGTAGAACGGGATCCACAGGTACTACAGGTCGAACAGGCCCTACGGGACTTACAGGTAGAACGGGACCCACTGGCCCTACGGGATCGCTGGGTTTAGATTTTGCTTATTTCAGTCTGTTGGGTAGCGCAGCGGGGACAGCAGTCGCTAATAATGCAGATGTGAGTTTCAGCCCCACTAGCATACTCGTGCAGGCCTCGCCCTCTGCTATTTCTCTCTCAAGTGGAAGCCTTCGGATTAATGACACGGGATATTATCAAATCTCATTTGGAATGAGCACGAATCCTGAGAATAATGCATATTTTCAGGTTTCGATCACGGATGCCTCTGCAGCCTTGTTTACTCCGGGAAGTGCTTATGAAGGGCAAACCTCGTCATCTGTTCCTCACATCATTACGATCATTTTGCAGCTAGCTCCCGGCGTGACGTTTCCCTTTGGGACGGCTGGATCCCTAGGATCTCCTCCGTACACGGTTGACTTTACAAATATTACTGGAGCTGCCATCACACTTAACAATAATCCTCAAGATTCTAATTCCCCCATGTTTTTTGTAACCGTTGTGAAGTTGCTATGAATACTGTCTCGATTACCTTAATTGTATTGTTTTTTGCTCTGTCAGATCCGATGGTTGTCCTATCAGCAACATCTTCGATGGGGCTCGAGGAGGGCAATTTTTCTGATGCCATTCCACTACTTGAAGTGAAGTGCCCTCTACCATCCAAATCAGGACCTCCCGGATCTCCAGGTTCTCCAGGGCTTCCAGGTCCGACTGGTCCTACGGGTCCCACAGGCCCAGATTTCGGAGCCGCTGGTTCCCAAGGGAGTGCAGGCGTTGCTGGTTCAATCGGTGCTACTGGAATAACGGGAGCAACGGGTATGACCGGTGGGACCGGCCCTACTGGGGCAACGGGATATACAGGAACAACGGGCCCAACCGGGGAGACGGGCATCACAGGTGCCACGGGATTCAGTGGAACAACTGGTCCAACAGGGGAAACGGGCATCACAGGTGCCACCGGTCAGTCGGGGAGCACGGGTTACACTGGAGGCACAGGGGCAACCGGTCCAACAGGAGAGACGGGAGCATCGGGTGCAACAGGATCTACCGGAGTGACGGGAAGTACGGGTGAAACAGGTCCAACGGGAAGTACGGGGAACACGGGTCCCACTGGGATCACGGGAATGACAGGTCCTACTGGAGCAACGGGGGAAACCGGTGCAACGGGAGAAGCCGGAGGAACGGGGAATACTGGTACGACAGGACTCACAGGACCGACTGGCATCACCGGTGCTACGGGAATAACAGGCCCCACTGGGCCGCCTGGTTTAACGGGTTCAACGGGTTCTACAGGTGTATCGGGAAATACTGGAGGTACAGGATCTACCGGCAGTTCTGGCCCTACTGGGACAACGGGCTCCACAGGAGGTACTGGTCCCACGGGTTTCACAGGAGGAACGGGGGCCACGGGAAGGACGGGTGGTACGGGTCCCACGGGAAGGACGGGTGGTACGGGAAGTACCGGTGCTACGGGTTTTACAGGGCCCACTGGTCCTACTGGAGCCAGCATCACAGGTCCTACGGGCCCCACAGGAACATTGCCTGCTGACTTTGGTTTTGCTTTTTTAAGAGGACGTCCCGCTCCGGGTATTACTCTTGCTAACGGCGGCAGTGTTCTTTTTGAAGCTCTCGTCAATACCCCACCAGGAACAAGCATTTCACTTCCTTCCTCTCCTTCAACAGGGCTTAGAGTCAATGATACGGGGATTTACTGGGCCTCATTTGGATTACGGACGACCAATTCAGGGGAGACAGTTGCTCTTTTTGTGAATGGAGTGTCAATTGCTACGATACAAGGCCCTGGTGGACAAAGGGAATGGATGTCCGTCTGCTTTAGTTTGACGAGCATCCCTGGGGGAGGCAATGTCATCAATCTGACGAATACAAGTGGAGTGCAGATTCACATTAATGACCTCACTGAGAACACCACCACGGATGCGGGAGCTGCCGCTTGGATCACATTGATAAAAGTTAACGATGGTTAATGAGGAATCTACGATGAGAGAAGTCAATTGCAATCGCTTCAAAAATAGGAGTTGGCTGGGAATTTTTGCATCTTCTCTCTTTGCTTTTACTCCAATTGCTTCGGAAGAAAAGAACATACCAAACGTCATTCAGATCGCGTCAGATGAGGGGCCGTTTCCAATCTTAAAGACTGGTTGCAAGCAACGGCTCAAACATGGTCCGCCCGGCCTTCCTGGATCTGATGGTGGGAATGGGCCAACAGGGCCAACTGGGCCCGCAGGACCTCCAAGTGGTGCCTCGGGATTTACGGGTGCCACTGGAGAGACAGGACCAACAGGCGCAATGGGACCACCAGGGAGCATTGGCTCACAGGGAGTAGCTGGTCCTACTGGTGAAACGGGTCCTACAGGGGGAACCGGGGCTGTTGGAAACCCTGGACCGACAGGGGAAACTGGACCCACAGGTGCTACCGGAGGATCTGGGCCCACAGGTGCAACGGGTGCAACCGGAGGCACAGGTGCAACGGGCGAAACCGGTGCGACTGGGGTAACGGGACCCACTGGCGAAACAGGACCTACCGGTGAAACGGGATCTACAGGAGCAACAGGCTTTACTGGCGGGACTGGTCCCACGGGTTCGAGTGGTCCGACAGGGGAAACTGGACCAACAGGTCCCACGGGCGCAACGGGTGAAACAGGTGTCACTGGTTCTTCTGGTCCCACGGGTTCTACTGGACCTACTGGTTTCACAGGAGCAACGGGAACGACGGGATCCACAGGTTCTACAGGAGAGACGGGACGCACGGGTGTGACGGGATCCACAGGAGTGACTGGTGCCACTGGTGCTACAGGCCCGACTGGAGGAACTGGACCCACGGGATTCACTGGCGGCACAGGTCTAACCGGGGTTACAGGTCCAACGGGACCTACAGGCACCACTGGACCCACAGGTAGGACAGGTCCCACGGGTCCGACCGGCCCAACGGGCCCCTCTGGTGGGTACTATGCGACCTCTGCCTATGCAACAGTTACGGGTCCACAAACTGTAGCTGCAGGTGCTACAGCGGTGTTTGGTTCGCTAACAGGTACGATCCCTACGAATCACCAGATTTTTTTATCGCCTTCCACGGGAGGGAATGTCGCCATCTTAGATAGCGGTTTTTACCAAATAAGCATCCAGTATCGCAAAAGCTCTGGGGGTAATGGCCCCATGGATTTGTACGTCAATGGTTCCTTGCTCCCCTCCTCCGATCATTATAGCATCCTTAATAACAACGCCACAGGCGTGTCACATGGTTTTACGTTTCTCGTTCAGCTCACGGGGGCTTCTTCGTATAAGTTGGAATTGAAGTCTAATACGGCGGTGACATTTGATAGCGAAACTCCTGCCTGCAACATGGCGATAATCAAATTGCAGTGAAACTTTACGCTGCAGCGGTGGATTTCTTGACGATGTAACCCTGCTTGAGTTCTGCTTGGTAGACGATGAAGAGGCCAGAGCAGACGATCCCTGTCGAAAGGATGATGGTCCAGGAGATAGGCTCTCCTAAGAAAACGAGCGCATTGAGGGAAGCAAAGATGGGGCTGAGCAATCCCATGAAAGAAAGGAATGTTGCGGTGAATCGCTTAAGCATCACTCCGTAGAGGTTGTAGCAGATGATGTTAAAGAGAAGAGTCATGGCGAGCGTTCCTTGCACAAAACCGCCCATATTTTCAGGAAGGACGGGGGAAGGGTTCCAGGGTTCGACGAGAAAGGAGTGGCCAAGAGCCAAGAGTCCACCGATGAACATGCTCGATCCATTGGCCATGAGAGGAGAGATCTCCTGGTCTTTCACGGTGAGCCGCAGAATCACAAATCCATAAATGGAAAAGAGTGCAGCTCCCATGATGGCAAGGGTGGGCCATGAAAAGAAGCTAAATGCATTGAGCAGCTCTTCCGATCCCGTTTGCGTCAGAACCACCGGAATGATCCCCAAAAAGCCAATACTTAGCCCGATCCACTTGCGCGGGCTCATCTTTTCTTTGAAGTGCAGATAGGAGAAGAGCGCTGCGAAGAAGGGGCTCAAACTATAGATGAAGCAGGTCTTGGCCGCAGAGAGGTATTGCAATCCCCAAAATTCCAAAATGTTTGTCAGGTAAATGCTAAAGATCGCAATGATCAGGATGGAAAGGATTTGGATGCGGTTCAATCGGAAGGAGCTTCTTTTGAAAATGGCGAGGAATCCAAGCAATAGACATCCAGCTAGCAGCATCCTAGCCCCGGTCAAAAAGAGGGGAGGGCAATATTGTAGTGTGATCTTTCCAAGCGAAAAAACGCTGGACCAGAGTGCGTACATAAGGACGACGGCAAAGATGGACATGGCTTTCCAGTTAAAATTTGACTTGAGAGCTTTTAGTGCAGACGATGATAGCAGGATGGGCGGCTCTATTCAATGGCTCATTTAATCAAATAGAGCTTCCCTGCCAGGGAGAAGGGTTTCTTCAAGACTCTTGTTTCCTCGCGAATCTGATATAATATTTTAGTTTCCTTTGCCTTATTTGCTTAAGTCTGTTTAATGTATTAATCGTGTTGAACTATATATAATTTATTATTACACTCAAGATATAAAGAATGGGTGCTAATGAATAAGCCTATTGTGCGAGTGGCGGTGACCGGAGCGGCGGGGCAGATTGCTTATAGCATCCTGTTTCGGATTGCAGCGGGGGAGATGCTGGGCAGAGACCAGCCTGTCGCTTTGCATCTGCTCGAAGTGCCTGAGGCTCTAGAGTCTTTGAAAGGGGTGGCGATGGAGATCGAAGATTGCGCCTTCCCTCTTGTCAAAGAGGTGAAGATGGGCTCCGATCCATTTGAGGTTTTCAGCGGGGTGAATATTGCTCTCTTGATCGGTTCCAAACCCAGAGGCCCGGGGATGGAGCGCAAAGAGCTTCTGAATGACAATGGCAAGATCTTTATCGCTCAAGGGAAGGCGCTCAATGAAAAAGCGGCCTCTGATGCGCTTGTGTTTGTCGTGGGCAATCCGTGCAATACCAACTGCCTGATCGCGATGCACCATGCACCCAAAGTTCCCAAAAACCGCTTTTTTGCAATGACGCGTCTCGATCAGAATCGCGCGACTGCCCTTCTTGCGCAGCGCTGCAAGGCAGAGATTTCTGCCGTTAAAAATGTTGCGATTTGGGGCAATCACTCTTCGACTCAAGTGCCTGATTTCACAAATGCCCGGATCCATGGCAAAGCTGCTCTGGAGCTGATCAATGACCGCAAGTGGTGCGAGGATCAGTTTGTTCCCCTTGTCCAGAAAAGAGGAGCTGCTGTGATCGCTGCACGCGGAAAATCCTCTGCGGCATCTGCTGCCAACGCGGCGATCGATTCGATCCGCTCTTTGATGGTTCCCACACCGGAGGGAGAATGGTTTTCCGTGGGATTGTGTTCGGATGGCAACCCCTATGGGATCCAAGAGGGTCTGATTTTTTCCTTCCCTTGCCGCTCCAAAGGAATGGGGAAAGTGGAGATCGTCGCCAATGTTCCGTGGGATGCTTTTTTGAAAGAGAAGATCCATCTCTCTGAAAAAGAACTGCTGGAAGAGAGAGCGGCCTATAATTATATGGGAAGAAGAAAACTATGGATTTACTTATAAAGAAAAAGAAATCATTAGCTAAACCTATTGTAGTTAATCCTTTAGATGAAGAAGATACTGGTGAGGACAAAACTCAGGAGGATGAAGAATTAGATGCATTATTAAACGCAGGTAAAAACTATGATAACACACCTG
>JAZJZV010000214.1:6921-9226 GCA_040389485.1 Chlamydiota bacterium
AAGGACAAGCTCGATACAGGTCTTAGGGGATTTCCGGTCGGTTATTGCTCCACTTCTCATGTGGATCCCGTCAAAGGCTTATTCTATATGGGAAGGCCAGTGGCAGAGCTGAGCCAGTGGGACTCGATGCAAGTCATTTATCTTCTCTACGCTGGAAAAGAGGGAAGCCCAAAAGAGATTGAGGCATTTGCGAAAGAGATCCACAAGCGCTCTATATGTCGCAAAGAGGTGATTGACGCCATCGAGAGGTTGCCGAGAGAAGGGCATCCCATGAAGCTCTTTAGTGCTGCATTACTCATCTTAGGGATGTTTGAGTCGAGCAATGATTATCGCGAAGACTGTCTCAACCTGATCGCCAAAATTCCGCATCTTGTTGCTGCAGTGATCAATCATCACGCAGGATGGGGAAAAACGCCCACTCCTCGGCCAGAACTGGGCTACATGGAAAATTTTGCCCAGATGCTCCAAATTCCCGGCTGCGATTTGACCCAGGTGACGCGAGCATTCAAGCTGTTCAATATTCTGCACTTTGACCATGGCGGCGGAAATCTTTCGACGTTTGTGGGAAAAGCTGTGGCATCGGGTCTCGAAGACATGTATGGATCGATCAGCGCTGCTATGTGCGCGCTCGCAGGTCCCCGCCATGGGAAGGCAAATCAGGATTGTCTTGAATTCGTGAGGAGTGTTCTCGAAGAAGTGGGGGAAAATGCCACTGCCTCTCAGGTGGAGAACCTCATCCGCAACCGATTGGCCAACAACCAACTCGTTTTTGGGTTTGGCCACGCGGTACTGCGCGTCGAAGACCCTCGAGCGAGCGTCCAGTATGAGTACGTTAAAAAGCATTATTCCAACCACCCTCTTGTCAAGATCGCGTTGCTGCTGAGAACGGAAGGGTCCAAGGTGCTTAGCGAAAATCCCAAAGTCTCCGACCCGCATGCCAATGTCGATGCCATTTCGGGCACACTGCTCACTGCAGCAGGGTTCGGGTATCCCGAGTACTACACCGTTCTGTTCGGTTTGTCCCGCACCGTGGGCATCGCCGTCCAGATCGTCCATGAGCGCTGCGTTGCCGATCGTGCGTCCCAAGTACCTCTACAAACAACCCGAATAATATTCTGGCGTTGGTTTTCAGAAGTTGCCCCGAGTTAATCATCCAGAATTTTTCTTTCCTGCTTTGCGCCTTTGCGCTTGCTCCAGTCCGTCTTCGTTTTGTCTAGTTCCTGATATTTCACTCTTTATTTAACGAAATTGATTTATTATAATTAAGTTAGTTAGTTAATTATTGTTGACATAATAATAATTAACTAATAACTTGAAACTAAGTGTGTATGTTAATTAAATGAATGTGCGGCTTAGTTGGAGGTTTTATGCGCATGAATCACAGGTCTTTCTTGGCGTTCTTCGGACTCGCTCTGATGGGGACCACCGTTTACGCAGATGGTTTTCTATGGGGTAAAGCGGATGTCGCTCCTGAAAGGATGAGGTTTCCCCTAGCTGATGAGTCTGGGCAGCCAGCAGATGGCAGCGATGAAGCCCCTGATCAAACAGGTGCTCCAGAAGTAGGAGCTCTTCCTTGGTCGAACCAAAATGGCTCTTCTGCCAAAAAACCGGTAGCAAAGGCCAATCCCAATGGGCTAGGTCCCAAAATGTTCGATCCCAACTCTCTGCAAAATGACTGCGGCTTATGGCTTGAAGGGGATTTGCTCTTTTGGCAGTCGAACGTCGGCAGCTTAGGTTATGCAGTAGATAGCAACAGCACAACGAGTATCTCTCACGGCCATGTGAAAGACCCTCATTTCGAATGGGATTGGGGTTTCAAGCTGGGTGTGGGATACAAGATGCCTCACGATAAATGGGACCTCTTTGTCAATTACACCTACGTACACGCCCATGCCCAGGGTAGCACTCACAAAGAAAATGGCGCCGTCTTTCCAGTATGGGCCACCTCTTTTGGGTTTGTGGGACCTAGCTTTTATGCGACCGAAGCCAAAGCGCATTGGCATGCTAACCTCAATATGGCAGATATCGAGCTTGGCAGAACCTGTTTTGCTGGCCGCTGGCTCAGCATGCGTCCTTTTATCGGCGTCCGAGGACTCGTGATCGATCAGGATTACGACGTGAAGTATTCAGGGGGAACCGCTTTCCCGGGGGACACGGACAAGGTGAGCATGAATACCGATTTCTGGGGCGTTGGTCTGCGAGTTGGCCTCGATACTCTGTGGGGACTTGGCGCAGGTTTTGGCATTTACGGCAATGGGTCCGCTTCTCTACTGTCGGGTCATTTTGATGTGGATGAGAAGGAGAG
>JAZJZV010000214.1:9236-10223 GCA_040389485.1 Chlamydiota bacterium
ATGTCGTCGTCGCAGCGGATTTGGCTTTGGGATTGCAGTGGGACTACCTCTTTTCTCAAGACCGGTACCATTTTGGAGTGAAGTTGGGTTGGGAATTCAATATTTTCTTTGATCAAAACCAACTGTTTAACTTCATGAGCTCGACAAATCCAGGAGCGATCAACTTTCAAAATGACGATCTCTCCTTCCAAGGTTTGACCTTGGGCCTGCGTTTTGATTTCTAGTAGACGACTACTAGCGTACAACCCTCCCTTTTTGGTAGAATAGATTTTTTTGAGAAAGGGGGGGTACATGTCTTGGAAAGAAGTGGAGAGGATCTTTAATCGGGCTCTGCGTTTTACTTTTTCGCGCAGAAAGCTTCTCTTTACCGTGCCCGTATTCATCCTGTGTGGATTTATCTTTGTCTTTTGCCGCACGATTGCATCTACCTCGAGCGATTGGCTCTCACTTAGCATGACCTTTTTGCCTATCTTTTTGTGCACGCCCATTTTGCTTACAGCAGGGATCATCCTGACGCGGATGTACCACCACGAGGTCAAGGGGCTGCCTGCGAGTTACCGCCGCACCTTTCGCCTTTCCAGAGAGCTGCTGGTTGAAGTGGCTTATCTAGCGCTGCCCGTGATTTTGGTCTATCTCGTTCTGTGGACGCTGCTCGGGCTTTTTTATTTGCTGAAGGAGATCCCCTACATTGGCGAGGGGCTCGGCGTCATCTTTTCGTTTGGGCCATTTTTGCTGCTGCTGAGCTCTTTTGCTTTAGCATTGCTGAGCGTCTCCGCTCTCTTTCTTGCCACTCCTCTCATCGCTCTAAGATCCACAGTGGAAAAAGAGGTGCTTGTGCAGATGCAGAAGAGATTGAGCGCAAACCCTTTTTCCAATTTTGTTCTTTTGCTGATGGCAGTACTTCCCGTTCTATTTGTGGGGTCGTTTATGCTCCTTGCCGCCGTGATGACTGGGGACAACTACATCGCCTTGGAATCTCCAGTGGCG
>JAZJZV010000214.1:10233-13416 GCA_040389485.1 Chlamydiota bacterium
ATCCGGCACGGGGAAGACAACAGTAGCCCGCATAGTGGCGCTCTCATTGCAGTGGTTTTTCATTATGCTGCCCTTTAGCGCTCTACTAACGCCAGCACTCATTTTCTTCTTTAACTTTGCAGCAGAAAGCCACGTGCTCATGCTGAAAAAAATGCAAGAAGGTCAATGCACGTTGCCATCCTAGGTGCCGGCTTTGCCGGTTTGAGCACTGCATGGCATCTTCTGGAAGGGGGCGCTGAGGTGACTGTATTCGATCCGAAAGGGATCGGCGGTGGAGCCTCCGGCATCGCCGCGGGCCTGCTTCACCCCTATGTGGGCGAACAGGGGCGCCGGACTCTCTTTGCCACAGAGGGGATGAAGGCATCGGAGTTCCTCTTTGAAGTGGCTCAGGCGCATACCGAGAAAAAAGTCGTCCTATCCAGGGGAATTGTGCGCTATACCCAGGAACAAGAGCAGGAGGAAACATTCACTTCTCACATTGCGGCGCATGGAGATGTTGCGCGCGTAGGAGACCATCAGTTCCTCATCACCTCTGGCATGACCGTAGATTGTAGTGCCTATTTGGAAGGGTTGTGGCACGCCGCACGGAAGCGAGGCGCTCATCTGGTAGAGAAAGCGATGACAAGCCTTAGTCAACTTGGGGAATATGACCAGATCGTGATTGCTGCGGGTGCGGGAGTGTGGCAGCTGGAAGAGTGTCAGGGTCTCCCCATTTCTGCCATCAAAGGACAGGTGCTCGAGTGCAAAGTGCCGGAGCAAATCCCTCCCTTTTCTCAGAGTTGCATTTGCAAGGGGTATCTGGCGGTTTCAGACAGAGAAAGGATCTGCTATATCGGATCTACCTATGAACGGCAAGATTTGTCGGAAGAAGCACAGCCAGAGCGCGTCAAGCGGGAACTCTTTCCCAAAATTGCCCTCTTTTTCCCCGAAGTCGAGCAGCTCGAGGTGGTGGGTTGCAAAGCGGCGATTCGCGTGGGAAAGAAGGGACACTATGCCCCCACTGTGAAAAGAGTGCGCCCTGGCGTTTGGGTGTTCACGGGGCTGGGATCGCGAGGACTTCTCTACCATGCATATTGCGGGAATTTCCTCGCACGTGCCATTCTCTCAAATGAGGAAGAGAGCATTCCTCACATTTTTAGGGAGGGGTAGGATGAAAGGGGAGTTTACATTTTTGGGAACGGGAGGCTCAGCTGGCATTCCCGTGATTGGGTGCCGATGCGCCGTATGCACCTCGACATCCCCCTTTAATCGCCGTTTGCGCTCAGCCGGGCTCATTCAGGTAGAGGGGAAGCAGTTCCTCATCGATGCCGGCCCCGATCTGCGCGAGCAAGCGCTGACAAGAGAGATCAACCATTTAAACGGCGTGCTACTCACCCACGCGCATGCAGATCATATTGGGGGGATTGATGATTTGCGCTCCTATTATTTTCTCACCCGCGAAAAGCTCCCTTGTGCGCTTTCAAATGAAACTTTTGAAGAGGTGAAGCGGCGCTACCACTATATGATCCAGCCGCATGTGTCGGGCAAGAGCCTTCCAGCGCAGCTCGATTTCCACGTGCTAAGCTCGGATGCGGGGGAATTTTCCATCGGTGGGACCTCTTTTCAATTTTTCTCTTACTATCAAGTAGACATGAAGGTGACAGGATACAGATGGGGCAATTTTGCCTACGTCTCCGACATCCGCCAGTATTCTGATGAGATCTTCTCTCATCTCAAGGGGGTGGAGATTCTGGTGCTGAGCGCTCTGCGCCATGTGCCAACCCCCTTGCACTTTAGCGTCGAGGAGGCGATCGCGTTTTCCCGGCGCGTTGGAGCCCGCATGACCTATTTGACCCACATTGCCCATGATTTGGAGTATGCAGAGACAAATGCCCTCTTGCCCCCAGATGTGCGGTTGAGCTATGATGGTCTCAAAATTTCAATACGCTCATCATGAAAGAAGAAAAGAAACCGACCATCCTTATGGAACCTTTCCAGCTGAATGCACTGGAAAGGGCACTGCTCGTTGGCGCCTTTAGGTCCGGAACCGACGTGTGCATAGCCGAGACGTCTTTGGAAGAGCTCGAAAGGTTGTGCGACACCTATGGGCTCAAGGCAGTGGGGAAAGTCACTTGCCCCATTAAGAAACTCGAAGCTGCAACTTATCTAGGTAGCGGAAAGCTTCAGGAACTCAAGTCTAAAGCGGATGCAATGAGCGCCGAAGTGATCATTTTCGACGATGAAATCTCTCCCCACCAGCAGCGGAATCTCGAAAAGATCTTTTTGCGTCCAGTGATCGACCGCACAGAGCTCATCATTGAGGTCTTTGCCCAGCGCGCACAATCGCGCGAGGCGCGATTGCAGATCGAGCTAGCCAAAGTCAAGTACCAGTTTCCTCGTCTCAGAAGGATGTGGACGCACCTTTCGCGCCAGAGTGGGACGGCAGGAGGCGGAGCTTACCTCAAAGGGGAAGGAGAAAAGCAGATTGAGATTGACCGTCGCATCCTGCGGCGCCAGATCGATCGCTTAAGTGAAGAGATCGAGCGGATTTTGGAGCAGCGTCAAACCCAGCGCAGCCTGCGCATCCGCACAGCCATTCCCACTTTTGCGATCGTTGGCTATACCAATGCGGGCAAATCGACGCTGCTCAATGCACTGACTCAAGCAGAAGTGCTCGTCGAAGACAAACTCTTTGCCACCTTGGATACGACAACGCGCAAATTCACTCTTCCCAACCGCCAAGAAATTCTGCTCATCGATACCGTAGGGTTTATCCGCAAAATTCCTCACACGCTCATTATGGCCTTTAGAAGCACGCTAGAAGAAGCGGTACACACGGATATCTTGATCCATCTCATCGATGTCAGCCACCCCGAAGCCGAGTCCCAGGCGGAAGAAACGATGAAAGTACTGAAGGAACTTGGCGCTGAAGGGTATCCAATGATCACCGTCCTCAATAAGATTGACCAGTGCCCCAATCCTGCAATCCTCACTAAGTTCCGCGTCAAATACCCAAGAACAGTGGCGATCTCCGCACTCTCTGGCGAGGGTTTTGATGCGCTCATGGAATCCATGATGCAAGAGATCTCGCGCTTGCGTAAGGTTGTCAAAGTGAGGATTCCTCAAAGTCATTTTGCACTCGTGAGTGAACTCATGCGCGAGGGAAGGGTAATTTCCTGCGACTACGAGGAAAATGACATCCTG
>JAZJZV010000214.1:13426-17223 GCA_040389485.1 Chlamydiota bacterium
CGAGATTCCTGCCCAGATCGAATACAAGGTCCAAGCTTTCCGAATGGAGTGATGGATGCTGCTACAAAAGTGTACAGAGTCGAGGGAGCGGGGCTTAAAGGCATTGCCTGTCCAAGAGCGGCCGCGTGAAAGACTAGTGCGCGATGGCGTCAGTGCCCTTTCAATTCCAGAGTTGCTAGCCATTGTACTTGGCAGTGGAACCTCGGGCAAATCCGTTCTTGCTCTTGCGAGCGAGCTCATGGAAAGATTTGGCGGGCTCGACCGCCTCTTGGAGGCATCTGTTGTCGAGCTCATGCAAATCAAAGGGATTGGAAAGGCGAAGGCCATTCAGCTAAGAGCTGTCTTTGGCATTGCTCTTAAATGCAGAAAACCACTTTCTCTAGAAAACTATCCCATCACTTCCCCAGAAGATGCTTACCAGCTTGCGCAGGCGGAAATCGCCCATGTGCCGCAGGAAGTGCTTCTTGTGATTCTTCGCGATGTTCGTGGAAAGTTCCTTCATCAGGAGCAGGTGTCGATGGGCACGCTCTCCCAGGTTTTAGTGCATCCTCGCGAAGTGTTTTTTCCGGCTGTGAGGTACAAAGCGCATAGTTTGATCATAGCGCACAACCACCCCAGTGGCGATCCCACGCCTTCCCAAGCAGACCTCGATTTGACGCGAGCGCTCCTTCAGTCCAGCCTTGTCATGGGAATTGGGCTAGACGATCATCTGATCGTCTGCCGGAGTAGCTATATTTCTCTGAGAGAGCGAGGGTATCTTGGTAGCCGCCCTCGCTATTAGTTTTTGTAGATAAGCTTCTATCTGCGCCCATTAGAGGATGCGGTGTAGCTGCTAGGAACGCTATCGCCACGACTTCCGGGAGAGTTTTTCCTCGTTGGACGAGGGTGCCGGATGGCAATAGGGTCACTCGTTGGCAAATTGTGAGGAAGGGATTTTTCCTCTTTTTTAGATGTTAGCGGCGGTGAGGCCTCTGGAAGGTTACCAGTAGATGCGCTAAAGGAAGAGATATCTTCAGAGCTTCCACTATGTAGAATGAAATTCATTTCCGAGTCGGAGAAATGGACGGCTGCATGCATAGGGGAAAATTTTCCACCAATACTCAGATATGCAGATTTGGGAGAAGGACTTGGGCTTGATGATCCGTTAGAAGATCTCGAAGGACTAAAGCGCGAGTAAAAGTCGCTGAAAGAAGCATGCTGTGAAAGAGCCTTGGCAATTTTTTCCCCGTCGTAATCGACGGCGTAGATCAGATCTGCTGCAGTGAAAGACTCTCTATAGATGGACTTGTTGACAATGAACTCTTGAAGTCGCTTAAGCCGTGTATTACAAACGGCTAGTTGTTCTCTTGTGAGCAAGTGTTTTTTGGGGTTCACTTCTCCTGCAGGGTTGTAATTCCACCTGTCAAAGAATCCGTTGACTTTGTCTTCTGTGATTCCTGGGATTTTGATGTGTGCACTTGCCTGGTTCACTCCTCTTGCACCCTCTGGCATTTCTTCTGCAATCGGGTCTGCGTAGAGAATCGGGATGTTTGCAATTTCACTTACAATGTCATACAAATTCCATCCAGAAACCAATTTAGCAAGTACGGTGACCTGTTCTTTGGAAAGCGGCTGGTTAAATATCTCTTCTGCCAAGAAAGGGATGTCAAGGGGAGCAATCCGCTCTTCGACCATTTCTTTGGTACAGTCCTTCGGAAGATCGAGTTTAGTGGCCATGCAGTATTCCACATCAAAGAGCATGAGCAATTTAGTGCGCGCATCGAGGATAATTCCGTCCGGCTTTCCATCCTGTAAGCCGATGGCAACGGCGAGAAGGGCGGCAAATGCGGCATTCATCACTTGGATAGAAGATATTTCGTTTCTTGCTTCTTTGTTTTCGTATAGGAAGGGTTGGACAATGCCAACAACGGCAGCCATTGTCGATTCCATTGCTTGCGTGCTTGAGGATGTCGTGAGCGGGGCTGGGGTCGACGTCACTTTTGCGTCGCCAAATTGCTGCATGAATTCGAGCATATAGGGATCCTCGTCAAAACTAACGGGTGCAGGTCGAGAGCCTTGATCTGATCCAGAACCGATCGAAGCTGTATCGTCGCCGTCTGAGTTAGTAAAACTTGAGCCTTCCTCGGATTCTTCTGATTGAGTAAAACTTGAGCTTTCATCGGTTTCTTCTGTTGAGGAATAACTACTCGTCCATCCAGTGAGAGCAGATGGTTTAACTGGCGTTGGATGAGGCTCCTGTGTAAATGTAACGAAATCTTCGGAATCCTCATCTCCTGTAAAGCTGGTGTTAGCGCTATCGCGCTCAAAATCCTCAGTTTGATTGAGAGATAATCCGGCATTGCCATGCCACTTAACCGGCGCGGGCGAGCGACTCAATGGTGAAGAGCATAGATCTTCAATAGAAATAGATGGCGGATCGCTCTCTTCCGAGTCTTCCGATGATCCACTACTGAAATTGAGAGCCTGCGAGGAACTGCTCATTAAAGGACGAGGCCTGATGTATTCGCAATCGTGTCCATTCCATAGTTCGATTGCTGCTCCTCTAAGTGTTTCGTGAGCAACTTCCGTAAGAGAACAGTACATGCCTGGGATCATATGGCATTCTAAGCCGAGTAGTTGAGCAAATCGCCTGACCATGAGTTCTGTCCCCGCGCGCTTAACACCTATTTTAAATACTGCAACTTCGCGTTCTTCTCCAGGTTTTCGGATGAGAAAAGCCCCTGAGTTTTGATCAATATGTTCATGACTTTGAAGTGGGGTGATGATCAAGCCGGGAGTTGCCAAATCAGAAATGAGGGCACTCATTTGATGGACGGCATCAGGATCGTGTGGAGAGACGCCCAGCTGCTCATAGAGAGAGGGTGGAACTGGTATGTTTTGCTGGAGATAGTTGAGCGTATTTTGATACACGGCGCCGATTTTTTCGTGTTCCGGTGTTGCCGGGTCGGCAATAAGCGCATTGTTTTGCTCAATGTTCAGATTACCATTAAAATAAATCTTCATGACGCCCTCTCTTCCTCTGTTTTTTCATTTGATTATATATTAAATTAAATGATTTAGTCAATTTAAAAAATATTTTAATTTAACTTTTATTTTAACTAATTTCGTATTTTATTTTATTTAGAGGCAATGGCGGTAGCGGCTAGGTAGGCGGAGGTCCAGGCATTCTGAAAGTTAAATCCGCCCGTAACTCCATCAATATCAAGGACTTCTCCTGCAAAATGGAGATTCTTTATGAGACGGCTCTCCATCGTTCTACAATCGACCTCTTTCAGGTCAACACCGCCGCAAGTGACAAACTCCTGTTTGTACGTCGTTTTCCCTTCAATTTCGTAAGTGTCTGACAATAAAATCGTTAAAAGTTTCTGAAGTGATGCGTTAGGGAGATGGCTTAGGGGAGTGGTGTGGGGGATTGCGGCGCGATGTAAGAAATTTTTCCAAAGATTGGAGGGGAGGTGGAAGGGGTTTTCGTTCTCTAGTCTCTTGAGGGGCTTTTCTTTTTTGAGGGCGAGAAGGGTGTCTAAGGCTTGGCTCCTATCATATTGGGGGATCCAGTTGATGGTTAGTTGAGTGTGATAGTGACACTCATGCAAGTGCTGTGCTGCCCAAGCGGAGAGTTTGAGAGCGCAGGGTCCGCTAAAGCCCCAGTGGGTTAAGAGGAGGATTCCTCGCTGCTTCAAGGGGGTGCCGGCTAGTTTAAGCTCTACATCGCCCACGCTGATTCCTGCCAGGTCAAGCAGGGGAGACTGTGGCGTATTGAAGGTGAAAAGGGAGGGGACAGGGGGAATGATCGTGTG
>JAZJZV010000215.1:0-1763 GCA_040389485.1 Chlamydiota bacterium
GGACAACTTTTTGGAGCTTTTTCGGCATGAATTTGTATCCAATCAGGAACTGGGAAACGATAAAGTCGAAGATGCGATCTTTTACTTTGCTGTGCAGATTTTTTGTGTTCCAGTCAATGAGAGAGTATTTGGCGTAAAGACCGGTATTGCCAATATTGAGAAAGCCCAGCTCTCCCACATACCCGTACTGGTTGCGCGCGTCATTGATGACGAACACCCCAGCATGTGCATAAATGTCACCGATGGAGTCAAGGCCCTGGTCGTAACGGAACCAAATACCGTCGAAGAAGGAGTTAAATTCGATCTTGGAATCGAGCATCATCGATAGACGGCGCCGGCCGAGTTCCGCATCGAAATAGTAGGTGTCGCCGTCGATGACGCGTACGCCCCAGACTGCCCGCTCGAGTTTGATTTTGTTCAACGTTCCGCTAAACACACCGCAGTCATTGTCGAATTCGAGCTTGATTAGGGCCCAAGAACCTTCAGTGCGATAGTCGAGCATGATGTTGACTTCGACGTCGTAGGCGTTGTGAGGGAAGGCAACTGCTCCCAGATCGCTTCCATGAGAGGCCGCTTTTTTATTGCTGCGCTGCTGGATGCCGTTCACGGTCTCGGATGTGGACTGCAACTCTGTACGCACCTCGCCGCTGATCGAGAGGGCGCCGCCCATTTCGCGGACGGTGACTTGGCGCTTGGTGTTGATCCACTCGCGAAGCGCATTGATATCTTTTTGCTCTAAGTTGTCGGAAGAGCTATCGATCGTCGACGCTGATAGGGGCATGGATAATAGGCAAAGGCTGCTGAATAAGCAAAGACTTGCAATGAATGGCTTGCGGTTGATTTTCATAGCGATAACTCCGGCTTTGATCGATGCTCAGCACACGTTCTACCGTACACCTCATTGTACGAATGAAAGGATTGGACGCCAACTGTTTTAGACGTCCGATAGCTGATTTTTTAAATAAAACTGAATGAACAACACCGCGGATAATAGAATGACACTCATTTAATTGCAATGAGAGAGTGTTAGAACCGGAAATCGCCGCTGACGGAAAAAGCGTTTTCGTTGATGAGACGCGCCTCGACGTTGACATTGATGGCTCTCTCGGGGAAGAGCCCAAATCCCAGATAAAGACCCATGGGGTAGCAATCCTTAAACGTCACATGTCTGCTGGGGAAAATAGGACGCATCGAGTCCAAATACTCAAAGCGGGAGCGGTAATCGGAGTAGTCTACTCCGAGATAAGGAGCGATCCATCTCCACCGATAGGAAACTCCGATCCCCACTTGCCACTCTCTAAAGTCAACCTCCGCCCCCTTTCTCGAGTAGGACTGTCCATTGACCTTGAGAGAATGCAGAGAGAGATCGGACGCCACGTAGGAGGCATTCACGCCCAGTTGAACGTCTCCCCAGTAGACGAGAAGAACTCTTCCGCCCACTCCCCAGGCAAAGTCGGAATCGGTGCGGTAGGAGACCTTTGTGTTTTTGAAGGGGCGGTGCACGACAGAAAGTGAGAGCGTGCCCAGCGTTGAGAACACCTCAACCCTATCGCCGAAATTGAGTGTCAGCACGCCAAATTGCGACCTGTACTTCGATTCCTGGACATGTTTTCTCGCATTCGGGTTTCCTTGGCCGACGAGTTTGAGCTTCCTGTCATAGACATCATCAAATTCATAGCCGGCTTTCACACCGAGCCAGGCATTCTTCGAGATGAACGCCCCGCGCTCTGGCATCATAGGGAAACTGGGATTGCCGTTGTAAA
>JAZJZV010000215.1:1773-15113 GCA_040389485.1 Chlamydiota bacterium
TAAAGCGCATGCGCAGCTCTTCCTATCAACAAAAGTAAACAGAAGAGGATCCAGGTGACGTTTTGAGATCTCATGTAGACTTACCGCTTACTTCCCGAGAGAAAATTGAGACGCTACCAAATGTCAAAAGAATTTTCTATGAAAATCTGAAAAAAAATCTATCCGACATCATTTTAGAATCGCGTCATTGTCGTCGCGATTCTAAAATAGGTTGCAACTGTTTTAAAATTAGACGTTTACAATCAAATACTCAAATTCAAAAAAATCCATTTGCTTTGCCTCATGCGTCCCATTGAAAGCCTCTCACCTTATCTACACTCAACATCCCGTATCTTTTTCTTTGACTGAACTAATTCAAATTTTGAAATGATTCATATCAATTAAAAACAATTTACAATTGAGAAACAACTCAAGATTAGATATAATAATAATCGACAGATTGTTTTTATAAAAATTAATAAATTGAGGCGAACATAATGTCACTAGAAGCATTTCCCAATTTGTATCGCATTCTTGGGATTAAACCTCCTGAGGAGCTCATACCCATTGCCTTCGTGTCACAGCAACCTTCCGATGGCCCGATGGCCCACTTGCTTTTGGAAATGATTGCCAGGGGAAATGCATCAGACTTTCTTCAAATCTATCAACCCGTTACGGACGAGGAAGTCAAATCTCTATTTGATGCATTGGATTCCAAAGAAAAGGATCAGATCGACGGAAGAATTTGGGAGCTCGATGGAAAAATTGAAGAGTGGAACTACGGAGCCACTCACCGGTTCGATAAAAAGCTCACTTTCTTCAATGCAGTCCTCAGCTCATTAAACGACAAAGACACTCTGATGCAAAGCTTTAAAGCTCTGCCCAAAGAAACACAGCAACGGATTGAAATGCACTTATATATCCTCTGCAGATTGCAAAGGTATGATTCCAATGAAAATTTCGGTTCTGAAGGATTAGGAGTCATCGAGCAACTCAACGAAGAAATAAGTAAGTCAAAATAATTGATTAAAACTAAGGAGAGTCCAATGTCATCAGATTACCGCATTCCTCAGCATCTTGTTCCATCGCAAGATCAGCTCGAAGATTTGGAATTGGACTTGTTCGATGAACTCTATGGGGATGTTGCAGCATCTCCCTCTGAGCCCGCTGCACCGCTCTATCCTCAAATCGAAAGTCTCCCCTCTCCACAGGCGCAGTATCCCCTCTCTGCTGAGCTGAACTGCCTATCCGATCTATTCGAACTCCAGGATGACTTTACCCGAAAATCCTCTGCGTTTGATCCTAGCCAAGATGTCGACACCCACCCCATCCACAAGAGCCTCCACTCACTCATGACAGCTTTTGTAAGAATCGATTCACCGTTCCTCCAAACGCTCGATTTCTTTGACGCCAACATGCAGCGCTTGCAAAAGCATAGTTTCAATTTCATCCTGGGAATCGGTCGCAGCAATCGATTCATCGAAGAGGTGTGCGGTTTTGTCAAAGACCCTAGCAAGAGAAGAGAGTTGGAAATTGCAGCAAGAGCGCATCTTTATCACATCATTCTGGAAAAACATCCCGGCCTCCCTCAGCCACAATTAAATGCTCTGCTCTCTTTCCGCACAAAAGGAAACTCTCTACCCTGTTACGGATTTAATCAGACGCCGCTAGTATCCAAATTAGCCTCCACAATCAACCTTGGCCGTCACACATTTGAAACTCTTTTCATTCCAGAACCACCCTCAACGCCAACCGCTTTTTCACTCATCACCTCCACTACTTCAGAGGATCCGCTGCCCTTACTTACCCAGGTTCTTTCTAAATCGGAATACGAAAGCCTAAGCCAGTTTCTAGAAGCAGACCGAGATCAAAAAACTTACCACCCCTACAGTCAAGTCGACCCGATCAATGAAATGCTGGGACGCATGGTGGTTGACCTCTGCTCACATCCAGACTTTCCGCTCAATATCAAGCGATTCAGCATAGGCGGATCTCGTTTTGGGATTCATTGGACAAAATTAAATCTCACCGCCAAATCCAATGATGCCTGCTCTCCCTACATCGACAAACTGTGCGCCCTGGGCGTTTCTGACGAACAAAAAGCACTCCTCTACATCGGGGTGAGACGCCTGTTTGGCGAGTACATCCGCGCGCAACTGGTTGGAAAGCACATCGCTCCTGAAACCGAAGCGCTGATCCTCTCCATCGAAACCAATGGCGGAAAAATGCCAGTGGAGAAAATAGGAATCCTCCGATTTGCGACCCACTCAGCACTTCAAGAGATTAGACGCGCAGGCTTTGACCCCCTTAACTCTAGTGTCAGCTCTGATGGCATCCCTCTGGAACACCTGTCCACTTTCCATCCTCTCTCTCCCCATGCATTCCATCCGATCGAGCTGTGGATACAAAAGAGAGTTGATGCAGTCCTCTCTTCTCCAGAATCTCCATTGAGAAGCCCGAACACATCCACCTTCGAGATCGTCGAGCAGTCCAATGAAAGACTAGCGCCCTTTATCAAGGGATTTAGCGAGGCAACTTCTAATCCTGTAGAAAAGAAGATCCTCGAGCTGGCTGTGCGACGCCACATTGTCAATTGGGTAAGCAAGACAATGGCTGAGACTGACCTCATTCCATTTGATCCCGATATGCCAAAGTTCCTTTCCCAGATTGAAAACCACCTAGTTCCTGAAACTCTGCTTTTCCAGATGACAAATGCTGCGCCAGAAGGGGTTTACCAGATTCTCTCTTCGGCACATGCAGAGCCATCCACAATCTCATCGCCGCGTGCAATGGAACTACCCGAAAGTTCATCCTCCGATGTATCTCTGTCACCCTCGCATCAGAGCACCTCACCTCTTTCGAGCGATCTTGAATTCGATGTGAGTGATTGGAACCAGGTCTCTCCCATAGACCAAGAGGATCCCTTGCCCCTTTTGACATTTGTTTTGGGGAAACCAGAATATGCGCAACTACGCGAGATATTTACAGAGACAATTTCCACACTTGATCCCTACGCCGACAATACTGAGCACCCCCTCGACCAGATGCTAGACTCAATTGCACACGACCTCGTTTCCAACCCCACTTTCCCTTTGTACAAAAAAGAAATAGACATCACCCTCCATACTTTCAGAATCCAAACCCACGCTGCATGGCTCGATCCTCAACTCGACGAAAAGTGCACTGCCTACGTGGAACAGATCTGCGCAATCGCCTTCACTCCTCAAGATAAAATCCGACTTGAAATTGCCATCAGACGCAAACTCGTCAACTGCATGGCTAAGGAGATCGACAAAAGAGGGTTGATTAGTCCCCTAGGGACAAATCAAGTCTTTCGCCAAATCGCTACGAATAAAAATCAAATGACGAAAGATTTGCTGCAACTCGCAGCTCTCGCGCCACCATCCTTAATCGTTGAAGAACCCTCAGAATGGGTGCCGTCAGCCTTAGATACTGTGCCAACAGAAACAGTCATGTCTAGCTCGACAGCTCAGTCCAACAAACCCGCTGAGATCTTGCTGTGGTTATTTGAAACTTCTTCTCTGCGCAAGTTGACTCAAATCTCCGATGTGCAAAGGGGATTTGAGCTCCACGACCCCGAATTCCATGCGCTAGCGCAGCGATTCCACGAGCTGAGTACACTGGAAAAAGGTCAAATCTATTTTAATCTCTGGGAGTGCGCAGGAAAGCCCGACATCCCCGATTTTGGAAAGAACTATCTGTTCGCTAACACGTTTAATTTCTATCGTGCGTTTATCCGCTTTTTGGATCAAACTGTCACAGAAGAATCGCTTCTTGCAGCTTACTCTCTCCTCCCTACGGAGCAAAGAGAGAGCGTCCTCCAGGGAGCATTGATTCCTACGGCTTTACGGCTGCATGATGAAACGCTGACACAACTCCAAAAGCTCACTGCATACATCCCAAGACCCGTGGCAGCCTCCATACCGCCACCACCACCGCTGCCAAGAGATGCGCCGGTGGTTCCGACGCGATCTGTTGCCAGCTCATCTAGTTCAACTGAAGCTCTCAACGACCCTGCTCTCGTTGCAACAATTGGGCGCCTCAAGAAAAGATGGGAAATCCCCTATTTCTGGAGCACGATCCCTTACTACGTTAACTCCAAAAAACCCCTCACGGATGTTTTCGATTCAAACGCCTCAGTCAATTGGTACAATAAGAACAAACCTGAACTTAAACACTACAAAGCTGCCTGCGAAAAATTTATCGGTCAAATCCCTATTCTTCAAGATCCTGTAACAGGAGCTGCGGCGAGAGCTCTCTTCCATGCACTGCTTGCGCAGGCAAGAGTTGAGGAAACCGATTCTGATTCAGATGACTCTGAGTCCATCGTTCCTATTGTCACTGAAAGCAAAATCGATGCGATCTTTGGCAAAGAAGATGAAATCCTATCCAGAGATGAACTCCAGCGCCGGTTTGAGAGCCAAATGGCGCAAATTGAGCGCTCAGAGCACCTGTTGAGTAAGGTAAAAAAGAAGCTGCCCGACATGAGCCGTTTTGGTAGCCTTTCGCAGCTGCGGACGACCGAAGACTAATTGTCGCCAGGTGGGCAACAGTTGGCGCAAGAGAGACACAGTCAGATCTTTTTGGGGCTTGGAGGACGAAGTCGAGGAAAAGAACTGATCTGGTTGTGCCTCTCTTGCGCCAATTGCATTTCAAATGGATTGTGTGTACACGATCCACTGCTTGCGATCGGTGCCATTGACCCACTGTTTCCATAGACTCATCGGATAGCCTCGAGAAAGAGTGCGATCGAGGCGCCACAGCTCGAGACGGCCTGTTCCGGGATTCACGACAAAACCAAAATCATTTTCCGTCCAATTCGTATCGGCAAAGAGCACAGGCGTTGGAGCTGCCAGACCAATGAAACGTGCGTGTTTGGCGATGTGGTGGGAGAGATCGAACGGAAGAAAAGCGGTTCCTGCTGTAATTAGGTAGCAACTCTTGGCCATCTCTTTGACGGTGCGGGCGGTCAGCAGAGAGCAGGGAACATCGGGAAGCCTTTGCAGTACTTCCTCGAGAGCGGGCGTTGCCAAGTCGGAAAAAAGGCGCCGAACGAGCGCCTTCCACTGTTTGCCGGAGACAATCGGCAAATTCTGATAGAGAAAAGAATCCACCGCATCGCTCAGCGCCGCCATTTGAGAGGCGGTGAGTTTTTCCGCTTTTGATGTTTGGGAGAGAATCCGATTCCTCCATTCGATGACAGTGAGCTCCTTTTGAGATGGAGTAAAGCCTTTCTGGAGGAAGTGGCTCAAGAGGGGAGGAAGCTCCTCGGCAAAGGTCTCCAGCAAAAACTCCTGGTGAGCGGCATTTAACCGCATTTCTCCATAAAACTTCTGACTGGGTAAAAACACCTCATCGCGAACCCAAGTATAGGTGAAAACCTCTTCCTGCCACCCTTCTCTGAACTTTTCTGCTCCCGGTAGCAGGATGAAAGCGTGGGTGGGAGAGGAGATCAGAAGTCCTTTTTTGGGGTTTTTCACAAAGGGATCGGTGGCTTTGGGGGGAAGGTGTTTGATCGCATCGATCAAAAAAATCAAAAGGTCGATCTCGCTCTCAGCCCAACGCCCCTCATGGCGCAATTCATTGGGAAGGCAATAGTAGGTTTTGACAAGAGTGGTCATCGTTCCACCCGATGTGTACGCCCACGGTTTTTTCTCAATCGCGCTTAACTGGGTCAAGGGGGATGCGGTAATCGGAGCTTCATGCGCTTTTGCCATGCGCTGCAGGGCGGTTTCCAAAAAGGCATCGGTCCGCACGTGGGCGACAATTGCCGTGGTGACCTCAAGCACGGCTGCCTCTCCTCCCTCCCATTCGCATTCAGCTGCCACATGCGATTCTGTTGAAATGAAAAATTCGACGAGCGATTCGATGTACTGGTCTGCATCGTGGATCAGCGTCCAAAGGGCGGGATCCTGGCGGCCATGTTTGTACACAAGCCGAAAGCCTGCGGGGCTGTCGTTGTACATATCCCCATGGAAATCCTGCATCTGCGCATCGTAAATCTCTTGAAAGTACTCGGGGAATTTTTTGTCGTATTGTCGAATGAGAAATTCATAGAGCCCAGTCAGATGCGTGCCTTTTGCGTGTGCTGTGTCTCGGATTTCCTGACAAGAGCGCATGTGGTAGACTCTGCTTTGATACTCCGCTTGCAGCCTACGCACTTCTGCATCAGAGCCCGCCTTGCGCAAAAGAGTCTCAGTTCCGCGCACCTGATCAAAAGCAATGGCGTACTCTTTTTGATACTCTTCGATCTGAGAGTTGATTTCAGCCAGGCGCTCCTCGATATAGTGGTAGATCACCGCGCCAATCCCTCTTGTCTCCTGATGGGAAAGTCCCAGACTCGAATAGAGGTTCCACCGCGAAAACTCCATCTTGACCTCAGAGTAGGAGGCAAGCGTGAATTCCCACGCCTTGAGCAGAGCGTTGTCGCAGATCCCGTTGAAGGCGTTGCGCGCTGCCGCCTCTAGCTCTGCAAAGCGCTGCAAATCGTCTAATTTTTTGAGGGTGGGAGAGCCCTGCACTGAAAAGTGGTCCTGCTTGATGTGCGCCCTCGCAAGCTTGTGCGCCCTCTGCAGGTCCTCTTCGGAAACGCGCGTTTGTTCGAGCAATTCAGCATGGATCCACTCATCGACAGTCAGCGCATTTTTGCCCATCATAGAAATCTGCTTCTCAATCGCACTCGCCTTGGCCTCTTCTCCTAAGCCAGATTGCGAAGGGAAAAGGATATCGAAGGCGGCAGAGACGCCAGGGCAGGTCCATGGTCTGAGACGAGAATCAATCGAGATCAGATTTTTTTTGAGATCGCCAATCCCTGTGTTGGGACTTAAGGGAACGGCGTACTCGACCCCGCCAAATGTGCGCTTGAGCTTCCCCGTAGAAAGAAGATCGTAAAGATCGTCCAAGAACTGAAGATATTGTTCTCGTTGGATCAGGATGGCTGGCGCCGTAGCAAAACAGGAGCCGACGTTTTGCCTCAATGGAGTGAGAGAAGCGCAGAGAACAGCGCGCCGCAGATGAGCTTCTGTGACCCCCTGAACAGGCTCTCTGAGCGTCTCGAAAATGAGCCTTTCTGCAGTGGCGTGGCAAAGAGGCGTTTGAAACCGTCTTAGACTTTTTAGCACCTCTGCGCTGCGGAGTTGTCTGAGGATTGTCAGTTCATGGTCAAGGATCGTGCTGTCGCTAAATCCTTGGGGATAGAAGAGGTGTCCCTCTTTTTCCAGAGCGAGGATCACCTTTTCCAGCGCGTCGGGGAGGACCTCGCCTTGGGAATCCATCAGAAAGGCAGCAAGCCTTCTCGCCCTCTGCAGCGCGCGGTAGCGGTAGCTGTCCTGAATTCCCGAGAGATCAAAAAGGGGAGTTAGCCGCAATTCGTTGTGCACATCGAAGAGCTGATATAAAAAATGATTTGACTGCGACTGCATTGCCTGGGCGGCGACATGGGTCAAAAACCGAGGATCAGCACAAGGAATAGCAAAAAATTCTTCCTGAAAGTTTGCAGGCAATTGTAAATCCCATTTTTGCCTTTATATTTTGTTCCATACTCATTTACAATCAATCAAAAAAGGGCCTTGGATCTATCTTCGGCCAGAATTTCGGCCGAGCGAGAGGCCATCGATTGCCGAGGTCATAGCCAGCAGCCCTCTGGCCGAGGCAATCGATGCAGAAGATGAGCGCCTCACAGCCGGCCGAAAACTGGCCGAAGATGGAATCAAGGCCCAAAAAAGAGGCAGCGTATGTTGATTCATGTCAATCAGAGTAAAGTGGAACTACCCGAAGGGAGTTCAGTAAAAGATCTCGTCGAAAAACTCAATCTCCGTGCACCAAACCAGTCCTGCGCAGCCAAAATCAACACCACCTTAAAAGACCTGTCCACCCCCCTCAAAGAGGGCGATGCGGTCGAGCTGATCCATTTTGACGATCCCTTAGGGAAAGAGGTCTTCTGGCACACCTCCGCCCACGTCCTCGCCCAAGCCATTTTGCGCCTTTACCCCGATGCACAACCGACCATCGGCCCTCCCATCGAAGAAGGGTTCTACTACGACTTTGCGAACCTCACCATTTCGGAGGTTGATTTTGAAAAGATCGAAAAAGAGGTGGAAAAGGTCATCGCGGAAAACTACGCCTCCGAGCGCCAAGTGATCCCGGGTAAGAAAGCAGCTCTCGAGCGCTTTAAGTCCAACCCTTACAAGTGCGACATCATCCAGAACTTTGCAGATGGCGATGAGATCTCCGCCTACTCTCAGGGAGAGTTTTTCGATTTGTGCCGCGGCCCCCACCTCGCCAGCATAGGCAAAATCAAGGCCTTCAAGATTCTCAAAACCTCTGGCGCTTACTGGAGAGGGGATTCCACAAAAGAGATGCTCACGCGCATCTATGCCATTTCCTTCCCGGACCGCAAACTGCTAAAGGAGTATCTCCACATTCTCGAAGAAGCCAAGAAACGGGATCACAAAATTTTAGGGCCAAAGCTCGATCTCTTCATGCTCCGCGAAGAAGCGCCCGGCATGCCCTTCATCTTGCCCAAAGGGATGATCCTCTGGAACAGGCTGATCGAGTTCTGGCGCAACATCCACACGAAGGCAAACTACATCGAGATCAAAACGCCCCAGCTCATGAGTCAAGATCTCTGGGAGACCTCAGGCCACTGGTTCCACTACCGCGAAAACATGTACGCCTTCAGCATTGAAGAGCGCCACTTTGCGATCAAACCGATGAACTGCCCGGGCTGCATGCTCTATTACAAGTCGTGCTCCCACAGCTACCGCGAGCTACCGCTGCGAGTGGGCGAACTCGGCCACGTCCATCGCCACGAAGCCTCCGGCGCGCTCAGCGGTCTGTTCCGCGTGCGCAGCTTCCACCAAGACGATGCCCACCTCTTCATGCGCCCCTCCGATATCAAGCAGGAGATCCTCAACGTGATTGCGCTCGTCGAAGAGATCTACTCCACATTTGGACTCTCTTATCGACTTGAGCTCTCCACGCGCCCCGAAAAGAGCATCGGATCCGATGCCGATTGGGAAGTGGCGACCGCCGGTCTGAAAGACGCCCTCGACGCCTGGGGAGCGCCTTATCGCGTTAACGAAGGGGATGGAGCGTTCTATGGACCCAAAATTGACATTCACATCCGCGATGCCCTGAACCGCTCCTGGCAATGCGGCACCGTTCAGCTCGACATGGCACTTCCCGAAAAATTCGAACTCGAATATATGGATAGCGACGGGCAGCTGAAGCGGCCAGTGATGATCCACCGCGCCCTGTTTGGTTCTGTGGAGCGGTTTTTAGGAATTTTGATCGAGCACTTTGCCGGAAAATTCCCGCTGTGGTTCAGCCCACGGCAGGTATGCGTGATCACCATTGCCGACCGCCATGGCGAGTATGCACAGGGACTAGCCCATGAGATCCGCAAAAAAGGGCTTCTGTGCGACATCGATGACTCGAGCGAATCGGTCAACAAGAAGATCAGAAACGCACAGCTCATGCAGTACAACTACATGCTGACCGTTGGAGATAAAGAGATGGAGAACCGCACGATCAACCTGCGCACGCGCGACAATGTCGTGCATGGAGAGCTTGCTCTTGCCGACTTCATCGACGCGATCCAAAAAGAGAGCGCAGAAAGATCCTTAACCTCACCGTTTGCGAAAGAGGCCACGCATGAAACGCATTGCAGTCAGTAGCTTTAAAGGAGGAACCGCCAAGACCTCAACCTCTTTGCATCTCGGCTCTGCGTTTGCCAAATTCTACAAAAAAAAAGTGCTGCTCATCGATTTTGACGCCCAGGCCAATCTCACGACCGGCTTGGGTTACGATCCCGATGCACAAGACAGCATGGCTCCAGTTTTGCAGGGAACTAAAAAAATTGAAGAGGTGATCGTCTCCACCTCGATTAAAAACCTCGATTTGATCCCCGCTGACACCTGGCTCGAGCGCGTCGAGGTCACTGGCCCACTCGCCGGAGACCGCTATTCGCACGAGAGGCTCAAAATGATCCTCGAGCCACTCAAATATGACATCGTGATCATCGACACGCCCCCATCCCTCTGCTGGCTGACGGAGTCTGCGCTGATCGCCTCCCACTTTTCGCTTGTCTGCGCCACACCCGAATTCTACAGCATTAAAGGACTCCAGCGCCTTTCCGAGTTCATGAGCAGCATCTCCCAAAGACACACTCTTGACATCCTGGGCGTCACCCTTTCCTTCTGGAATCCGCGAGGAAAGAGCAACAAGGAATTTTTGGAAGTCGTCGACAGCACATTCCCAGGCAAAGTTCTCGACACCAAAATCCGCCGCGATATCCGCGTGTCGGAAGCTTCCGTTTACGGAAAACCGGTCTTCGAGACAGCCCCCAAGGCGAGAGCCTCTGAAGATTACCTGGCACTTGCCAAAGAACTGATTAAGAGAATGGCAAGCACCGTCAAGACAATGTAAAACAGCTGGACAAACGCATGTCAAAAGTCAATTCCATGTTGACCCAGCGCCTCAAAAGGGCGTCTGAGAAGCTCTCGAAAATGACAAATCTCGTGGAACTCTCCTCGAGCGGCAACCTCTCCAGCTTTGCCGGAGTATTCCGCGTTGCGCCACTTTCCGCAAATGAGCAGTACAACCTGCAAGAGCTCCTTTCCAATTACAAAAATGAAGAACAAGAAACCGCGCAGGATTTCGCCTACCTCTCTGCACTCACAGCAGAGGTCAAAGCGATTAACAACCAGGCGATCATCCTCCACGGCGAACGGATTAAAAAAGCGCAGGAAATCCTCAAAAACTACCGCGATGGTGCTTTTAGCGCATGGCTCGTCGCCACTTACGGCAACCGGCAAACTCCTTACAACTTCCTGCAGTACTATGAGCTCCACACCTCACTGCCTGAAAAACTCCACAGCAAACTCGATGAAATGCCCAGGCAAGCAGTCTACAGCCTAGCAAGCCGCAATGGCCCCCGCGAAGAGAAAGAGCACATCATCCACAATTACCAAGGGCAGCCCAAGCAAGAGCTTCTCAAATTGATCCGCGACACATTCCCTCTCGCTGAAAACGATCGCAGAGCCCAAAACCTCGCCGACCTCGCACTCTCTACTTTGGCAAAAGTGAAAAATCAGATCGACACCCCCGCTTTCGCGCCCTCTTCCCAGCAGAAAAAACAGTTGCTCCAACACTTAAGAGATCTCAAAGCTCTGATTGAGGGCAAATGACAGACCTGAACCAGTACCAAACGCCGCTTTCCCACCGCTACGCCAGCAAGGAGATGTCCTACCTCTTTTCTCCCCGCTATAAATTCACCATGTGGAGAAAACTGTGGATTGCGCTCGCTGAATCGCAAAAAGAACTGGGACTGCACATCACCGATGCGCAAATCCAGTCCATGAAAGCAGCCGTTGACCGCCTCGACCTCGAGAAAGTAAAAGGGTACGAACACAAATTCCGCCACGATGTGATGGCCCATCTCCACGCCTTTGCCGATGAGTGTCCCGAAGCTAGAGGCATCATCCACTTAGGAGCTACCTCTTGCTATCTCACTGACAACACAGACCTTTTGCAGATGCAAGAAGCACTCAAACTCATCTCCAACAAAATCCTGCAAGCCATCCGCAACCTCGCCGCCTTTGCAGAAAAGCACAGCGCGCTCGCTACTTTAAGCTACACCCATTTTCAACCAGCTCAGCCCACCACGCTCGGCAAACGCGCCTGCCTGTGGTTGCAAGACCTCCTGATCGATTTCCACGCCTGCGAGCACACCCAAAACACCCTCCGATTCCTTGGTGTCAAGGGCGCTACCGGCACACAGGCCTCTTTCCTCACGCTGTTCAATGAAGATTCCCAGAAAGTCAAAGCGCTCGAAACCCTCGTCGCCCAAAAAATGGGATTTCACTCGGTCTTTGCGATCAGCGGACAAACCTATACGCGCAAGCAAGACATCGGCATCTTCGCAACACTTGCTTCACTCGCCGCCTCTTTACATAAGTGCGCCACCGACATCCGCTTGCTCGCCCATTTAAAAGAAGTGGAAGAGCCCTTCGGCGACAAGCAGATAGGCTCCTCTGCAATGCCCTACAAACACAACCCCATGCGCAGCGAGCGCCTCTGCAGCCTGGCACGTTTTCTCATTTCCCTCAGTGATAACCCGCTCTACACAGAAGCTACCCAGTGGTTCGAGCGCACTCTCGACGATTCCGCAGGACGCCGCCTCGCCATCCCCGAAGCGTTCCTCACCGCCGATGCCATTTTAACGCTCCTCATCAACATCACCGAAGGACTCGTCGTCCATCCGAAAATCATCGCTAAAAATCTCCACGCTGAACTGCCCTTTCTCGCCACCGAAGTGATCCTCATGCACGCCGTCAAAAAGGGGAAGGACAGACAAGCCGTCCACGAAAGACTGCGCCTGCACAGCTTAGAGGCCAGCCGCCTCATCAAAGGGGAAGGACTCGAGGGCAACCTCTTAGAGGCCATCGCCAAAGACCCCGAGATCGGCCTCTCATCCTCCGATCTGCAGCACATTCTCTCCCATGAAAATTTCGTCGGCAGAAGCGTCGAACAAACGCACGAATTCCTCACACAAGAAGTGCACCCCCTGCTCAAGAAGCACGAGCGAGTCTCTGCCTATGAGTCCAACATCGAGATCTGACAGAACAATCGAGCGGATATGAAATTGCATAGATGGTTTTTTGCATCTTTTGTACTACTTTTCGCCAGTGTATTGCCCCTTTACGCGTTTAGCCAAGAAAGTTCTCCCCTAACCACAAAGAAGCAATCGGTAAGCCGCTTGCTTGTCAGCGTCTCTGCATCAGCTTCGTTTTCAGCAGAAGAGCTAGCAGAAGCGCTCTCGGCAGAATATATTAAACTCGATAGCAGAAACCCGTTTAAAGACTTCCCCACAAATTTTCTGGACTACCCCCTCGTTATCACTTCCTTATTGGGCCCTGACACCTTGCTTAAACTATCAAAAAGGTTTGGATATCGGTGCGCGACATTTTCTGAAGAAAGCCTGGAACAAGCCATTCAACTTTCCACAGAACTCTGCCAATCTGGGCCCAAAACTAGTAGCGATCTTCCGCAAGTTTCCAAGGATGAGGCTCACCTGATCTACGAATTGTTAAGCAAAGTCGACACAATTTTTAAAGCGCATGACATCACCTACTGGGCAACCGGCGGAACGCTCATGGGCGCTTTGCGCTATCAAGGGCTGATGCCGTGGGATGATGATGTAGACGTCTGCATTCTCGATGCCGACGAGAAGAAGCTTGAAGGGATTGCTGCGGATTTAGATTCATTGGGACTTGGAATGGTCAAAAGAGATATCTATAAGATCTTTTTCAAAGAGGGCATATTCGTTGAAGACTATG
>JAZJZV010000216.1:0-8142 GCA_040389485.1 Chlamydiota bacterium
GCAGGAACAACAGGAGAAACCGGACCCACTGGTAGCACCGGTCCTACGGGAATTACAGGACCCACTGGCAATACAGGTGCCACAGGTGGAACCGGCAGCGCAGGAACAACAGGAGAAACCGGACCCACTGGTAGCACCGGTCCTACGGGAATTACGGGCCCTACTGGAGCAGCAGGAGAGACGGGATCTACTGGAAGCACAGGTGCCACAGGTGCAACTGGCAGTGCAGGAACGACAGGAGAAACCGGAAGCACAGGTAGTACGGGTCCTACGGGAATTACAGGATCTACTGGACCAACAGGTAACACAGGTGCAACTGGCAGTGCAGGAACAACAGGAGAAACCGGAAGCACAGGTAGTACGGGTCCTACCGGAGTTACAGGACCTACTGGAGCCACAGGCGAAACAGGTGGGACTGGTTTTACAGGACCTACTGGCAGCATGGGCGCCACAGGTGAGACTGGAAATACTGGGCCAACAGGAGGCACAGGACCCACGGGAGTTACAGGATCTACTGGAACAACAGGCGAAACAGGTGTAACTGGATTTACAGGACCTACAGGCGCCACCGGTGCGACTGGAAATACTGGGCCAACAGGAGAAACCGGAGCTACAGGTAGTACAGGTCCCACGGGGGTTACAGGACCCACTGGCAACACGGGTGCGACTGGAAACACGGGAGCAACAGGGGGAACGGGAAGCACTGGACCTACAGGTTTTACAGGTAGTACCGGTCTCACAGGTGCCACTGGTGGTACTGGCCCTACGGGGATTACCGGCAGTACTGGTCCCACAGGTGTGACAGGAAGCACTGGCTCTACGGGTGGAACAGGGCAAACTGGAGCTACTGGTTTCACAGGTAACACAGGACCCACGGGGTTAACAGGAGCTACTGGTTTCACAGGTAGCACGGGAATGACCGGTGGTACAGGAGGAACAGGTCCGACGGGTCCGGCGGGATGTACCGGTCCGACAGGACCAACGGGAACGGGGTTTGGGGATAACTATGTTTTTGCTTATGATACGACGAGTCAGGGTGTTACAACGGCCAATACTTTCCAGGACATTACATTTAGCAATAATGCCATCATCAACGGCTGGACGCACACGACGGGAACGGCGTCATTCACATGCAATCAGACGGGTCTCTATTTAATTGTGTATCGCACCGAAATCAGCCTGACGTCTGTGCTTGCTCTGACTGCCACTTTTTCTGTGAGAGGTGTTTTAAATGGGAGCGAAATTATCGGAAGTCAAACTGGTCAAGCTTTGGCTCTGGGTGCTGCTTCTACTGTGACCAACCCCATAGGGAGCAGTTTTATTGTGAATTGTAACGCTTCTGATGTGCTCAAAATTCAATTTACTTCCTCGAATGCCAATGCGCAGCTAACGACAGCAGGAGGCGGAACAGCAACAAGTGCTTCGGTGACAATTATCCGAGTTTTGTGACAGAGTGCAGGGGTATCTTATTTGCGATGAATTATAGAAAAATTGGCGTTTCAAGTTGAATTTTGAATCTTCTGGCTGCTACTTACAACTTCATCTTTGCAACCGGCTCCATCGACCATGTGCTTGCACATGGCTTGCTTCGCCGGCCGCAAACCGGTGAAAAACAATAGAGTAACGTGTCCATGAAGCTTGCGCTTTGTAACCCGAGAGAACTATGTCTAAATTGCCCCAGGCTCAAAATCCCCTTTTACTCCGCTACCACCGCTTAATGGATGCATTCGCCAAATCTGACGATGAAAGGGACTTCTATCTCGATAAAGTGGAAGGGTTTCTCGTCTATGTCGACTTGGACAAAGGACAGAAAGAAATCGACGATTTAGAGCAGGAATTGCGCTCGAATGCCGTAAGGTATTGTTTAATTCCCAAGATGACTTACTATGAAACTAAAAAATTCATGGAAGGGTTTGTCAATGAAAAAGTCTACGATATCGACACAAAAGAAAAATTGATCGATATCATTCAGTCGAAAGAAGCGAGGGAAAATTTCTTAGAATTCATCTACGATCATTTGACGGAATTGGAGAAATGGCAGCAGTACTATGTCGAGCGATCGCGCATTCGGATCATTGAGTGGCTCCGTTCTCAAAACATTCAATTTGTCTTTGAAGAGGACCTCGATCTCAATAAAGCGATGATGGAGAAACTCAAAAGGCATCTGTTTGATGCGAAAGTGCCAAAAGAGTTGGCAGGAGTGAGAGAAACGCTTTCGACAAAGGCAAAAACGTATTACTCGAATGAGGCATTAAATCCTCGTCCGAAGAGGGGACGTCCGCCCAAGCAGGTGGCAAAAGTGGAAATCGAGCCGCAGGTGACCGTCGACATGTACACGACAGTGCCGACGACTTGTCGGTTGTTCCTCTACCTTCCCGACATCCCTAGCGCCTCAAGTATCACATTCTCAGCAAAATTCGACACCGAGGCACAACTTCTTGCTAACTTGCGCGGCAGTACCCGCGTCAAAGTGGACACCAAGCTGCAAGCGCTCTCTGAGCGTCTGGAATCGCTCCGCTATCTCTCTTCGCGAGTCGCAGGAATCGAGGAAGTGAGAGGGGGAGAGGGGCGCCTTATCAGAGCTGTCAGCAAGAAAGCAGATGAGATCGCACCAGAGAATGCGGGAGAAAGTCCTTCTAAAAAAGGTGGAATTTCTCAAATGGTCAAAGGAATTCTGCCTACCCCAGGTAAGCGGGATAGACCGGCTAAAACGGGTGCAAATAAACCCGGCCTTAAGATGGTTACCCCTATTTTAAAGAAGAAAAAGAAGAAATAAGATGCTATTGGAAACACCCCATCCCATCCTCGCAAGCGAGGAGAAGTCCGAGTTGTTTGAAAAGCACAAGTGCTTGCAAGTGCTACAGGTGATGCATTGGACGCGTTTTGCCGACGAAAAAATGCAAAAGCTGATCCGGCAAAACAAGGGCGGGACTTTCCATTTATGCGTTAACGGACACGAACTGGTTGGCGCCCTCTCTGCGGTGGCACTGACGCCTTTCAAAGATTGGGGACTTCCCTATTACCGTGATCGCGCTTTCGCTTTGGGACTTGGGTGTTCTTTGCGCGACATCATCGGGGCGTGCCTTGCACGAGCTGTCCCTCATCACTCGAAAGGGAGAATGATGCCTGAGCACTTTTCCCATCAGGCTCTGCGCATTCCTTGCCAATCGAGCTGTGTCGGTTCTCAGTTCTTGCAGGCAGTGGGCGTCGCAAAAGCCGTCCAGCTCGCCGGAGAAAATGACGTCGTCTATGTCTCTGCAGGCGATGGAGCCACTTCACAAGGCGATTTCCACGAGGCGATCAATTTTTCCTGTTTGCACCAGCTCGGCGTGATTTTTGTGATTCAGGACAATGGATGGGCGATCTCTGTGCCCGTCTGCGATCAGACTGCTGGTGGGACCATTGCCAAGATGGCTCGCGGTTATGAGGGACTGTCTGTTTACGAAGTCGATGGCTGTGATTATGAACAGCTCGCTTGCGCACTGTCTGAGGCCGTTGCCAAAGGGCGGGGCAAGTTGGGTCCCAGTCTGATTGTTGCCAAAGTGCCTCGCATTGGCGCTCATAGCAGCAGCGATGACCCCTCCAAATACAAAGAAAAAACCTGTTTAGATGAAGAGCGCCTGCGCGACCCGCTTCCCCGCATGGAGCAATGGATCATCGATCAAGGGATGGCGACGCGCGAAGAGATCGATGCCATGCGAGAGCGTTCGTTCCAAGAAGTCGAAGAGGCATCTCTCGAAGCAGAGCAAATTCCTTTTCCCGACAAATCGACAGCTGCTACAGGAGTCTTTAAAGACGTCGATCCAGAGCAATTTCAACCGTTTAGCGAAGTCGATTCAGGTGCATCTCCTGATAGCATTGTCATGATGGATGCCCTCAATCACGCACTCGATGAAGAGATGCAGCGCGATCCTACCGTCGTCGTTTTTGGACAAGATGTTGCCCATGGAAAAGGGGGTGTCTTCGGCATCACCCGCAACCTGACCGCCAAACACGGCGCCAACCGCTGTTTTAATTCGCCGCTCGCAGAATCCTCCATCATTGGAATCGCGATGGGAATGTCGATGGCTGGATCCAAGCCTGTAGCTGAAATCCAATTTGCCGATTACATGTGGACAGGCGTCAACCAACTCTTCAATGAACTAGCCAGCGTTTACTACCGCGCGAGCGGTGAGTGGAACTGCCCAGTTGTCCTCCGCATGCCCTATGGCGGCTACATTCAAGGAGGGCCCTACCACTCTCAGAGCATCGAAGCCTTTTTAGCACACGCTCCTGGACTCAAAGTGGTTGTTCCCAGCAACGCCGCAGATGCCAAGCGCCTGATGAAGGCAGCCATCCGCGATCCGAATCCCGTCGTCTTCCTCGAACATAAAGCGCTCTATCGCCAGCGGGTCTTTTGCGCACGCATTGAGCCCAAAGAAGATGAGCTCCAGCCCTTTGGAAAAGCAAAGATCGTTCGCAGTGGAGAGAGTGTTACTCTCGTCTGCTGGGGAATGATGGTCTTCTTTGCATCTCAAGTCGCAGACACTTTGATGAACGAGGGGATTTCTGTAGAAGTGATCGATCTGCGCACAATTGTTCCCGTCGATATGGAAACCGTTCTTGCTTCTGTGAAGAAAACGGGCAAGTTGTTAGTCGCGCACGAAGCCCCTGGCAATTGCGGATTTGGTGCAGAGATCGCTGCTCGCGTTGGCGCAGAGGCATTCCAGTATTTGGATGCACCGATCGTGCGCGTGACGGGAAAAGATTGCCCTGTTCCTTATTGCAAAGACCTAGAAGACGAGGTGCTTCCTCAATTAAAAGATTTGGAAGCAGGTGTAAGGAAATTGGTTCAATATTAATGAATCAATTGATGTGCAATCTTGCGAACGTCATTTTAATTAGTTAATTTCATTAATTTTATATAATTGAAAATCGTTTACATGTTGTTCTTTTTCTTCGTTTTTCGCTATAATTTGGCCAAAAATGGAGAAAAACAATGAGCTCACCCACACGTCCCGTCTCGGGCGCATCCACTCCCGTTACACCACAGCCTGTCCATGAGGTCGGGAAAAGACCTTCTCTCTCTTCTGCTTTTGATTCCTCTAGCTTGACCTCGATGAGCCACTTTCAATGCTGCTCTGGATTTTTCAGCGGACTTCGCAGCTGCTGGGAGCGCTTTAAAGAATGGATTGGGCGCTGCTTGGGCAGGACCACCCTTACTCCCGCAGTAAGAGAAAACCGATTTGGAAAAAGCTCTGATGCAATTATAAAGTCGCTGAAGTCGGAATTGCGCCATGCTGCAAAACAAATGAGCCAGGAACCTCAGAAGCCCCTTCAGTATTCAGAAGGTCCCTTCACAACGGCAATCCACACGGAAGAAGTGCAAGTGGGAAACAGGCGAGTGGGAATTGCTCATGCGCAAGGACGTAGGCCCTCGATGGAAGATGCACATCTGGCTACTGAGTTTGAAGTGGAGATTGCAGGCACAAAATACCCGGTTCAGCTCTTTGGCATTTTTGATGGACACGGCGGCCCGGAAGCAGCGCAGTATGTGCGCGACCACTTGCGCCAGGAAGTGCACGAGGCTCTCATTGAGAATAACCCTCAGAAGCTCTCTAAAGCGGGTGTGTGGAAAGCGCTGAAGAGGGCGTGCGTCCGATTGAATTTATCTCTAAAAGATAACTGCCCCCAAATGAGCTTCAATCAGGGAACGACAGCGACATTTGCACTCATTCTAAATCACAAGCTGTGGACCGCGAACGTCGGAGACTCCCGAACCATATTGGACAATCACGGCAGCCCAGTACAACTCAGTTCCGATGCCAAGCCAAATGTGGGCCGATTCCATCGAGGGATTAAGAAAAGGGGCGGACAGGTCATTAATGTTGTTGACGTTCCACGTGTCAATGGAGATCTAGCCGTTGCCAGAAGCTTTGGAGACAACCGATTGAATGGAGCCATCAGTGCGCGACCCAAAATCACAATGCGGCGGCTTTCCAAGGTTGCTCCTGGAAGCAATTTACTCCTCTGCTGTGATGGGGTGACCGATGTGGCAAGCTCGAGAAATTTGGTCCATGCTGCGCATGCACAGCGCTTTGCGCCTCCAGCAGTTTTTGCAGGCAATTGCGTCCAATCCGCCTACGCCGCAGGTTCGACAGATAACCTCTCGCTGATGGTCGTGAAGCTTTAATTGTTTGTGCTTTTGCGATTGCGGCCGATGTGAGGTCGACTTGACCTTTGCACTTTCTTCGTCCCCATTGAAAAGTGAGACATTGCCTCCTGTTTTTTTTCGCGGTGCAGAAGCTCTTGCATATGTGCAAGACGTGCGATCAGGCTTTCTTGAGTTTTTTGAAGCGCGTGCATTTCGAAGTAAAACAATGGCTTGTTTTCGACTTGTTTCAACAAGTCTGAGTTTTCGATTAATTGATCTATTGTAGCGTCAATGTCTGACAGTATCTCTTCAGGCGATTTCATTCCATTTCCGTTTTTCAAATGCCATGAATGTTATCAAATTTATTCATGGCGTTTATCTTACTTGTATAGAATTAATGAAAAGACAGTCAATGAAATTTTAGAATAACATGATATTATGGCGTGTCAAACTATAAAATCCTGTTATTTGTTCGATTTTAAGGGTGGTAGAAAAGGTAACTGTGGAGCAGGGCGTAAGAAGGAGGGTAGGTCTTCTTCATACTGCGGGTTTCTGCGAAAGTGGTTAGAGATCCTTTGTGAAGAGCGTGAGTAGTTAAATTCGCGTAAGAAATCAGATGGATCTTCTCCATGCCGTAATCGGGATCCAAGAAGTAGACAAAACCCGCCTTTTTTGCGCCAATGAGAATGACAGCGTGGTACGATGTGCCTAAACGACTCGGTTGCTTGGGTTCGGGGATGCGGTCTTTGGCCATCCAGCCATAAATAGACCTGCCGGCGATAGTCTCTTTGACTTCAGCATCTACTAAGTAGTTGTACGCGCCGAACTTGCCAGTGACGATTAAGGGGCCGTAAGTTTTTAGACAGTGTTGAAGGTCAATCACGGAATCTTCAGGTGTCCAGGGAGCAAATTCAAAGCCAAATGCTTTGGCAGCTTCTAAATGTGCGAGTTCACACATATCCCAGACTCTCTCTTTGTACTCTTCAAATGAGGTGCAGCCATGGGCGACTGCATCTGTAACGAGGGGATCAGAGGGGGTAATTTCTCGCCCATACTCCATTGAGAACGTTTCACTCACGTCTCTGGAGAGCCTCTCTTCGTACGCTTTTTTAGGGTCTTTTGTGAGTTTTGTCAGGAAGTCAAGGGAGAACCCAATCAATGTGGCTTTGTTTTTAGCATCGATAAAATCAATGAGATCCTCGCAGTCATTTTGCTCGTAAAATTGCTCGAATAGCTCTTTGGCTTTAGCTGCAACAACGCGCCTTTCGTCCATTATTGTGGGGCCATTCATTTGCTCCAGCAAACCCTCAATGATCGCCCGATCCCTGAAAAGATCAGAGCGGCCGGTTGAGATTTCGAGCGCCGCAGTCATGTTCTCAAAGGATCTGATGACCGCTGGGAGTGTATCCATCCGCCACGCGGTGATGTTTTTTCGATGGTCTGAAATCCGTTTTTCTACTTCGCGAGCTTCGTGGTATTCGGGAGAGGGGTTGGGGCCGATGCGCAGGCGCAGTGGATGCATGGCGTAGAAAAAACAGGTGGGGCCTTTCTGCGTGCTCTGAGTGGTTCTTGGTCGCGTGTCTATGTTTTCAAGGGTAAGGGGGTGATGTCTCACATCGGGCTTATCTTCGGGGAGGGAATAAATAAATACGGATTCCGTATGGATCAATATAGGGTATTTAGATGATAAGCTGGCCATGAATTATCCGTATTATTTTGTTATATTATACGGAATTAATTAGTTTATTTAAATATAAAAATAAATTTAACTATTAATTAAAATAATTTATTCACTTCGATGGCTTGATGTCGAAATCAAAGATTTGCGTAGGTAGGGCCAGCGTGCAGCAGGCGTTGGGGATATCGACGATGCCGCTGATCCTGCCTTCGCAGGGAGCGCAGCTGAGAAGAAGGTAGGCCTGCTCGCCTGTATACCCAAAGGTTTTCAGGTATTCGATGGCATTCAGGCAGGCCATGCGGTAGGCGATATGCGCGTCGAGATAGTGCTG